>JBIKOE010000001.1:0-76415 GCA_044358215.1 Crocinitomicaceae bacterium
GCCAATTTTATTTGCAAAAAAATTACGGAGGAACTCTAATGATTTTAATTTATGTAGATCAAATTACTGAAAGACTAATTTACACCCTTGGATTTATTTTTAAGGATCGGGAGATTCCCTATTCCCTGACAAATGATTTTGTAAAGTTTGAACAAAGCGAAAAGGCAAAATTTAATTATTCCGATCGAATATTTGAAAACTGTATTAACATAAATCCAAGTTCTCTTATTTTCGATGAAAATATCGGAGTTTATGAAATTGATAAGGATCTGTTTTTTGAGGAAGAATGTCTGTCATTTAATGGAAAAGTAGATCCTCTAGCAAGTATATTTTATGTGCTTTCAAGAATGGAAGAATACACTTCTGTTGATTCAGATAGCCACAGTCGTTTTGAAGGAAAAAATAGTGTATTATTTCGTTTTAAATGGAATGAAAAAGCAAGCTGTGATATTTGGTGTGAAGACATAATTAATTACTTACTAAAGCATAGACTTTTAAGCAATAAAGGTGTAAAACCAAGTTTAAGTTTACTGCCAACTTTTGATATTGACAATGCATATGCTTATAAATACAAAGGTTTTAGTAGAACTGTTCTTGCAACTTTAAAAGATTTGTTATTTGGAAGAAAAAAAAGATTAATTGAACGCCAAAGAGTTCAGACTGGAATTTTAAAAGATCCATACGATACATTTGATAAAATTAGTTTATTAAAAGATAAGAATATTGACTTCAAATTATTTTGGCTTTTAGGAGATTTTGCAAAATACGATCGAAATATTTCTGTAAAAAATAGTAAACAGCAGCAATTAATTAAAAAAATGAGTGAAGTTGCAGATATCGGAATTCATCCAAGCTATAAATCAAATAGCTATGAATATTATTTACACAATGAAATTGAACGCCTAGAAGCTATTATTAATAAGAGAGTACATTTTAGTCGCCAACATTTTTTAGTTCTAAAATTTCCCTACACATACAAAACCCTTATTGAGCAAGAAATTACAGATGACTATTCAATGGGTTATGCTGATATCTGCGGATTTAGAGCAGGAACTTCTAGGCCTTTTAAATGGTTTGATTTGACGAATAATGAAACAACAAAATTAAACATTCACCCATTTGCTTTTATGGACGGTACGCTAAATGAATATTTGAAATTAACACCGAAGGAAGCGATTAAAAAAATTCAGTCGCTCTTTGATGAGGTTAAAAAATATGGTGGCCAGTTTAGTTTTATTTGGCACAATGAAACCATTGGAAACTACGGAATTTGGAAGAACTGGTCAGAAGTTTTTGACTTTAGTATCGATCTTAACATAAAATAAAAAAGACATTCTAAATTTGCTAACTTTGTTTAAAATGTTTGTATGGCTTCAATCTTAATTGTTGACGATGATGAAGATATCCGAGAATTGTTAAAATACAATTTAGAAAGACATAATCATTCGGTTAGAGTTGTTGAAAATGGTCTTAGATGCCTTGAGGCTGTAGCTTCTGAAAAACCAGATTTAATATTATTGGATGTCATGATGCCAGAAATGGATGGAATTGAGGTCTGCGAACAACTTAAAGCTAATGAAGCTTACAATTCTATACTTATTTGTTTTTTAACCGCTAGAAACGAAGATTATAGTCAAATAGCAGGTTTAGAGGCTGGTGGCGATGATTACGTTTCAAAACCAATAAAACCAAAAGTTTTAATTAGTAGAATAAATGCTTTGTTGCGAAGATTAGATCTAAATAAATCAAAAGATATCATTGACACTTGCACAGTAAAAATCAATCGCGAAAATTATACCGTTGAAAAAAATGGGGATACATTTCATCTTCCCCGCAAAGAATTTGAATTACTTGCACTGTTAATTTCACAACCAAATTTTGTTTTTAAAAGAATTGTAATTTTAGAAAAAGTATGGGGGACTGATATTGTTGTTGGCGACAGAACGATTGATGTTCATATTCGAAAACTACGCGAAAAAATTGGGTCGCAATATATTACTACTATAAAAGGAATTGGCTACAAGTTTAATAACTAAAATCGGCTAGGTTTTGAATGTATTTTCTTGAAAAAAAAAAAAAAAAAAAAAAAAAAAAAAAAAAAAAAAAAAAAAACGCTAACTACGGTTAGAATAATCAAATTTCCTTTTGAATAAACTGAATATTTCTTTTTAATCCTTCAAATTTTGTTCGTTTTACAGCACTTTTCTGAAACAGGAGATCAAAAGTTTCTAGTTCTAAATTTTTCCAATCATTATTTGTTAAATCTAAGAGTGATAATGCAGGCTTAAACCGCGCTTCTTTTGTGACTTTTGAAAAACGATTCCAAGGACAAACATCCTGACATACGTCACAACCAAACATCCAATTATCCATTTTACCTTTAAATTCTGATGGAAGTAACTCATCTTTCAATTCAATTGTAAAATAAGAAATACATTTTGATCCATCAACTACATATGGTTGCACAATCGCTTCAGTTGGACAAGCATCAATGCATTTTGTGCAGGTTCCGCAATAATCTTGGATTGGCCCGTCGGGTTCAATAACTAAATCAATAATTAATTCTGCAATGAAAAAAAAACTACCATTTTGAGGATGTATTAAATTTGTATGTTTCCCTATCCAACCCAAACCTGATTTTTTTGCCCAAACCTTATCCATTACTGGAGCAGAATCTACAAAAACACGGCCACTCACCTCCCCTATTTCCTGCTTTATATGCTCTAGTAATTCAGTTAATTTATCTTTGATTACAAAATGATAATCTTCTCCATAAGCATATTTGGATATTTTTGGCGCTAAAGAATCTGCTTGTTTCTCCTCTGGAAAATAATTTAGCAACAAGGAAACTACCGTTTTTGCATCCTCAACTAATAAGCGTGGATCGAGTCTTATGTCAAAATGATTTGACATATAAGCCATTTTCCCATGGTAATTATTATTTAACCATTGGTCCAATCGAGGTGCTTCCTCCTCCAGAAAATTTGCTTCTGAAAATCCACAATGAAAAAAACCAAGCGCTGTTGCTTTATCTCTGATTACTTTTTTATAATCTACTTTTTGCATGAGAATTAGAACAAGTCACCTTGAGAAAAGCCAATATCTCTTCCAAGATGCTTATAGCTTCTTTCTGTTGCTTTTCTTCCGCGGGGGGTTCGCATTAAAAAACCCTCTTGAATTAAAAATGGCTCATATACTTCCTCTAAAGTACCTGTATTTTCACCAATTGCAGTTGCAATAGTTGATAAACCAACTGGACCACCGTTAAACTTATCAATTATAACTTTTAAGATTCGAATGTCCATTTCATCTAAGCCGTTTGCATCTACATTTAATGCTTTTAATGCAAATTCAGTAATTGCATCATCTATGGAACCTGTTCCTTTTATTTGTGCAAAATCACGCACACGACGCAACAAAGCATTTGCAATTCTGGGAGTCCCTCTACTTCTACTTGCAATTTTAAATGCAGCATCTTCATCAATCGAAATATTTAGTAATCCTGAAGAGCGTTCAACAATACTAGTGAGTGTTTTAGAATCATAATATTCTAAGCGAGAATTTATTCCAAATCGAGCACGTAAAGGCCGCGTTAACAAACCAGAGCGTGTTGTAGCTCCAATCAATGTAAAAGGATTCAGGTTTATCTGTACGCTTCTTGCATTTGGCCCTGTATCTATTAAAATATCAATCACATAATCTTCCATGGCAGAATACAAGTATTCCTCAACAACAGGGCTTAAACGATGAATTTCATCAATAAATAAAACATCTCCTTCACCCAAATTCGTCAACAAACCAGCTAAATCTCCTGGCTTATCCAAAACAGGCCCGCTAGTTACTTTAAATCCTACTCCCATTTCATTGGCAATAATATGCGCTAAAGTTGTTTTTCCAAGTCCTGGAGGCCCATGAAGCAAAACATGATCCAAGGGTTCTTTTCGTAATTTAGCAGCTTGAATAAAAACTTCAAGATTTTCTACAATAGCAGGTTGACCTGAAAAATCAGCTAAATATTTGGGACGTAAAACTTTATCAATTTCCTGATCAAGATTCTCATCTAAATTTTCTCTATAATCAAAAGATTCTTCCACTTAGCTATTTTATACAAAAATACAAAAGCAAAGCAGAAAAGTGACTAATTATTTTTAATCTCCAAGTAAAAATCGCTCATGGAATCAAAGCTAAAATCTGCAAGTTTAAGTTTTGAATTAATAATATGTGTTTTTTCAGGAATACATACCACTTTCATCCGTGCAGCAAGCCCAGCAATTACGCCATTGTATGAATCTTCTATAACCAAGCATTTTGAAGGATTAACCTCTAATTTTTCAGCAACTTTTAAATAAACTGCTGGATGAGGCTTGCCATAATTTTCTGTCTCAGCAGAACAAGCAACATGAAAGTAATGCTGAATTTTTAATTCTCTTAAAACAATGTCGATTAAACGAGAAGAAGAAGATGTCGCTAATCCAATTTTTTGCTTTTGCTGATTTAAATAAGCTAATGTTTGAAGAACGCCATCCAAAGCTAGTGCATTTTGAGAAATCAAAATTTCCATTTTAGAGATAATCTTTTCAGCTATTTGATTTTCATCTACTACGCCCCAATTTTCGTGTTTATTCCAAAAATGAATAACCTCATCAATACGTAACCCAACAGTTTTCTCGAAATCTTTTTTTAAAAGCTTTGAACCTAAAGATGCAAAAACTTCTTCCATTGCAATTTTCCAAAGTGGTTCAGAGTCTATTAAAACCCCATCCATGTCAAATATTACAGCTTCAAAGTCAGATAAATTTATTTTCAACCAAAATAATTTTTATGATTCAGTATTTATTCGAACTTTTATAATTCGTCGATCGCTTACTTCTTCTATCGTAAGGATATAGTTGCTAATTTCACAGACTTTTCCATTTTCCGGAATACTCTCTAAATGATGAATAATTAAACCACCTAAAGTATCATACTCATCAGATTCTTCGAATTTTAAATGATACTTTTCATTGAGATAATCAATATCCATTCTAGCAGAAAAAAGAAATTCCGTATCGCTAATTTGCTCTTCCAATAAATTATCTTTGTCATGCTCGTCTTCAATTTCTCCAAAGATTTCTTCAATAACATCTTCCAAAGTAACAATTCCAGCAGTTCCTCCATATTCATCTGTAACAACAGCAACATGACCACCTTCTTTTGTAAATTTCTCTAGTAATTCTTTTCCTGACATCACAAAAGGTATAAAACTGATAGGTTTTATTACTTCACTAATTTTCTTTGGTTTTTTAAATAATTCATAGGAATGAACATAGCCAATAATATTATCGATGGAATCTCGAAAAACCATAATTTTTGACAAGCCTTTTTCAACAAATAGTTTATTTAATTCATCGATATCTGTCTCAAAATCAACTGCAATAATTTCAGTTCTTGGAATCATGCAGTCACTTGCACGAACATTTGTGAAATCTAGTGCATTGCTGAGAATATTCATTTCATTGCTTAACTGCTCTTTTGAATTAATCCGCGAATTTAAATCATCCACATAATGCTCTAAATCGACCTTTGAAAAAACCTTATCTGAATTTTCATTTTTAGCACCAAAAATTCGCAAAACAAACCAACTTATAAATAGTATGATTTGAGTTGGGATAAAGAGTAAGATAAAACAAATAAACATTGGTGAAAGCCCAATATTTAAAAATTTATTCGGATTAATCTGAACAATTGCTTTTGGAAGAAATTCTGCTGTAATAAGAACAAGTAATGTTGAAACAACAGTCTGAATAACCAAAACAGCACCTTCAGAAGTTAAACCCATAGAGATTAAATAAGGATTTAGTATTTGAGCTGCAGAAATTCCATAAATCACTAATGAAATATTATTTCCCAATAAAAGCATGGCTATCATGGTCGATTCTTTTTTGTAGAACAGCGAAATTATTTTGCTTTTAAGAGTTCCTTGACTTTTTTGGACTTCGATTTTTAAACGATTGGAAGCCAAATAAGCAAGTTCCATTCCAGAAAAAAAAGCAGAGAAGAAAAGCGAAAGGAAAATCAATAAATAATCAGTGTTCATTTACGAGATATTGAATTATTTTTGGGATAAAACATCCTGTCCTAAATCTTTTCGGTAATATGCACCTTCAAAACTAATTTTAGAGACTGCTTCATATGCTTTTTCAATTGCTACTTCTATATTTTTTCCATAAGAAGTTACCGCTAAAACTCTTCCCCCTGAAGTTAAAACAGAAGGTCCATCAGCAATTGTTCCTGCATGAAAAACTAAACTATCAACAACAGAATTCAAGCCATAAATCTGTTTTCCTTTTTCATAAACATCGGGATAACCTCCAGCAACCATCATAACAGTTGCAGCACTTTTATCAATAAATTGTATATCTCTTTCTGATAAAGTATTGGAAGCAATTCCTTCAAAAAGATCTAAAATATCTGATTTCAAACGTGGAATAACCACCTCTGTTTCTGGGTCGCCCATTCTACAATTGTATTCAATAACATAAGGATCTCCCTTCACACAAATAAGTCCAAAAAAGACAAATCCCTTGTAGACAATCCCCTCAGATTTTAAACCCTTTACAGTTGGGACAATGATTCGATTGTGAACTTTATCCATAAAAGCAGCATCCGCAAAAGGAACAGGAGAAATAGCACCCATTCCACCGGTATTTGGACCTGTGTCACCTTCACCAATTCGCTTATAGTCCTTCGCTTCAGGAAGTAATTTAAATGACTGTCCATCAGTTACTATAAAAACAGATAATTCAATACCCTCTAAAAACTGTTCAATTACAACTTTTTTGGAAGCTTCTCCAAACTTTTCATGTTGCAGCATGCTTTTTAATTCAGCTTGCGCTTCATCCAAATCATGTATTATTAAAACTCCCTTTCCAGCAGCTAGTCCATCCGCTTTTAAAACATAGGGAGACTTCATATTTTTAAGAAAAGTTAGGCCTTCCTCCAGATTTTCAATTGTAAAAGTGGCGTATTTTGCTGTTGGAATACTATGTCTATTCATGAATGCCTTGGCAAAATCTTTACTTCCTTCTAATTGCGCTCCATATTTACTTGGACCTATAACCGGAATCTTATAGAGTTCAGCGTCTCCCACAAAAAAATCATAAATCCCCAACACTAATGGTTCTTCTGGTCCAACAACTACCATATCAATATTATTTTCTAGTACAAAACTCTTTACTGCAATAAAATCAATCGGAGATAAAGGAATATTTTTACCAAATTGGCGTGTTCCTGCATTTCCAGGTGCAATAAACAATTGATCAAGAATCGAGCTTTGGGATATTTTCCATGCTAATGCATGCTCACGACCTCCTGAACCTAACAACAATACTCTCATTAACAATGATTTAAAATTGATTCAAATAATAATTTACCATCTATGTTCAGAAGTTTTTCGTCTGCTGCTCTTTCTGGATGTGGCATCATACCAAAAACATTTTTTCTTTTATTAGTAATCCCAGCAATATTCAAAATTGAACCGTTTGGGTTTGAAAAATCATCTACAGTATTAAGTTCGTTAGAATATTGAAAAAGAATTTGGTCATTATCCTGAATAGATTTTAGAACATCATCTGCAGCAAAAAAACGGCCTTCTCCATGAGCAATTGGTATTTTTAAAGCTCTATTATTATCTAAATCCATAGAAATAGCTGCAGATTTAGAAACGGGCTTTAAAAAAACATTTTTACAAATAAATTTTTGAGTATAATTATGAAGTAATGCGCCTTCTAACAATCCTGATTCGGTCAAAATCTGAAATCCATTGCAAATCCCTAGTACGTAACCACCATTATTAGCATGCTTAACAACTTCTGACATAATAGGGGAGAATTTTGCAAGAGCACCGGAGCGCAAATAATCTCCAAAGGAAAATCCTCCAGGCAAAATAACCATGTCAACATTTTTTAAATCAGTTGACTTATGCCATAATTTTTCAACTTTTTGTCCAAGTAAATCCTGAAGGACATAAATCATATCTTGGTCGCAATTGGATCCGGGAAAAGTTACAACTCCAAACTTCATTTATTTCATTTAAAATATTAGCAAAATTAACATTTACAAGCTTTGATAGGGATTTAATATAAAAAATTTAATAACAGAATAAATAATTGTTAAATAAAAAAAGATTGTAGCTATAATTCCATAGTTTTTGTGAAGAAAAGAATAACTCAATAAAAGTGAAATAGGAATCATCAAAAGACTAAAGTGCTCAATTTCTTGGAAATAGTAAAAATTTAAACTACCTAATATGATTATAATCCAAATAAAAACCCATATTAGCCTAATTTGATTTTTTAAACGAAGTGATGATTTTTGAAGACGTGAGCGCAAGCTAAAAATACTTAATGAAAAAAGTATACCGATTACAAAAAGAGTAATTACAAAATCAACATGTAATTTAAGTTGTTCTGAATAAGTAAAAAAAGAAAAAGATAAAATGTTATTTTGGAGCCAAAGATTAATAAATCCATAAATTAAGGGGAGTAAAAAGCCAATAAGCCCAATGAAAAATTCTCGAAGATTAAAAGGACGTATTACAATTGGCATTGCAATAAAAAATGGTAAGCCTAGCATCATTGGAGGATGAAAAGTAGATGATAACCCAGCAAGAAAGCAACCATTAAAAACATAGATTCTTGCATCTGAAGTTTGTTTAATTTGAAGAAACTGAACAAACATTAAAATAAAAAATAAATGAGCTAATAATAAACCGTCCATTATATAAAATGAATGATAGAAACTCATCGTTACAATATATAAAAGCGAGACTATATATGAATTTCTTTCTAAAAATTCATTTTTATTAAAAACCCAATTTAAAGAGATTGCATTTAACGTAATTATCATAAAACTAAGAAAACTATATATCCACGAATCTCCAGAAAAAAAATTACTCCATAATCCAAAATTATGTACTGGAGATTGAACATAATAACCAGTCTGGAAATTTAAAAGAAAATAGATGCCAACAATAAAAGGTAAGAAAAATAGAACGAGGACTCTATTCTCTAAAAACATACGAATCATAATGCGAATTTATTTAATAAAATGCGGTAAGAGATAAATTGTGGATAACTACTTTAATTTGTTAAAATTCAAATTTGAAAACAAAAAATTAATGAAATTAAATTTATATGTCGATTTGGACAAAAATCATATCTTTGTTAATTAAGTAAAAATTAATTAATTTTAAATTTAAGTAATGGTTACAGAGAAAAATAAATTTTCGGATTCTGAATTGGAAGAATTCAAGGTGCTTATAAATAAAAAACTTCTAGAGGCAAACGAAGATTATTCCCTTCTAATTGGTTCATTATCCCATGCTGACGATCATGGCACAGATGATACAGGAAGGACATTCAATATGATGGAAGATGGTTCTGAGACATTATCAAGAGAGGAAGTTGCACAACTTGCAGCACGACAAGAAAAATTTATTCAGAGTTTACATGCTGCATTAATAAGAATAGAAAATAAAACATATGGTATATGTCGTGTTACTAGCAAATTAATACCAAAAGAACGTTTGCGTTTGGTTCCACATGCAACCATGAGTATTGACGCAAAAAACGCTCAAAAATAAACTCAAAGTGAAAAGAAAAGTAATAGTTATTGGGTGTATTATATTTTTTTTATTATTAATCGATCAACTCACCAAAATTTATATTAAATCATCATTTTCCTCAAATGAAACAAATTTTATTCTTGGAGATTGGTTTGCATTACATTATATCGAGAATCCAGGAATGGCTTTTGGGACTACATTTGGCTCCGAAATTTGGCATAAATTAGCCTTAAGTTTACTTCGTGTGGTTGCTATAATTTTTATAGGAATATTTATATGCAAAGAAATAAAAAAAGATGCTAAAATAGAATATTTAATAGCAATAAGTCTAATTTTTTCTGGAGCCACAGGTAACTTAATCGATTCAATGTTGTATGATTTTATCTTTCCGTTTAATCCCTGTGAAGGCTTTAATCAACTTGCTGGTTCAGGAATAAAAATGAACTGCATGGATTATGGATTTAAACAAACTTTAGAAGTCCGACACCAGGGTTTTTTATTAGGCAATGTTGTTGATATGTTCCAATTTAATTTTTATTGGCCAAAATGGGTTCCTTATTTTTCTGGTCAAGCAGTTTTTCCTGCGATTTGGAATATAGCTGATGCATGCATAACATCTGGAGTAGTTTTAATTATTATTCGACAGAAAAAATACTTTCCAAAAAAAGAAAAAATAGATTCAGTAGAAAAGGACTCAGAAATCTCCTGATTTTAAAAATTCCATTTCATATTTCGATCGTTCAATAATGCAAAAGAAATTTTGTAATTAAACCGAGGTGCTACTCTATTTCCATCTGAAAAAACTGTATAAAAACCAATACGCAATCTTCTTTTAAATATTTTAAAGTTGCGTTCTAAGCCACCTAAAAACTCATAATGCTGCCAATTGTATTCTTTAATATACATAGCTCCAGCACCTAAGACAAGACCAATACGCGTCTTTTTCATCCATGGAATTTTATTTATTAATGCACCATTGTCATGATGAATAATGTGTGCTTCTAATACATAATCAATAGTTGGTAAAGTAGAATCTAGCCCCTGAAAAGAGAATAAAGGATTGGAAAACCATATAGGATCACTTCTTCTTTGGTATTTCATATCCGGATCGTATATTTTTTTTGCGCTCAAAAACTTTCCGCCTGAAAATCTATAAGAACTTGTTCCTAAAGTTCCTATTTTAAAAGTTTGAAGTATATCCAACTGTATGTATTCATGATCGACATCACTGCCAAATAAACGAGGAATTCCTCTTTCATAATTCAAACTAAAAGTTGGCCATCTAGAACCTAAAACAACTTTTCGATAAGGTTCTCGCATATATTTTTGCTGTGGCGTATAACTTATTGTTACGTTTGTAATGAAGGCTTGATAACTTTTAAAATTTGTGGGTTCGTCATTTGGAAGATATTGGTCAAAACTTTTTATAAATTTAAAATCTTTTAATGATCTTCGCTCAGAAAACTCTAAACTAAAACCTCCATAAAAACCATTAAATAACTCGTATTCAATTGAAGAACCCATTTTTGTAGTTTCAATCAAATTATTGCGTCTGTAAATTTGAGTGATAGCGTCTGTATAACGAATCGCGTCAAAATCATGATTAATTGAAAGACGAAAGAAACCAAAATGAAAAGGATCAAACTTAAATCGCCACCATGAGCCACCTTTTAAATCCTTATTTAAAAACCCGTAAGAAAGTCTAGACCAAGATTCCAAAGCACGCTCATTCTTCCACTTTTTAAAATAATCAAAACTAGGAGATAAGCGAAGACCTCCGATCATTAGAGGTTGAATAAAAAGTACCAAGGGGCTGAATCCCACTTGAGATCGCTTCAATCTATTTCGGTAATCTATTCCGTACCATAACACTTTTAAAAAAGTTATCTTATTAAAAATTTTATCAACGGAATCAAGGTATTCTTTACGGTTGTGGGCATCTCTAATACTATCCTTTAATAGTATAAAATTACGTTCATCATTACTCAATTCTATCTGTCGCCTTGATGACCAAAATGCAGTGTCTTTCTCAAAAGCTTCTTTTTCAGTTACAGCTAATTCTGTACTAAAAAATTTATTCGCAAATTTAGGATTGAAATCATAATTCGAAAAAATAGCTTTCGTGTATGACTGGGATATTTCATTCTTGTATTTCACTCCATAACTCAAATTTTGCTCAGATAATACACATAAAGAATCTCCATAATGAACGAAGTTTTGTTCGATAAAAAAATTATCGTAAACTAATAAATTCCCTTTATTCATACTTAATTCAATTTTTTGAATAAGCCAAAGTGAATCAATCACCCAAATGTACCCTTCCAAGGTGGAGGTAGATATATTTCTTGGAGTGATTTTAATTTTTGAAATTACTTGCCCGTTCTCCTTTATTTTTTTTTCCAGTCGGTATTTATAAGAAATTATACCAGGAGCTGAAATCGGAGAAATCACAGGGGTTTGATGTAAATCATCAAGATAAAGGAGATTTTCGAAGAAATTAAAATTTGATTTAATTGTAGTTGTATAGTACAAATTCTTTTCATTGCCTCGAAGAGTATATGCATTTCTAATTTCTTTCACCTTGTCTTTAGAAGCATAATAACGCATTAATTCAAGTTCCAATAAATTCATCTGATTTGATAATTTTAGCAATTCATCGTTTTTTTCATCTAAAGGATCGTACGATTTATTTTTATTTTTTTCTAATTTCTTTTGCTTTGCTTTAGGATCAATTTTTTCTGCAGCTTTGATATATACAGATACTGAATGAGGATAATTCCATGGATTAATTACATCTCGTTTCTTAACCACCTCCAAAATTATATCTCGTCCAGGATTACTTTTCTTAACTTGAACATCAATGTTATCAAGCTCAAGAACTTTACTCGGAAAAAGCTGAATATTTCGAATAATATTTGCAGAACCAATAGACACATACGTTTCTCTTTCATCATACCCTTTAGCAGAAAACACCAAAAAATATTCACCTGGCATTAAGGAAAGTTCATACTTTCCATTAAAATCTGCTAGTGTGCGTTGATCCGAAAAAGTTTTTACATATACTGTAACGGAAGGAATTGGAATATTTCGATTATCCGTAATTACTCCATTTACAAATTGTTGAGAAAAGGAATTTAAGTGATTCAGAAAGAAAAAAGAAAAAAAAAGAAATCTAAGCATTTATGGTTTTAGAATTAAAGATATTTTATTTAACCGATTTTTTTTCTTTTAAAAACTCATTATGAAGCACCATTCTTTTCATCATCCAAGTTTTTAAAAAATAAACACCCAATGATGTTAGAACAAAAATATAATAATATGCCCATTTATTGACCCCTTCTATAATTGACATATAAGTTACTATTAAAAAAATTGCTACCGCTGAAAATAGCCAGAATAAACGCATTATACGATTGTACATTTTCATACTATTCTAATTTTAATTGTTCTTCTAATTGTATTCTTCCTTTTGGTTTTATAATTTCGTAATAACTAAAATCTTGTTTTGTACGGATACCGTCTCCATAAAAAATTCCTTTTGGAGTTTTAACAATTACTTGAGAAACAGAATATATTGTACTATCATTTTGATTCCAAATTAGCGCTTCAGTTTCCAATGTTTGGTTTTTAGCAAAATTTGTCAAGCGAACTGAATCTCTAACCATTATTTTACTTGCAGTATGATCAATTTCGCCATAAAGAGCAGTTAATCTTGATACCACTACGCCATCGTTTGAAAAGAAATTTACTCTTATACTATCATACATTTTTGTTATATGCTTTTTATTTCTAAAAGTTTGAGATTTCGCTGCAAAAATTTCTACACGAGCAAAGCCATAATCAGAATAAATCAAATGTAAATCTTGTGTGCTTTCATCAGGATCTGAAGAATTGTAGGAAACTTTTTGAACTGATGACATATCGTTTTCGCACGAAAAAACAAATCCTAAGAAAAGAAAGAAAATAGTAAATTTATGAAGTTTACTAATTTTGCTTATCACTTATCGAACATTTACTGTTACCCCCCAGCAAGATAAAGAAACAGTACTAGGATTGTTGTTATTAAATTTATCTTCAGCATTTGGTGCATTTGAACGATAACGTGAAGCTGCACCAGAATCACCAGCGCGTTCTGCTAGTTCTGCAGCATAATAATAATTGCATTTTCTATCAAAAGTACTAGACCCACAAGAGTTAGCAGAATTAGCAACACATTTAGCTGCTATTAGCAATGCTTTATTTTTATTTGAGCCTGAAATCCCTAATGCAAGTCTGTAGGCAGTTTGATAATTATTTAGATTATGAAATTGAACTTCTAAAATTTGAAAGTCAATATCCTCCAACTGAACTGCATCTTTAGTCATTGCTTTTGCTGAGTTTAAACTAGAAATAGCCTCGTTATAGCGCTTTTTTACAATTAGAAGTTCAGCTTTTGCAATAATTGTAGCAGTTGTTTTATCAAACTTTATCAGTGTATCAACAAGCATTTCATATTCTTTACTATCTGTGCAGGACTTCTCTTTTAATAAGCTTATGAAATTTGTTGTTGTCTTTATTTTTAGGTCAATATCTTTGGGTAATTCAGAAATAAACACTTTTAAATCTGGTAATAAATCCTCACAGTTTTTAATTGTTCCGTTAAATATATTACTTATAGATTCTTGGGTTTTTGAACTTTGTTTTTTTAAACTGATGAGTCGTGAAAGCATAAAGTAATCGCTTATCAAGCGCTTTTTATACACATTTTTTGCTGCAACATCTACCTCAGAGGAGTATAATAAATATAAATTTGAATAATAATTCGTAAGGTTTTCACTTGTAAACTTTAAAGATGTATCCTTAAAGGCTCTTGTATAATAAGCATCTGAAACTGTGCGCTCTATTTCAGATTTTAACAAAGCATAATCTGCTAATTTCAGAACTATGTTTTTATCCCCAAAATTTAATAAATCTATTTTTTTATTTATTAAAAACAAGGTGTCAATATAGCGTGATTTTATTTTTGGGTCTTTTTCTAATTTTAAAATATCTTGTCCAGATCGTATGATGTAGTTATAATTATTTTTTGTGTAAGTGCCGCAAATAGCCTCTCCTTTTAACAAATAGGTGAATTCAGTTTTAAAATGCATGAGTTTTAAGGTAACCGAAGTATCAATTTCGATTGATTTCCGCTCTTCTTGGGCGAGAAATTTTATTCTATTGCATTCGCGCATTTTTATTGAATCATTTTGAGACATAAATGCAAATACATTCAAAAGTAGTATAGAAATTAGGAGAAATTTTTTAAGCAACATAGCAGTAATTTTTATTTTAATATATCTATTTAATCAAGTTTTCTTTTTCTGAACCAACGATCAAAAAATGGTGGCGAAAGAATTATTCCAAAATTCATAGCAAAATACTTTTCAGCTAATGAAGTGCTAATTGAATCTGTATTTTTTCCAAATGTAAAACCTATATTTAATGATGATAAAGACTGTTGCACCAATATTGGAAGGCCAAAACCAAAAGTAAGTCCACTGATATTAATACTTTTATCTATAACGCTAGAAATGGTATTTTGTTGCTGAAAATATCCAATTCTGTACTGAACTTTTTCTACAAATTTTAAATTAGTGCTATTCTCAAAAAGTTTTGTTTCAGGAATAAATTGAATTCCAAAACCCAAATGACTCATTAATTTCTTAGATTCTAGCAAAGTCATCCTTGAATTTGAATAAGAACCAACAAGCATGATACTCGGATGTAATTGACGCATATTTCTTTGCCAATTAGGTAAATTTAGAGTATAAGAAAACCCTGCCTTCGTACTTGAACTCACCATTGATGGTGAACTAACTGAATACGAAATTGTATCATAAGCAATTATACCACTTAGTAATTTAGCATAAAAAATTTCGTCCTTCAATGATAGTCTTTGAAGTAATAAATTTGGAGTATAAACTGCACTTAGCATAAGATTATGTCTTTTTGAAAAGTTACGATTAAATGAAACTCCAAAATCAACATTTATTGCACTTAGTTTAATCGTAGAATTGGAAATACCAGATGGATAATCGGAACTAGTAGAAAACATTTTTGAACTACGGGAATTTGTAACAGATCCAGAAATTGCCTCTGCATTAAATCCAAATGACAACTTGCTAGTTTGTTTATTAATCAATCGAATTGAAGTGCCTAAAAAAAATGTACGAATGCCACCAGTACCTTCATACTTATTGGTGAGAGAGTTAACTGAATCGTGTTCGATAATTTCATATCCTCTTCTAGAATAAGGCTTGATTCCAAAAGCTAAGCCCATAAGTTTGCTGATTTTAAAACCCATTGCAAAATGATCAGGCATGATAGCGAGTTTTGAAATAGTATTGCCTTGCTCAGAAAATTGGGATCTCCGAAAATCAATGCCAAGTGAAACTAAGGTGTTTCCTGAGCTCAAAGATGAGTAAGAAGCAGGATTAAATATGTTTAACTGACTAGAGTCAAAATAAGAAATAGTGTTTTGACCGAGCGCATTATATATGGCATTACTTCCAAAAGACTGTTCTCCAATGCCATAATAAGACAATGGATTGTTTGTTATTGATTGCGTAAAAACAGTTCTAATCGCAAAAAGGAGCACTAAAAGACAAATAGTTTTATACATTCAATAGATAAATTTCAAGTATTCCTTTCAATGTTAAATTTTCGTCTGCAAAGATGACATTTTTTTGTGCTAAATCAAAATAATGTGCATCACCACCGGTAACAAAAACGTTTAAATCTGTGTATTTAGCCTTGTATTCTAAAATTAGCCCAATAATTTCAGACTTCATACCATTTTGAACACCAGATTGAATTGCACTTTCAGTTGAGTTCCCAATGAGACTAACTTCATTTGAGGCCTCGTAAAGGAGTAAATTATTTGTAAATAAATTGAGCGCTTTAAAACGCAAGAGCAAGCCTGGAGAAATTGATCCTCCCTCGTACTCATTTTTAGCATTTATAAAATCAAATTTAATGCACGTGCCAATGTCAATAACGAGTCGAGGAGTAAAGGGATTTATTTTAGAAATGGCTGCAACATTGCAAATTCTATCAATACCGAGAGTAGAAGGACTCAAGTAATTTATTTTAAATGGAAGTTTTACTTGATGACTAACCCAAAAAACAGGATTTAGAACGTTTGTAAAATCTTCCTTAAAATTAGAATTTAAAACGGAGGATAATGCTATTGGGATATTTGGCACTAGTTCTTTTTTTAGCAATGCTAAACTATTAAATGAGCTCAAGGAAACAATTTCGCCCTTTTTACAAACTCCAAGTTTTATGCGAGAATTACCTGCATCAATTATATAGAGATCTATTTTAGAGTTCATTTACAGCAAAGATACATTCCCTTTTTTAAGAATTTTCAATTTGAATATGATTTTTAAAAGAAAAAAATGTTAAATTTGCACCCACCAACGGCTGGTACCTTAGCTCAGTTGGTAGAGCAAAGGACTGAAAATCCTTGTGTCCCTGGTTCGATTCCTGGAGGTACCACAATAAACCCAGTAAGAAATTATTGGGTTTATTTTTAATTTTTAGCAAAGGAAAATTATATGGGATTTAATTATATGCTGATATAAAAAATCATGTTAAATTATTAATTTAATGTGATATTCAAAAAAAAAAGTCAGACCTTTATATCTTTATTTAGATTTACTAAAACTATTATAATGAAAAATTTACTGTTTTTACTTTCAATTCTCATATTAAACACGTCATTTGGACAAACCGCACAAGAGTATTTAGAAAAAGGTTTCGAAAAGTATAATTTAGGAGACTACTCAGGTGCAATGATAGAGTACAATAAAGCAATTGAAAAAGATAACACTAACGCAGATTTCTATAATTATAGGGGTCTTGTAAAAAATCATTTTAAAGACTACAATGGTGCGATTAAAGATTACAATAAAACTATTGAGTTAGATCCTAATAATATAAAAGCTTTTAATAACAGAGGAGCTACTAAAAAAGATTTAGAAGACTTTAAAGGAGCAATAACAGATTACACCTTTGTTATTGATAAAAATAGTAATGATGCAACCATGCAAGATTCTTACAATAATAGAGGTATTGCTAAGATTTATTTGAAAGAGTATAGTAGTGCTATAGTAGATTTTAATAAAGCTATTGAGATGGATCCATATGACGCAAGAGTATATAAAAATAGAGGAAATGCTAAAGAATATCAGGGGAAAATTACCGAAGCTTGCTTGGATTGGAAAAAAGCACAAGAATTAGGTGATCCTAATAATGATGAAAAGATTAAAAACTTTTGTGAATAGCTATATTGTTTTTAATTACCTCAATAAATTAATGTGACCAGAAATAATTTTAAAACTATCAATATCAGGATTTTTGTATTTGATTGTAAATGAATAAAGTCCTTCTTTGCATAATTTATTATTAAAAATACCATCCCAAGCAGTTAGATGGTTTTTAGAGACAAAAATAATTTCTCCCCAACGATTGTAAATTGTGAATTCATAATTCGAAGGATCAAAACCTGTTGTAAATATCGGCAAGAAAGAATTATTGAATTCATCACCATCTGGCGTAAAAGAATTTGGAACATAATAAATATCATCACCTTTAATTTGAATTAAATGCTCTATCGAATCCAAACAACCATCAACAGAAATTACAAGCAATTCAATTAAATAGTCTCCTTCTGAAAAAGGATAAGAATAATCAATCGTATTTAAATTATTTTCTAATTGATTGTCATCGCCGAAATCCCAGATATTAGAGACACCACCACTACTATTATTCGTAATTGTAATAGTAGGATCATCACTTGTCAACAAAGTACGATCTATACTAAAATCTGCAATTGGATTAGGATTAACAGTAACAATAGATTCAACGGTGTCAGAGCAGATGTATATATTGAACCCAATAACCTCATAAGTTGATGTTTGACTCGGAGAAACTAAATTTTGATTTGAACTACTATTAGAAACGACTGGGGAAATGCCCCATTGATAAATAGTTGCTCCACTAACATCAATTTGAACGCTTTTACCAGAACACATTTCTTGGTCAGAGGTAATTAATAATTCAGGCTTTGGATTTACTGTTATTGTTACTAGCTCTGAACCAATGCAACCATCAGCTAGTGTTGTTGATGTAACTGTGTAAACAATATCTTGTGGGACAAAACTAAAATTTATAAGTGTATTATCAATAGTTGAACTTAAAATTGGTAGTATACTAGCTCCATTTATATTTGGATTGGCAGCAGCTACCCATGAAAAAGTACTTGGAATATTTGATGTCAATGGAAGATTTAAAGGCGTTTCAGAACAAATAACTCCATTTATAGGACTTGTTAGTATTGGGCTTGCATTAATTGTAACTGTTACTGCTTGTGCTTGTCCAACACAAGCATCAGCTGTTGTTGTTGGTGTAATTGTATAAATAACATTTTGATTAGTTGTAGTTGTATTAACTAGTGTATTATTAATGGTGGGACTTACCGTTGGAGTTGTTGTTTCTCCAATTATAGTAGCGCTAGAAGCTGCTAACCAGGAATATGAGCTCGGTAGATTTGATGTCAAAGCAAAATTTAAGGTTTCGCCCGAACAAATCACTTCTGTAGAAGGACTGGTCATAGTTGGAGTAGGATTAACAGAAATAGAAACTGTTTGTGGTAATCCTAAACAAGCTCCAGGATTTGATGAAGGTATAACAGTATAATCAACAGTTTGGGGAATTAAAGTGGAATTAATAAGTGTGTTATTGATTGTAGGATTTGTGATTGCTGATATCGTACTTGCTCCAGTAACATCAGGATTTATAGCTGCCAACCAGGAATAATTAACACTTGCAACATTAGATGTTAAAGGAAAATTTAAGGGTATACCTGAGCAAATTACTCCTAATACAGAACTTGTCATTGTTGGGATTGGGTGAATTGTAACAGAAATTTGATCTGTAGTAGGACAGGCACCTATATTTGTAAGTAATGTTGTTGAAACAGTATAAATATAGGTTATTGGCAAAGCAGTAGTATTTGTTAACGTTAAAGTAGGATTAGATACAGTGGTTGAACTTAAACCCAAAGCAGGAGACCATGCATATGAATAGAGTGGATTATCAGAAACGCCAATACTCAAAGGAATATCACTACAAGAAGATCCATTCACTGGACCCGCATCTGAAATTGCTTGCTCAGTGTAAATGATGACATTTCTAATCGAATGCAAATCATACAAATTACCTGTACTCCCTGTAAACCCAACATATCCGTTAAAAGCTACGGGGGATGTTGCCTGTAAAAGCTGAACGTTATTTACGAATACCGTAACCAATCCGTTGTTGTAGGTAATTTTAACCGGTTGATAGGTTGCATTTCGCAAATAATCCAATAAACCACCTGAATTTTGAATCTTTGGAGTCGCAGGTAAGCATTCGTCATACCCTATTCCATTGAAAATTTGAATTTCTGGATTTGTGCCTCCCTGACTACAATTGTCATATGTATCGATTACGATCTTAAGTCCATTTGCTGTTCCTGGAATACCAATTCCATTACCATCTACAAATCCAGCTGGTGGGACATCTATTAAACAAAAGGCTAAACCATCAGCCGCACTTCCACCTGAAATTCGGTATTCAAATTCTACGGTCCAATTCTGACAAAATGTAAGGTTGATTGGCGTGTTGTAAAAAACACCTCCGGACTGATTATTTGTATTATTGGTAAGAATAATTTCATTACTGAACGCATCAACATCACCTGGAGTATCGCCAATAAATGCATTTCCTGTTAAATTCCAACCTATAGTATTTAACGGATTTCCTATTAATTCTCCAAAAACATAATTCTGAGCAAATTCATATCGTGAAATTAAAAGGAATAAAAGGAATAAAATAATTCGGAACATGCACTATAAATTAATTTAATTTTAAGACGTAATTAACAACTTAAGGTTGCTAAAATTAGTTTATTTATTTTAAATTTATAAATTACTTAGTGTAACTTTGACACATTAAACCATCTTTTTCATTTAATTGACATGACACAAAAAAATCGCCATACAGAAGAATTCATTCCCTTTAACCTTGTTGTTTTTGGTGGTGATGGCGACTTAGCCTTGCGCAAAATATATCCTGCATTATTTCACAGAGACCAAGACGGGCAGTTTTTGACAGATTACAATGTTATTGCAGTTACAAGAAAAAGTGTTTCTGAATCAAGTTTTAACGAAAACCTACTAAAATTCCTCAAGGAAAGTGCAGAAGAAGACACTATAGAGAATGACATTACCATTTTTTCAAAAAAAGTGCAATTAATACAAGTAGCGGAAGCGAAAGAAGCGGCTTATTTAGAATTAGCGACTTACCTAAATAAATTCTCTTCTTATCAAAATATTTTTTATTTTTCAACTCCCTCCTCTGCTTTTGGACCAATTGCTGAAACTTTAAAGTCGACTGGTTTAATTAAGAAAAATAGCAAAGTTGTATTAGAAAAGCCTTTGGGATACTCCTTAGAATCTTCAAATGAAATCAACATTCAAATCACAAAAGCATTTTCTGAAAAACAAATTTATCGTATAGATCACTACCTTGGAAAAGAAACTGTCCAAAATTTAATGGTTTTGCGTTTTGCAAATAATTTATTTGAACGAGCATGGGATTCAGAACACATTGATAACATTCAAATTACTGTTTCAGAAAGTTTAGGAGTTGAAAAACGTGCAGCTTACTACGATAATAGTGGAGCACTTTTAGATATGGTTCAAAATCATTTACTGCAACTTCTTTGTTTAGTAGCCATGGAACCACCACACTTATTGGAAGCAGACGAAGTTAGAAATGAGAAATTAAAAGTCTTGAGAGCTCTGCGCCCAATTTCTAAGAAAAATATTGCTAGCCATACCGTTAAAGGTCAATATACTCGCGGTAGTATTAAAGGAGAACAAGTTAATTCCTACTTAGAGGATATCGAGGAATACCAATCCAAGACTGAGACTTTTGTAGCAATAAAAGCTTATGTAGATAATTGGAGATGGAAAAATGTTCCTTTCTATATCCGAACTGGTAAAAGAATGGTTAAGCGTTATTCTGAAATCGTTATTAATTTCAAGGAAGTTCGTCACAATATATTTCCTTCAAAGGAAAAATTAAACAATAATAAACTCATCATTCGCTTACAGCCTGAAGAAAGAATTGAGCTCGTTCAAATGACAAAAGTTCCCGGTCCTGGAGGATATCGCTACAAACCCATCGCCCTAAAATTAGATTATATTGATTCTTTTAAAGAACGATTTCCAGAAGCTTATGAGCGACTCATTATTGACGTAATTCGCGGAAATCAAACTTTATTTATGCGACAAGATGAACTTCAAGCTGCTTGGTCTTGGATTGAGTCAATAACTTCTAGCTGGAAATCTACAGGTCAAAATAATGTTTTATACGAAGCTGGTACTTGGGGGCCGGGAGATGATATTTTAGAGGAAAATGATTCATGGATTACAAAATCATGGAGAGATCAATGAGACTACATGCTTCAAAAGAAGAGTTAGAAGATGCTCTTTTACAAGATATCAAGTTCATAATTAGTGAAGATATTATTAAGTTTGGAAAAGCAAAATTACTTCTTTCAGGTGGAAGTACACCAAGTGGATTGTATCGTAAATTAAGTTCAACTCAACTAGATTGGTCTAAAGTTATCGTTGGTTTAGTTGATGAACGATTTGTGGAAAATTCAAGTGATTATTCAAATGAAAAATTAATAAAAACATGCTTTTTGATTAATGAAGCTAAGAATGCAACTTTTATTCCAATGATTTTTAATACCGATAGCGAAGCGATAAATTTATTAAGGACAAATGAAAGTTATACTATTTTTAATGAAGCAAGTGTTATCATTTTAGGAATGGGTGAAGATGGACATACTGCATCTCTTTTTCCAAACGACAGTGATTCAAATAAAGCTATGGATTCTGAACAGAATATTTTTTTTACAAATTCTCCCTCAAATCCCACAAGAAGAATAAGTTGCACTCCAAAATTGCTGCTTTCTTCAAAAAATATTTTCTTAATGCTTACCGGAGAAAATAAAAAAGAAGTACTTTTCAGTGCTGCAAAAAATAAGTTGCCTATTTCACATTTTATTGAGTCTATAACAGAGATTTATTATTCGAAATAAACCAATCATGAATCAACGAATTTTAGAAGTTACAAAACGCATAGTAGAGAGAAGTAAAGTTTCTAGAGCTATTTATCTTGATCAGATGCAATCTGCCTATTCTGATGGAGTTGCCAGACAAGCGATGCACTGCGGAAATCTTGCACATGCTTTTGCTGCATGCGGAACTACTGATAAAAATAATCTTTCTGAAGAAAAAGTTCCAAATATTGGAATCATTACAGCATATAATGACATGCTTTCAGCACATAAAACCTACGAAAACTATCCTGCTGAACTCAGAGCTTATGCTCAAAAATACAATGCTGTGGCTCAAGTAGCTGGCGCTGTTCCTGCTATGTGTGATGGAGTTACACAAGGTCAGCCTGGCATGGAATTATCTTTGTTTAGCAGAGATGTAATAGCACTTTCTACTGCAATTGGGCTTTCTCACAACATGTTTGATGCGGTTTTATGCTTGGGAATTTGCGATAAAATTGTTCCTGGCTTATTAATGGGCTCACTTCGTTTCGGGCATCTTCCGACAGTTTTTATTCCTGGGGGACCAATGCCAAGTGGTATTAGCAATGAGGAAAAAGCAAGTATTCGCCAATCTTTTGCTGAGGGGAAAATTGGAAGAGCCGAATTATTAAAGGGAGAATCTGATTCTTACCATTCTCCAGGAACGTGTACATTTTATGGAACTGCCAATAGCAATCAAATGCTAATGGAAATTATGGGTTTACAACTTCCAGGTTCAAGTTTTGTAAATCCTGGCACTGAATTAAGAGCATTATTGAATGAGGAAGCTGTAAAAGTAGCTGCAAATAATAGTCAGTTAGGACTTGAGGGCTCACTTTCTAACTTAATAACAGAAAAAGTAATTGTGAACGGAATTATTGGCTTACTTGCAACTGGTGGATCTACAAATCATACAATACATCTTATAGCAATTGCGCGAGCTGCAGGAATTATTATTAACTGGTCTGATATGTCAGATTTATCTGATGTTGTTCCTTTAATTACAAGAATGTATCCGAATGGTGCGGCAGATGTCAATCATTTTCATGCTTCTGGAGGAATGGGATTTGTTATTCATACACTACTTGAAAACAATTTGCTTCATGAGGATGTCCATACAATTCTTGGAAAAGGCTTAAAAAAATATACGCAAGAACCAAAAATTGAAAACAAACAATTAGTTTGGAAAGAAGGCGCAAAGGAAAGCTTAAATAATTCAATAATCCGTCCGGTTAACGATCCGTTCTCCGAGCATGGTGGAATTAAAATTTTAAAAGGGAATATTGGTAGAGCTGTAATAAAAACAGCTGCAGTAAGTGAGGAGCATTTAGTAATTGAAGCTGAAGCACAAGTATTTTATGAGCAAGAAGACTTAATTAAAGCATTCAAAAATGGAGAACTTGAGAAAGATTTTATTGCAGTTCTTCCTTTTCAAGGACCAAAGCAAAATGGAATGCCAGAATTACATCAACTTACTCCAACTCTAACAATACTACAAAAAAAAGGATTTAAAGTTGCCTTGGTAACTGACGGAAGAATGTCAGGCGCCTCAGGTAAAGTTCCTGCTGCAATTCATTTAAGTCCCGAAGCATTTGATGGTGGAATGATTTCTAAAATCAGAACTGGAGATATCCTTCTCTTAAATGCTGTTTCTGGGGAATTAAATTGCATGAATGAATCCGAAGTAAATAGTAGAGAAGCGACACAAATCAAAAATGACAATACTATTGGCTTTGGCAGAGAATTGTTCGGAAATCTCAGAGCATTAGTTTCTGGAAGTGAGGATGGCGCAAGTTTTTTAATCTAAAACATTATCTTTATTTCGTGTTAAAAAAGATGCCGCAATTGATGCAAGCAATACCCCAAATATTAGAGAAAGTGAGAAAGAAGATGAAATATGAAAAATTGGAGCTAACAACATCTTGAATCCAATAAAAGTTAAGATAATAGCTAATCCATATTTTAATTTTGAGAAAATATCAAGTGAATTAGACAATAAAAAAAACATAGAACGCAAGCCTAAAATTGCAAACACATTTGATGAGTAAAGGATAAATGGATCATTTGGAGCAATGGAAAAAATTGCAGGAATGGAATCAACGGCAAATAATAAGTCAGTAAATTCAACAATTAAAAGGACTAAAAATAATTTAGTAGCTACTAATTTCTTATCGATGCGTGTAAAAAATTTAGCTCCGTCATACTTTGGTGAAATCCTAAAAAACTTTGTTAAAATCCGTGAAAATAAATTATTTTCATAATCTTTTTTTTCATTTCCTTCAGACTTTAAAACAGATTTTATTCCAGCGAAAATTAAAAAAATACCAAATATGGTAATTATAACATTTATACGTAAAAAAGTATTTGTCTGAAAGTCAACTGATGAATCTACATCACCTGAAAAATGTAAACCGGCAAAATCAAATGCTGGTAAATAACTCAATTTTATTAGCTTGAAGCCAACAAAAATAAAAATAGCACGAAAAATAAATGCACCAATAATACCCAACAAAAGAACTTTTTGCTGTAGTACACGATCAATTTTGAAATAACTAAAAATTAGTATAAAAACAAATAAATTGTCAACAGAAAGAGCTTGCTCAATCCAATAAGCAGACTGAAATTGGGTGAATTTTTCAAAACCTGACTGCCACCATATAAAACCACTAAATAACATTGATAAACCAATCCAAATACTTGTCCAAATTGCTGCTTCCTTGTTAGAAACTGAACTAGTGCGTTTACTTAAAAGCACTAAATCATATAAAAATATTACTAAAACAACAAATGTGAATACAATAACGATTAAAGGATTAGAGGAAAGTATTGAGTCCATACAATAATGAGTCAACAAAAGTAATAAAAAGAGCAGAATAAAATAGGAACAAAATGAAACTAAAAATTATATTCTAGTATTTCGCTAAAGATTCAAATCAATGGATTATTTTTGCAGTAAAAAAAGCATGAATTCTACTGTCGAACACATCAAATGTTTAATTATTGGATCTGGTCCTGCCGGCTATACAGCAGCTATTTATGCAGCCCGAGCAGATATGCAACCCGTTATGTATCAAGGACTTCAACCAGGCGGACAATTAACGACAACAAATGAGGTAGAAAATTTTCCTGGCTATGCAAATGGAATTTCTGGTCCAGCAATGATGGTAGAACTTGAAGAACAAGCTAAACGGTTTGATACAGATGTTAGAGCTGGATTTATAAATAAAGTAGATTTTTCTGGAGATATCCATAAATGTTGGGCAGACGATGGTAAAGAAATTCATGCTGAAACAGTAATTATTTCTACTGGCGCCTCTGCAAAATATATAGGGTTAGAAAGCGAACAGAAATACCTTCAACTCGGAGGTGGTGTTTCTGCTTGTGCTGTATGTGATGGCTTTTTCTACCGCGGACATGATGTTGTGATTGTTGGAGCTGGAGATTCTGCTTGTGAAGAAGCACATTATCTATCAAAACTTTGCAAAAAAGTAACCATGCTTGTCAGAAAAGACGATTTTAGGGCTTCTAAAATTATGGCGCAACGCGTTCGAAAGACGGTAAATATCGAAATCTTATTTAATACAGAAACACTTGAGGTTTTAGGTGATGGACAAGTTGTAACTGGAGCTAAAGTAATAAATACAGCGACAAAAGAAGAAAAAGTAATTTCATGTACCGGTTTTTTTGTTGCTATTGGACATAAACCAAATACTGATGTATTTAAGGATTTTATTTATTTAGACGAAGTTGGATATATTAAGTACGAAGAACCAGGAACTAGTAAGACAAATGTTGCAGGTGTTTTCGTAGCTGGGGATGCCGCAGATAAAACATATCGACAAGCTGTAACAGCTGCAGGAACTGGTTGCATGGCTGCATTAGACGCAGAGCGTTATTTGGCTGCTAAGCATTAAATCTTCAGCAAAGTTTTTTTCGTAATTTTGTAGTGCTTTCAATTTTGAAGTTGAATTGCGCAGTTCATTATGAAAATTCAAAGTACAAAAAGACTAGCCACTAATTTTTTTTCAGAAAAAGATCTCTTGCTCTCTGAAAGTCAAGACGAACTATCCGACTTTATTGGAATTCCATTTTCAAAAAAAGCCTTTCAAAAACAAGCACTGCTCAAATCCAATGAATTTAGTCCTGAGAAAAGAGAATTATTGGTAAAAGTCCTTCATAAAAATTACGCTACAATTGAAGGAAATCAAATAAGTCTAAAAAATATCTCAGCACTTAAAAATGAAAACTGTTTTACAATTACGACAGGTCATCAATTAAGTTTATTGACAGGTCCAATTTATTTTATTTATAAAATTCTTCATGTTATAAAACAATGTGATGAGCTTAAAGTCTCTTATCCTGATTTGCAGTTTGTTCCGGTCTATTGGATGGCTTCTGAAGACCACGACTTCGAGGAAATTAAGTCATTTATGCTTTTTGGAAATGAAATTAAATGGAATACCGAACAAAGTGGCGCAGTCGGAAGAATGACACTTGATGGTCTTCAGGAAGTAAAAAATAAAATAGCAGACGTTTTTCAAAATAATGATAGTTCTGAAGTAAAAGAGTGGATTGACAAATTAAATGGTGAAACCTATGGAGAAGCTTTTTTTAAATTAATTCATCATCTGTTTGGGAGATACGGATTGCTAATTTTAGACGCTGATAATCCAAACCTAAAAAAAGCGTTTTCTCCAATCTTAAAAGAGGAATTAACTTCTTTTTTTACAATGGAAGAAGTCCTCAAAACAAATAAAAGACTATTAGCAAGAAACATTAAACCTCAAGTAAATCCAAGGGAAATCAATTTATTTTTTCTTTCAAAGCACAAACGAGAACGAATTATTTACGAAAATAATAAGTACAACATTGGAGATCAGTATTTTTCAATAGAAGAAGTATTGCAAATGTTGGAAAAAATGCCGGAGTCCTTTTCACCAAATGTAATTTTACGTCCTTTATACCAAGAATTTACCTTGCCAAATTTGAACTATGTTGGAGGTCTTGGTGAATTAAATTACTGGTTACAACTAAAATCAAGCTTTGAAAGAGTAAATCTAACTTTTCCACTTATTCAAGTTCGAAGTAGTCTTATTTGGATTGATAATTCAACTAAAAATAAAATGAATTCTGTTAGACTTACAGAAGCCGATATTTTTAAAACAACTAATGAACTAACAAAGTCATTTATTAGTGGAAATGAAAAGGATACAATTGATTTTTCAGAGATTAACGAACATGCAAGTAACTTAAAAAAAGAAATTTTAACTAAGTCCTTAGCAATTGATCAAGCGCTAAATCCATTTATAGAAGCTGAAATAACTAGAATTGAAAAACAATTAGAGGCTATTCAAAGTAAATTGAAAAAATCTGTCAAATTAAAACACGAAAAAGCACTAAAAACCATAGGTCAAATTAAAGAAAAATTATTTCCGAATAATAATTTACAAGAACGCTCTCTAAATTTTTTGCAACTTTGTAAAAATGGTGGAATTTCGTCTTTTACAGAAACTATTTTTCAAACTATTGCCCCATTTAACAGTGATATTTTAATTTTAACAGAAGAACATGAAGCAAAATAATATTCGTGAGGTACTTTCTCATCACCCAATAATTCCTGTTATAAACTTCAATGATATAGATGAAGTTATTCCAATGATTGAAAAATTAAAAGCAAAAAATATTTACTGTATAGAAATCACTTTGCGAACTCCTATTGCTTTCGATGCAATTCGCTTAGCAAAAGAAAAATTTGGATCGGAAATCACTATTGGAATGGGGACAATTGTTTCGAAAGATCAAATTGCCAAAGCAATAGAATTAAAAGTAGATTTTTTGGTAAGCCCCGGTCTTAGTTCAGGTTTGGCTTCTCATTTCGAAGATTCAGGAATTCCTTTTATACTCGGGGTTGCAACTCCCAGCGACATTATTAACGGAATACAATTTGGCTGGGATACTTTTAAATTCTTTCCAGCACATCTTTTCGGAGGTTTAAATGCACTAAAGACATACGGGCAAGTATTTCCTCAGATAAAATTTTGTCCAACCGGAGGAATCACAGAAGAAAGCTGCCTATCTTATTTAGCATTAGAAAATGTTATTTCGATTGGAGGATCTTGGCTTAAGTGAAATTAGTGCTTGTGATTTGGATCGCTGTGATCATGTGCATCTTGACTTGGAGGTGTAATAGAAATAATCTCTACATCAAATACTAAATCAGAATATGGAGGAATAGCACCTGGTCGACCATCTTTTCCATAAGCTTGAAAATATGGGATAATGAATCTTCCTTTGCCCCCCTGCCCTAACATTGCAATTCCTTCTTCAAATCCAGGAATCATTTTTTGGTCTATAAATGTAAAGTCCATCGGTGCATTTCTATCGCGAGAGGAATCAAATTGTTTTCCATCTGCTCTAAATGTACCAACATAATGAAGTGAAACTTTCGATCCTTTAACAGGCTTAAGTTTATCTATTCCTTTATTTTCTATAAAATATACAAGTCCTGTTTTAGAAATTTGAGCTTTTGGATTTAGTTTCTTTACTTCAGAAAACATAAATGCTGTGTAATCTGTTTCTGACATACTAGAAATCTTAGCGTATTGTTCATTATTTTTAAGTGCTGCTGCTTTTTTTAGTCCATAAATTTTATCAAACTCTTGCATTGCATTCCACTTGTTTGCTTTCGAACCATAACGCATAATTGAAACTGAAATCATCACATCTTCCTGTTCAATTTTATTTACAATGTCCATACCTTCAACCACATGTCCAAAAACAGTATGCTTTCCATCTAACCAAGATGTTTCTTTGTGCGTTATAAAAAATTGACTGCCATTGGTTGCAGGACCAGAATTAGCCATTGATAAAATACCCGGTCCACTGTGTTTTAGATCTGCAACAATTTCATCATCAAATTTATAACCTGGATCTCCGGATCCATTTCCAAGAGGGCAACCTCCTTGAATCATAAAATCCTTGATAACACGATGAAATTTTAATCCATTGTAAAAAGGCGTAGAGATAACTTTATCATCTACTTTAAAATTCCCTTCGGCTAAACCCACAAAATTAGCAACCGTCATAGGTGTTTTTTCATATTCCAAAACACAAATAATTGAACCTTTTGACGTTAAAAAATTAGCGTAAATTCCATCAGGCAAAACATTTGAACTTTGAGCATAAATAGATAACTGAGCAACAAGAATTGTAATAAGAGCAAAAAATGACTTCATAACTTTATTTTTAGAATATTTATTTTAATTTATTTTTCAATACTAAGTAATTCAACTTCAAAAACCAAAGGCATAAATGGCTCTATAATATCTCCCTGAGGACTTTCGCCATAAGCCAACTCCTGAGGAATGTATAGCATAAATTTAGACCCTACTGGCATAAGTTGAAGACCTTCAATCCAACCTGGTATTACTTGGTTCAAAGCAAATGTAATTGGTTCTCCTCTATCTACAGAACTATCAAATACTTTTCCTTCTGGAGTAGTTCCATGATAATGAACTTTTACATTCGAAGTATCTGTTGGTTTAGGTCCTTTACCCATTGTAATAACCTTATATTGTAAACCGGAGGCCGTGACTTTTACCTTTGGATCCTTTTTATTATTATCTAAAAAAGCTACTCCTTTTGCCTTATTTGCTTCGAATACTTTGGCATTTTCTGCTGCTTTTTGCGCAGTCTTATTTTCAAAATAAGAGGAAATCGTTTTCCCACCATCATCTACTATTAAAGATTCAACAGCATTGATTTCATTTAATAATCCTTGCAACATTAAATCCCTATTAACTTCAGGCATTTCTCGAGCAATATTTCCGCCAATACTCTTTCCAATAAGATAAGAAACGGAATCTATTTGATTTAAAACTTGACTAAAAGTGGTCAAACTTAGCAATGATCCAATAATTAAAGTGAATGTTTTTTTCATTTTTTTGTATATTTTATTATTAATTTCTAGTATCTATACCCCATAACATTTTATTGCGAATGGTGTCAAGAAAATTATTGTCCTCAAATTTAATGACATTTATCATAAATTCCGCTTTTTTAACAACAACTTCTTCTCCCTGCTTAATACTTTTTGAATTACCATCTAAGCTCAAGAGATAGGTTCTATCTCGACCTTCTACAGAAAGAGTAATTGGCAAATGGTCAGGAACTACAACAGGACGTACATTTAGATTATGAGGTGCAATTGGAGTAAGAATGTGTACTTGACAACCAGGCGTTATAATCGGACCACCGCAACTCAAGCTGTAAGCTGTTGATCCTGTTGGAGTGGCGACAATTAAACCGTCTGCCCAATAAGCATTCAAATACTTATTATCTAAAGAAGCATGAACCGTAATCATTGATGCAGTATCTTTCTTGTGCAGCGTTAATTCATTTAAAGCAAAGTTATCTTTCCCAAAAATATCCTCTTCTGTAAAAACACGTAACAATGAACGCTTTTGAAATTCAAATTGCTTTTCTTTTACTTGTGTTAGAGTATGGTGAATTTGTTCTTTTGAGATATTTGCAAGAAATCCTAAGCGCCCCATATTAATTCCCATTATTGGAACTCCTGAATCTTGAATATAACTTACCGTCTTCAAAAATGTTCCATCACCACCCATGCTAATTGTAAGATCAATTCCAGATTTAAAATCCAAATGACTTTTAAAGGTTTGGTATTTTTCTGAAATACCGATTTTAGAAACTAAGAGGGCTTTTAAATCTTCCTCTAATACTGCTTCCCAGCCAAAATCTTCGAGGTACTTTAGCATTTCAGTAAAATACTCGGCGCTATGCTTGCTGACTTTTCTTCCGTAAATTGCAACCCGCATGGTTTAAAATTTTAAATAATGCATCAGTGAATCAAATCTCGCTTGCAAATCATCATTGTCCATACTTTTTTGAAATGATTCTTTAACTACATAGTCATAACGTTCAAAAGTTCGAATAATTGAAGATAAATCTAATTTATTTATTTTTAAGGTGATTTCCAATTTTGAAGACGAAGAATTTGTTAAAATATATGAACTTAAAATACGAGCATTATTACTTTCTACAATTTGAGCTATTTGTGCCATGGAATAATCAATATTATTGATTTCTAAAATTAGAATTCCACCAACTTCTTTCATGCTTCCCGTATTAGCTAGTTGCAACATCAAATGATAAATAGTAGTACAGCCCAAATAATTCTCATTTTGATCAAGAATAGGCAAGACACTTAGATTAAATTCTGACATTTTGGCGAGAACCTCGAAAACATGGGAATTTGCAAAAACATAAGGGCGAGGTAAATGATCAAATAAGCCATCCAATGAATTCTCTGCATTCAAGCGATCTAAAATGTCTGATTCAGAAACAACACCAACAAAATTCCCGTTTTTTAAAACTGGAAGGTGTGAAACCTTAAATTCATCCATCCAATTCAGCGCTTTTTCTCCTGAGTCAGTATGAACTAAAGGTGGAATTTCTTCTGTAATTAAATTAATTGCTTTCATAAACGTGGCCAAAGTAGTAAAATCCTGTGAGAGTTTGTAATTTTGAGCTGTCAAAAATGATACCATGACTAAATTAAGTGTCAATATTAACAAAATTGCAAGTATTCGAAATGCAAGAGGTGGAAATATACCCAACCTTGTAAATTTTGCAGTTGATTGTGAACGTTTTGGCGCTGAAGGTATTACAATTCATCCTCGACCTGATGAACGGCATATAACAAAGAAAGACGCATACGAATTAAAAGAAGCGGTTCAAAAAGAATTTAATATTGAAGGATTCCCCGATAGCCGTTTTATGGAAATCATCAAAGATTTGCGACCAACTCAAGCAACACTTGTTCCAGATCCACCGGGTGTATTGACTTCAAATGCCGGATGGGACACAAAAGAAAATTTTGATTTTCTACAAAAGACTTGCAGTCAACTTAGTGATTGGGGAGTTCGAACTTCTATTTTCATTGAACCAGATTTAGAAAAAATTGAATTAGCACAAAAAATAGGTGTTAATCGCATTGAGTTGTATACTGGTCCATATGCTGCAGATTTTAGTAAAAATAAACTAAAAGCAATAGAATCCTATATAACTGCAACCCAACATGCGATAAATTTAGGATTAGGAATAAATGCTGGTCACGATTTAAATTTAGAAAACCTAAATTATTTTAAAAAATCACTACTTCGCTTGGATGAAGTTTCTATAGGTCATGCACTTATTTCTGACGCACTCTATTTAGGCATTGAAAATGCCATACAACGCTATAAATTCTTACTTCTCGATTAAATTTTCTTTATCTGAATTCATCAAAATATCCCTTTTTGGATAAGGGATTTTAATATCATATTCACGAAATAAACGATCAATTTCAAAACGAATTTCTGACTTATAATTATTAATATCCCAACTCTGATCAGCCCAAAAAACCAATTCTAATTCAAGACCTGAATCACCAAAATTTGAAAGCCGAACAAGAATAGGATGACTCTTTTTAACTTTGGGGTGAGCCAAAGCAGCTTGTTTAAGTAAGCGCTTAATCAATTCTGTATTTGCACCATATTCAACGGTAAGGGTGATTAAAAAGCGTGTTAATTCTGAGCCATGACTCCAGTTTTCAACTTGTTCTTGTGTAAGTCGAGTATTCGGAATAATTAATACATTTCCCTCCCTAGTTTGAATTTGAGAAGTACGGACATTGATTTTTACAATCTTTGCGATAATTCCATTTGAAGATTTAGTAGAATTTTTTGAGCCGCTCGTTATTTCAACAATATCTCCCACTCTAAGATTACCTTCAAATAGCAAGACAAAACCAGCAAAAACATCTTTAAAAACATCTTGAAGACCCAGACCAATTCCTACTAATAAAGCAGCGGATCCTGTTAATAACAAGGTTACATCAACATCTAAAATTTGCAGACAGAAGATAATTGCAAAGACATAAATAACATACTTTGCAATTTTTACATAAACATATTCGGTTGATAAGTCTCTATTAGCAGCTTTCCTGAATTTTCTTCCAATAATTATTTTAGAGAAGTTTACCAGTATTCTTGATGCAAAAAAGATAGAAACAATAACAAAAATGTTAAAGAAATCTAAATGAAAGGATTTTAAATTAATTAATTTAAAATTTAAAAAATCACCAAAAGTTATTGATTTATTGTTAAATTTTAAACTTAAAAACGCAATATAAATCGCTAATAAATATACACTCTGACTAATTAATTTTAGCCAAGCAACACGTCTGCCCTCCATGTTAATATTTGCAGTTTTAACATACTTTTTAAGGAATCGATGGACTATTCTTTTAAGAATTGCGGCAATGAAAAAAATAAGAGCAAGAAAAACTAAATTCCAGAAACAAATTTTAAATGGACCAAGAGAAAAAAGTGTTGTACTTAGCATAACCTATTTTAGTATTATTCTACCTAATTTTTCTGAAATAACTTTTTTTACATTTTCATAGAGCATTTGTTGGCCCAACGCTAATAAAATATCTTCATCTGATAAATCTCCTTTACTTATATCCGATTTAATTGAGAGCAAATGGTCTTCAACTTTCTTGTATTTAAAATTGTAAATAATATTCATTACTGTTGAATACAAATCATCGCTTTCAGATTTTGTGAAAATACTAAATTTAGTAATCCAATTTGTACTGAGTTCTATTTCTCGACTCTCAATATCCGATACAAAAGAAACGATTTCCTGATCTTCAATTCGTTTGAAATAAGAAGCTGTATAAAATGTTTTTTCGCTCAATCCTTCAATGATTTTATCATATATTTTAATAAATAATGGGTATTCAAAAGTCAAAAGATCTTGCTCCAATTCTTGATGAATTAATTCAACCACACTTGTTTTGTGCAATTCATTTGAATCCAATGCTAAAGTTTCTATTTCTCTCGTTCCAAAGCAAATCATCATGCGCATTAATTCTTCTTCGTGTTTAAACCGGAAAGCATCCTCTTTCGTTGGATCAGTCGTTTCTTGACTTTTTATAAGATCATTCTCAGGTAATGGAACTTGATTAAATTCCGGTTCTTGAAATTGTTTAGACAAGCTATTTCTTCGCAAACGCATCAATTCATTGCTAATAATAGATTCTTCAATGTCAAATTGCCGAGCGATTTCCTTGACGTAAACACTTCGTGTTATTTGATCAGGAATAAGTCCTACTGATTGAACAATTTCTCGAATTAAAGCTGATTTTTTTAAGGGGTCATTTTCACCATCTTTTAATAAAATCTGAGCTTTAAAGGTGATGAAATCCTGTTTCTGCTCTTTGATAAATAATGCAAGTTCAGAATCGGAATTCTTTTTTGCAAAAGAATCTGGGTCTTCACCATCAGGGAAAAGGACAACTTTAACATTCATTCCCTCTTCCAAAATCAAATCAATTCCTCGAAAAGAAGCTTTAATTCCAGCAGCGTCTCCGTCATATAGAATAGTAAGATTCTTCGTATAGCGCTTAACTAATTTAACTTGCTCCTTTGTTAAGGATGTTCCTGAGGACGAAACTACGTTTTGAATGCCCGACTGGTGCATACTTATTACATCCGTATAACCTTCGCAAAGCAAACATTCATCGTATTTTACAATTTCACCCTTGGAAAAATATAAGCCATAGAGAATTTCACTTTTATTATAAATAATACTCTCAGGAGAATTAAAATACTTTGCAACTTTCTTATCATTAACGAGCGAGCGTCCACCAAATCCTAAAATACGACCAGAAATACTCTGAATAGGAAATAAAACACGACCACGAAAGAAGTCAAAATTGCGTTCGTCCTTAGATTTAACCAAGCCAACTTTTTCCAAATAAGAAAGGGAATATCCTTTTTTTAAAGCTGCTTTAGTAAAATCATCACTTACATTCAAGCAATATCCCAATTGAAACTTTTCGATTGTTTCCTTGGTAAATCCTCGTTCTTCAAAATAACTTAATCCAACTGCTTTTCCTTCGGTACTTTCTTGTAAATTTTGATAGAAATAATTTTTTGCAAATTCATTGATAATAAAAAGACTTTCTCGTTCTGTTTTATCAGCTAATTCCTTAGCAGTTGGTTCAGACTCTTCTGGAATTTGAATACCGTATTTGTTTGCAAGAAACCGCAATGCTTCAGGATACGAAAAATGTTCTTTCTCCATTAAAAAAGTAACTACAGAGCCACCTTTGCCAGTTGAAAAACATTTGAAAATTTGTTTTGCTGGAGAAACTACAAATGAAGGAGTTTTTTCGTCTGTAAAGGGACTTAAACCCTTTAAATTTGATCCAGCTCTTTTTAAGTTCACAAAGTCACCAATCACATCTTCTATTTGAGATGCTTGCATAATTTGATCGATTATATGTGCTGATATTTTACTCATTATTTTCTATCGCCGTACTCTTTTTCATTAATCAAATTTCCTTTTTCATCATAGGTTGACCAAAGTCCAATCATCTCATCATTTTGGTATTCCCCTCTGTAATGAATTCTTCCATTGGGATATTTTACGAGTGAAAAACCTTCTTTTTTTCCGTGATTATAAAGGGTAAAAGATAACTCTGTACCATTTTCAGCATAAAAAGTCCATTTTCCATCTCTATTTCCAAGTTCATCTTGACCACCTTGAAATTTTATTTGTTTTTTTCCAGGATACCACTCCGTAAAAACACCATCTTTTACTTCAACTAAATTTTCAATTTTAATTTTCTTTTCAATCTTTTTGTCAGTAGTATTTTCACATCCAAAAATTAGAAACAAGGTTACGAATACAAATACTATTTTTTTCATATTATTTTTCACGGTTAATTGTATAATCTAGAAGTCCAATTAAAGATTTTTTCGCTTCGCTTTCTGGAAATACATCCAATAAAATGAAAGCCTCAGATATCATAGATTTCATTTTTTCATAGGCATATTCAAGTCCGCCATTCTCACTTACTAATTGTACTGCTCGCTTGATGTGCTTAGAAGATTGATTTTTATTCTTTATAATATTTTTCAACTCATTACGAACCAAAGAATCACTATTATTAATAGTATAAATTAGCGGTAATGTCATTTTCTGTTCGCGAATATCAATTCCTGTTGGTTTTCCAATTTTACCCGGACTAGCGTAATCAAAAACATCATCTTTGATTTGAAATGCCATTCCTACAAGAATTCCAAAATTTTTCATGCGTTCACGATGTTCATTTGAATTTACGCTAATTGCCGCAGTTTCGCAACAGGCAGAAATTAAAGATGCTGTTTTTTTTCGAATAACCTCAAAATAAATTTCTTCTGTAATGTCTAAATTGCGACTCTTTTCAATTTGCAATAGCTCACCCTCGCTCATTTCTCTAACTGCTTCGGCAATTACGCCTAATAAATCAGTATTATTTTTTTGAATTGTGAGCAACAATATTCGAGAAAGCATATAATCACCAACTAGAACAGCAATTTTATTTTTCCAAAGAGCATTCACCGAAAAAAATCCACGGCGCTCATTTGCATCATCAACAACATCGTCGTGAACAAGCGTAGCTGTATGCAGTAATTCAACTAAAGAAGCAGCATCAAAAGTAGTTTCGTTAATCGTACCCAGCATTTTTGCGCTTAAAAACACAAACATAGGTCGCATTTGCTTGCCTTTGCGTTTTATGATGTACTGAGTAACCTTGTCTAATAATGGAACTTCAGAGCGCATCGATTCCTTAAAATGAATTTCAAATTCTCTTAATTCAGCTTCAATTGGCACACTAATTTCATTAACATCAAGCATACTACAAATATAGTATTTTGTAAATCTTAATTCAAGAGAAAAATTGGGGTATTATGACATTCCACTCAAAAAGTTTCTTAGCGAGACAAATGCATATTTCTTTCCGAATAAATTTTCGTAAAAAATGGATCCTTTAAATCCTTAATAAAACGAATAGCTTCACCTGTAGATTTCATTTCAGGACCGAGTTCTTTTTTTACATCTGGAAACTTTTCATAAGAAAAAACTGGGATTTTAATTGCATACCCTTCTTTTCTTGGATTGAATGTAAAGTCTGTCACCTTATTTACTCCAAGCATCACTTTCGTAGCATAATTCACATAAGGTTCATCGTATGCTTTCGCAATAAATGGAACCGTTCGTGAAGCCCGAGGATTTGCTTCAATCACATATACTTTATCATCCTTTATAGCAAACTGAATATTAATTAATCCTACTGTTCTTAGTTCGATGGCTATTTTATGTGTAATATCTTTAATTTGAGTCATCACAAAATCTCCTAAGTTATATGGAGGCAATAAAGCGTAGGAATCTCCAGAATGAATTCCAGCAGGTTCGATGTGCTGCATAATACCAATAATATAAACATTTTCCCCATCACATATTGCATCCGCTTCAGCTTCAATTGCTCCACCAAGAAAGTGGTCTAATAAAATCTGATTATTTCCCATTTCATTGATAATATCAATTACATGGTACTCTAATTCTTCTTTATTGATAACGATTTTCATTTTCTGACCACCCAAAACATAAGAAGGGCGAACTAACAAAGGAAAACCAAGTTCATCCGATAATTCAAGCGCTTGTTCTGCATTCTGTACAATTCCATACTGAGGAAAGGGGATATTATTTGCTTCCAACATTTTTGAAAAACGACCGCGATCTTCTGCTAAATCTAGTGCTTCAAAACTTGTTCCCATGATTTTTATTCCAAAGCGACTTAATTTCTCCGCTAGTTTTAGAGCTGTTTGTCCGCCAAGTTGCACAATTACACCCTCCGGTTTCTCGTGTTGAATGATATCGTAAATATGTTCCCAAAATACAGGCTCAAAATACAATTTATCTGCTGTATCAAAATCTGTAGAAACCGTCTCAGGATTACAATTAATCATAATCGTTTCATAACCACATTCTTTGGCAGCAAGAACACCATGAACACAAGAATAATCAAATTCGATTCCCTGCCCTATTCTATTTGGACCAGATCCCAAAATAACAACTTTCTTTTTATCGCTGACAACACTTTCATTTTCATATTCAAAAGTCGAATAGTAATAAGGTGTTTTTGCATCAAATTCAGCAGCGCAGGTATCAACTAATTTATATACACGCTGAATTCCCATTTCAGTTCTTTTTGTATAAACTTGAGATTCTAAGCAGCGCAATAAATGAGCTATTTGTCGATCGGCATATCCTTTTTGCTTTGCATCGAATAATAAATCTTTAGGAATTGTATTTATAGCATATTTTTCAATGACATCTTCCAATTTAATAAGGTCCTCAATTTGTTTTAAAAACCAAATATCAATTTTTGTTTTTTCTACAATTGTTTTAAATGGAATTCCCAATTTAATCGCATCATAAATATGAAAAAGTCTATTCCAACTTGCGTGTTCTAGACTTTCTAAAATCTCCGTTTGATTTGTCAATTCTCTTCCATCAGCTCCCAATCCATTGCGGTTTATTTCTAACGATTGACATGCTTTCTGGAGTGCCTCTTGAAAAGAACGGCCAATTCCCATTACTTCACCAACGGATTTCATTTGCAAACCAAGTTCGCGATTTGTCCCAGGAAATTTATTGAAATTCCAACGTGGAATCTTTACGATAACATAATCCAATGTTGGCTCAAATAAAGCAGAAGTTGTTTTCGTAATTTGATTACTCAATTCATCCAAGTGATATCCTATCGCCAATTTTGACGCAATTTTTGCAATCGGATAACCTGTAGCTTTTGAAGCCAAAGCAGATGAACGAGAAACACGAGGATTAATCTCTATGGCAATAATATCCTCATTTACATCTGGTGAAACAGCAAACTGCACATTACAACCACCGGCGAAATTTCCAATTGATCGCATCATTTTGATTGCCATATCACGCATTCTTTGGAAAGTAGTATCAGAAAGCGTCATTGCTGGAGCAACAGTAATTGAATCGCCCGTATGAATTCCCATCGGGTCAAAATTTTCAATCGAGCAAATAATCACAACATTGTCATTGGAATCTCTCAATAATTCTAATTCAAATTCCTTCCAACCTAAAAGCGCTTTATCAATCATTACCTCATGAATCGGTGACAATTGCAAGCCTCTTTCTAATAAGCCATCAAATAGTTTTTGATCATGAACAATAGAAGCTCCTGCCCCACCCAAAGTAAAGGAAGCACGAATGCAAAGTGGAAAACCAAATTCTTGAGCAACTTCTTTTCCCTCCAAAAATGAACGAGCAGTTGACTGCGGAGCCATTGGGATTCCGATTTTCAACATTAATTCACGAAATTCTTCTCTATTTTCAGTAATTTCTATTGCTTTTATATCAACACCAATAATTTTCACACCGTATTCCTCCCAAATCCCCATCTCATCGCATTTAATGCAAAGATTTAGAGCAGTTTGTCCGCCCATTGTTGGAAGTACAGCGTCAATCTTGTGATTCTTTAATATTTGAATTATGCTTTCAGGCTCTAAGGGTTGTAAATAAATATTATCAGCAACCACTTTATCCGTCATGATTGTAGCCGGATTTGAATTTATCAGTGTTACTTCTATTCCTTCCTCTCTCAAAGATCTAGCAGCTTGAGAACCGGCATAATCAAATTCACAGGCTTGACCAATAATAATAGGGCCGCTCCCAATGATTAGAACGGATTTTATAGAAGAATCTTTTGGCATAGGGGTTTCAATTTACACTAATTGAAGCGTGCGTTCGCTGCAAATTGAAGACAAATTTAATTGAAATCGCTTAAGAAGCAAGTTAAAATTTGAACTCTTTTTGAACAAAATAAATTAAATTGTTAATTAAATCGAAAAAATAATATACGCATGGAGTGATAAACAGAAAAAGTCTTTTCAAGAATTTAAATTTCCATTGTCTGCATCGCAACAGACTCAGCATAAAGACCTTTTTTGGCGATTAATTCTTTATGAGTTCCCGACTCCTTAATTTTACCATCTTGTAAAACTAAAATCTGAGAAGCATTTCGAATTGTTGCTAATCTATGGGCGATAACTAGAGAAGTTCGACCCTTCATTAAAATTTCCAAAGCTTCTTGAACAAGACGCTCAGATTCTGAATCAAGGGCAGAAGTCGCCTCGTCTAAAATTAGAATAACAGGATTCTTAAGTAATGCTCTAGCGATGGCAATTCTTTGTTTTTGACCACCAGAAAGTTGAATTCCACGATCTCCAACTTCCGTCAATAAACCCTCTGGAAAGGTTGAAATAAATTCCCAAGCATTTGCTTTTTTTGCAGCTTCAATAATATCTTCTTCTGAGGCACTTGTTAATCCAAAGCGGATATTTTCTAATATACTTCCTGAAAACAAAATAACCTCTTGAGGAACAATTGCCATATTTTCCCTTAAATATTCCAAATCGTAGTTATTTATTGGAATGTCGTCAATTAGAATCTCACCACCTGTATTGTGATAAAAATTCAACAACAAACTCGAAATTGTTGACTTTCCGGCTCCACTTGGACCAACAACCGCTACAGTTTGATTCTTTAAAATAGAAAAAGAGACATCTTGAAGAACTGGAACATCCAAGCGCTGAGGATAGGCAAAGGAAACATTTTTAAATTCGATCTTACCCTCAATCAATAATTTTTCTTTCCCCTTACTGAGGTCTTTTTCAGATTTTTCTCCGATAATATCCATTAAATTTTCTGTCGCACCAATTGATTTTTGAAGGTTTGCGTACAAATCTGGAAGAGATCCAATTGATGCTCCCATCATAATTGTAAACAAAACAAATTGATAAAAACCTTCACTTGACAAAGTCGGATTTGTCCCCTGCGTCATCAGTAAACCCTGCCAAATAATAAAAACGATTGCTCCAAAAAGGCAGAATATAATAAAGGAAACAAAAAGTCCTCTCCAAATCCCACTGCGAACATTTAGATCCCGTGTTTGCTGTGTTGAAGTTTTATATTTCGAGAGCGTAAACAACTCATTGGTAAAAGATTTAACATTTGTTATCCCAGTAAGTGCTTCCTCGATAATTGAATTTGATTCTGCAGTAAAATTTTGTGCCTCTTTACTTAACTTGCGTATAAATCGACCGAAAAATACAGCCACAATAGCCATAACAGGAACCGTAGCTAACATTATCAATGCTAATTTCCAGGAAATAAAAAACAGAAAAGCAATGCCACCAAAAACAATAATTATTTGTCTAAAGAATTCTGCAATAGTTGTGCGTAATGTCTCTTGAAGCTGAACAATATCCGAAGAAACACGACTAGTAAGTTCACCCACCTTGCTTTTGTTGAAAAAATCCATCGGCATATAGACCAGCTTCTCAAAAGCATCATTTCTTATGTCACGCAAAGCATTTTCAGTAACATTATTAAATATTACAACCCTTACAAAAGAAAACAAAGCTTGAAAAGCAAATAGAATAAATAAAGACAAAGCAATAGAATTGATATTTTCCATGCTAATAAAATCAATAGTACGAGAACTACTCGTTTTTGATCCGCTAGCTCCTAGCAATTTTCCCATTAAATACGGAAAAACTAAACCTGCAGAAGTTGATAAAACCAGAAATACCCAACCAATAAAATAAACAAAAGCATAAGGCTTAAGATACGAAAAGATTCCCTTCGCTTTTCTATAGCTATCCTTTGTTAATTTAACTTTTTCAGTTTTTTCTTTCTTAGAAGATAACATTCATGATATTTGTCACAAAAATAGTGTGGTTTATTGGTATTGCGGTAATTTTAAATAAAAATTTAAAAAGAATTTGTTTTAAACAAAATTTTACTATCTTTGCAACCTCAAATTTAGCGACAATATTAAGTTAAAATCATGAAAAGAACATTTCAACCATCCGTAAGAAAAAGAAGAAATAAGCACGGCTTTCGCAGCAGAATGGCATCAAAAAATGGTCGTCGAGTTCTTGCATCACGTCGCAAAAAAGGAAGAAAGAAATTAACAGTTTCTGATGAACCGATGCACAAAAGATAGAAATTATAAATTATTTAAACCTCTTAATTCAAGAGGTTTTTTTTTGACCTAAATTTTTTGAGAATATTTGCTGGATTTAAATAAGAGAGCTAGTCAAAAAACCTCAATTTGCAAGCACTTTGGGGGAAGCTGCTAAAATATCACTGCTTGTTCCCTCTGCAAATTTCTCGAAATTCTTTACAAATTTCGCTGCTAAACCATTTGCTGTTCGATCATATTGATCTTTGTCAGACCATGTATTTCTTGGATTCAACAACTCAGAAGGCACTCCATCACAAGAACTTGGAAATGCCAAATCAAATACAGGCAAGACCTCAAAATGAACACCATCTAATTTTCCTGTTAATGCCGCTGTAATCATTGCACGAGTATAAGAAAGCTTCATGCGACTTCCAACTCCATAAGATCCCCCTGACCACCCAGTATTTAATAACCAAACATTTATATTTGCACGATCCAGTTTTTCACCCAATAATTCAGCATATTTAGCAGGATGTAAAGGGAGGAATGCAGCGCCAAATCCAGCAGAGAAAGTGGTTGTTGGTTCGGTTACACCAACTTCAGTTCCTGCAACTTTAGCTGTATATCCTGACATAAAATGATACATAGCTTGGGCTTTAGTTAGTTTTGATATTGGAGGTAAAACACCAAATGCGTCAGCAGTCAGAAAAAATATATTTTTTGGAGATGAACCAATTGAAGGTACTGCTATATTATCGATAAAATTTATAGGATAAGAAACTCGAGTATTTTCTGTAATTGTATTATCAGTATAATCAGGAGTTGATGACTCATTTTCGAAACCAATATTTTCTAATAATGCACCAAATTTAATTGCATCATAAATTTGTGGTTCTTTCTCTCGGGTTAAATCTATTGTTTTTGCATAGCATCCACCCTCAAAATTAAATACAGTATCGTCACTCCATCCATGCTCATCATCGCCAATTAATCTTCGATTAGGATCGGAAGATAAGGTTGTTTTACCTGTTCCAGATAAGCCGAAAAATATTGCTGTATCGCCATTCTGTCCAATATTTGCTGAACAATGCATTGATAAAACATTTTTTTCGTGTGGCAATAAAAAATTTAATGCAGAAAATATTCCTTTTTTTATTTCACCAGTATAGCCTGTTCCTCCGATCAAAATCATTTTTTTTGTGAAGTTCAATACTGCAAAATTATGCTGTCTTGTCCCATCAATTGCCGGATCAGCTTTAAAACTCGGCACACAAACAATATGCCAGTCTGGATTGAAATTTTGAAGCTCATCACTAGTAGGCCGGAGAAACATATTGTATGCAAATAAATTTGACCAAGGGAATTCAGAAACTACTCGAATATTTAATCTAAATTTTTCATCAGCACAGGCGTATGTATCTCGAACATAAACATCTTTTTCCACCAAAAAACTTTTCATTCGAGTATAAAGAGCGTCAAATCTCTCAGGAGAAAACCCAATATTTACATCTCCCCACCAAACTGCTTTTTCAGTAATTTCATCCCGAACAATGAATCGATCTTTTGGAGAACGACCTGTAAATTCACCCGTATCAATAGCAAGAGCACCTGTATCGGTTAGCATTCCATCTCCAGTAATAATACAATCTTCTATTAATTCAGAAGGCGAAAGATTCCAAAATTGTTGACCTAAATCAGATAAGCCAATAGAAGACTTTAAGTCATTATTTTTACCAAATTTTCCAATTAATTCCATAGTGTAAAATTCTTAGAAGAAGCTGTGTCTTAATACTTACAAAAGTACAATTATCACACTAAAAAAAAAGATTTAAAATTCAGATTTTTCCAACAAATTAAATTTAAATTGTTGACAAATTAATTTGCTTAACTCTTAAAAGATTTGTATATTAGGTTAGTGTCATTCATACACTTTACATTCATCCAAATAATTAATAATACTTATCTGTTCATATTCTTTTGAGAGTAAATTAAAACAAACTTAATAATTGAATAAATTTGTAAATAAAGAAAAAAATGTATTATCACAAAAAAATAGCACGAGTTTCCTTCATCTTGATTTTAGGGTGTATGTTTTCTTTTTGTGTAAATAATCATGGTCAAGAAAAAATTACCTGGGAATACCCAATTCTACCGACAGAATGGCTATCAAAAGAATTAAGTAGTTTAAATTTTCTACCTTTAAATCAGCAATATTTTGAATACGAGAAATCAATTACTCTTTTAGAGAATAAAGATAATTTACTCCCACTTGGTAGACTGGACCTAAATATTGGTTTGGTAAATATCGGCGGGAATCCCAACGAGTTTTTGGAAACAAGCGAGCTTTTTATTTCTGGAAGTTCTATACATGCTCCAAATTTCAATTTAATTTCAGCAAAAAATTGGGCTAAAATCATTGACAGTGAAATAATTTTACTTAGTCTTCATGCAAATGTATTTAGTGACGGGGGAAATATTATTGATTCAATAAACAGTCAACTATTTGAGAAATTTCCAAAATCAGCAAAAATCATTCTAAGTATTTTTGGGGATGAGGAAATATTACAACAAATCGAAACCAAAAATATTTCTGCATTAATTTTAGGGAAAGAAAATAATAAAATAGCTCAAAGCCTTGTTTGTCAAACAATTTTTGGTGCAGTTTCTATTTCCGGAAAGACAAATAATGAAATTAAGACTAAAGATCAAATTTACCCAAGTGGATTTGGTATTGAAATTTTGGCAAATGGTAGACTGAAATTTAGTCAAGCAAGTGAAACTGGAATAGATGCTGAAAAATTATCTGAAATTGATCAAATAGCTTTGAATGGAATTAGAGATGGAGCATACCCTGGCTGTCAAATACTAGTTGCTGTTGATAACAAAATAATCTACCGAAAGAGCTTTGGAAACCAAACATATGAAAAAGACGCTAGAAAAGTTGAGAATGATGATGTTTATGACATTGCTTCAATTACAAAAATTGCAGCATCAACTTTACTCGCAATGCATCTTCAGTCGCAAGATAAATTTAACCTCAATAAAAAGTTAAAAGACTATATTCCTGAATTAATCAATAAAACTGAATATGGTGAAATTGGATTAAGAGAAATGATGGCTCATCAGGCTGGTTTGACACCATGGATTCCATTTTATAAAAGAACACTCAAAAATGGTGAGTTAAATCCCGTTATTTATAACAATTTAAAATCGGAAAATTTCAAACTGCAAGTTGCTGAAAATATATTTATAAAACCATCTTACGTAGATAGCATGTATGCTCAAATATTTCAAACTCCACTAGGAGCAAAGAAATATCTTTACTCTGATCTCTGCTATTATTTCACACAAAAAATTCTTGAAAAACAAATTAACTGCAAACAAGATGAATATTTACGAAAAAATATTTACGGACCAATGGGCTTGAGGTTTGCACGCTATTTGCCATTAAACTATTTTCCAAAAACAAAAATTATACCAACAGAAAATGATTTAATCTTCCGAAAACAACTTATTCATGGTCATGTTCACGATCCAGGAGCCGCAATGCTTGGAGGTGTTGCAGGACATGCAGGACTTTTTTGCAATGCAACTGACTTAGCTAGTATTATGAACCTTTTTCTTCAAAAAGGGAAATATGCAGGCATTACATTCTTCGATGAAAAAACAATAAATGAATACACAAAAGCTCAATTTACTGGAAATCGCCGAGGTGCAGGATTTGACAGACCAAATACAAGTGGTGGTGGTCCTTGCGATATTTTAGCATCGCAGGAAAGTTTTGGTCATTCTGGATTCACAGGAACATTGGCTTGGGCAGATCCAAAAGATAAGGTCATCTTCATATTCCTCTCAAATCGTGTAAATCCGGATGCTGAAAATTGGAAATTACGCGACTTAAATATCAGGACTAAAATTCAACATGTTGTTTACGAAGCTGTTCAATCAAGAAAAAAGTGAACCCATTAATCAAGATGATTTATTGATTTAGCTATATTTGTACAAACACACTTGAAATTATGCAAGTAATATTAAACCACCAGCAAATCGAGCAAAAAATCACTCGTTTAGGACATCAAATCCTTGAAAACTCTTTTGAAGAAAAAACACTTTTTATTGGAGGAATAATCGGAAATGGTAGCATTCTTGCAAAAAAAATTGTAGAAGTAATTAATGCTAATTCAACTATAAAAATTGTTTATTTCGAAGTTTCAATAAATAAAGAAGAACCGTGGAGTGAAAAAATCCGCTTATCAATTGATGAAAAATTATTAAAAAAAGGATATATCATTCTTGTTGATGATGTCATAAATTCAGGAAAAACAATGCAATATGCCGTTATGAAATTTCTTGAGCAAGCAACAAAAGCGATTAAAACTGTTGCTTTAGTTGATAGAGCACACAGACGATATCCTATTAAAACTGACTTCATTGGTTTGGGTTTATCAACTACTTTAAAGGATCGTGTTGAGGTCGAACTAGTTGACAATAATTTCAAAGCATATTTAGTCTAGTAAAGTGAAAAAAATCACCGAATCTTCGTCGAATCATGAACATTTAGATAAAATGTCAACCCAAGAATTGTTAGCAAACATAAATAAGGAAGACCAATGTGTAGCTCTCGCAGTAGAAAAGGAAATTTTATCTATAACTTCCTTTATTGATGCTTGTTTTGAACGAATGAAAAATGGAGGCCGTTTGTTTTATATCGGAGCAGGGACAAGCGGAAGATTAGGTATTGTTGACGCGAGTGAATGCCCCCCAACATTTGGAATCGAACATGGAATTGTAGTAGGGATAATAGCTGGTGGTGATGCTGCAATTCGAAAAGCAGTAGAATTTGCAGAAGATGATAAAGAACAAGCATGGAAAGATCTTCAAGAATATAAAATCAAGAAAGATGATACAATAATTGGCATTGCAGCTTCCGGCTCTACACCATACGTAATTGGAGGTATAGAAAAAGCTAAGCAAAACGGAATTTTAACAGCCGGAATTTCATGTAATCCAGACTCGCTTTTAGCCAAAACAGCGCAATTTGCTATAACTCCAATTGTTGGACCTGAATTTGTCACTGGAAGTACACGCATGAAATCAGGGACTGCGCAAAAACTAGTTTTAAACATGATTTCTACTTCACTAATGATTAAACTCGGTCGTGTAAAAGGAAATAAGATGGTTGATATGCAATTGAGTAATGACAAACTTATAGAACGAGGAACTAAAATGATTATGGATGAAACACAAATTGATTATTCAGCAGCTGAAGTTTTACTTAAGAGATTTGGTTCTGTAAGAAAAGCAATTGAAGCTTATAAAAATGGTAACTAATGACTGATTTTGATCCAAATGGCGTTGGTATTGCAAATGGAAATATTTTTGGTTTCCCCTGTACTGAAGAGGATGCAGATATTGTAATTATTCCTATTCCTTGGGATGCAACTGCATCTTATGGAAAAGGAACGAGTAATGGTCCAAAAATTATTTTAGATGCTTCCACACAACTCGATTTTTTTCATCCTGAACTTGAAAAAGCGTATGATACTAAAGTGTTTATGTCACCAATTTCCAAAGAATGGAAAGAACTAAATGATAATTTAAGCGCTAAAAGTGTCAGCTATTTAGATTACTTGGAAACGCATGGAGAAAGTGCAGCGAAAGAAAAATATAGCACAGAAATCACAGAAATAAATAAAACACAAGTTGCTTTAAGAGAAAATTTAAAAGAGCGCTGTCTAAAGCTAATTTCTACTGGTAAAATTCCTGCTGTTCTTGGTGGTGAACATTCTACACCACTTGGATTAATTGAAGCTTTAAATGAAAAATATTCAAGTTTTGGAATCTTACAAATTGATGCTCATGCAGATTTAAGAACTGCCTACGAGGGTTTTACGCAATCGCATGCAAGTATTATGTATAATGTACTAGTAAGTTGTGATAACATGCATAAATTAGTGCAAGTTGGCATCAGAGATATTTCTGAAGCAGAAGTCTTTTACGCGAAAAAAGACAATCGTATTGAAACATTTTACGATTGGGATATAAAAAATCAAGCATACGCTGGTAAAACTTGGAAGGAACAAGTAAATGAAATTATTCAGCAACTGCCAGAAAACGTATATATTTCCTTTGATATCGATGGACTTAAGCCATCACTTTGTCCAAATACAGGCACACCTGTAGCTGGTGGATTTAATTTGCAAGAAATCTCTTATCTATTTGCGCAAGTTGTTGCTTCAGGTAAAAAAATTATTGGTTTCGACTTAAACGAAGTTGCCCCGGGAAAAGAAGGTGATTGGGATGCAAATGTTGGAGCAAGAGCATTGTGGGAACTTGTTTGTATTACTGAAAAAAGTAGAAGATCACACTAATTTTAAGACAATTCACTCTATGAAACTTAAGTTAAGTTCGTTTATTGGAATAATTTTAGGGCTCGTTTTCTTAATTAGTGTTTCACAAATAATTCTAGGGGAATTGTTTCCTTGGTTAAATTTTACAATTGCCTCTGGTCTTCCATTAATTATATACCTACTTTCCTTTTTGATTCAAGATAAAAAAATTATAACCTTAAAAGTAGTTTACAGCTTTATTATTCTTCAATTTTTTATAGCAATTTATTTTTTAATAAATCCTGCATACCTCAAGATGTATTGGAATTTACTTTTTATTCCCACACTACTTTTTATTTGTTTTCTCTTTTTAGAATTCGCTCTACGAAAAAACAAATTGGTTTGCAAAATCTTAAAGATTTGTATTACGGTTTTAGGAATTTCAATTCTTAGTAACCTATTATTCACCAACTATTTTATTGACTTAATAATTAAAGGATCTATTTTTTTAATTATTGGGCTTTTAATAGCATCAAAAAATAAAGTTGAACAGAAATAGAATATACTCTTAAAGTATATTAAATTTATTCTTGATTCAAAATAAAATGAAATTTAAGGAGTACATTGATAATATATTATGACTTCTCTCAATAATATAAGCGTTTTGAACTTAAGTTAAATAAAACAGAAAAAGCACCATTCAGATGCTTTTTGATTCGTTGAGTATGTATTAATTTTTTGAGAAAATAGATTTCGAAATTTTATAAACTTTTAGACCTAATCAAATTCTATCACTCTCTGAGATGTTCCGTCGTTATATATGTAAAACATCATTATGTTCTTTTGATATTGAATTTCTCTTCCTGTGAGGTCAATGATTTTAGAAAGTTCTTTTATTTGGTTTGTGGTTAATTCATTAATACCTAAAGAACATGGACCACCACAATTTGTACTAAATGTAGCTTGAGGATCAATTTGTTCCCAATTTATTATTGAATAACCAACATTATCAACAGTAATACAAAGCAAATTAGGATTGCCATCTGCATAAAAATAATCAAATAAAAAATTAATTCCATTTTTAACATTTAAACAAGTAAGCATGTTATAACTACAATCCAACGAATATAAAACAGGGTTATGTGAAACATCCAAGGATGTTAATTGACTCCCCCCGCAATCAAGACCCGTTAAGTTAGTATTCTGTGACACATCAAGTGATGCTATTTGATTTGCATTACAATCTAACTCTATTAAAGCTGTATTTTGTGAAACATCTAAGGATGTTAGTTGATTAGTGTGACATTCAATTAGAGTTAAATCGGTATTTTGTGATACATCTATGGATGTTAATTGATTATCAGCAAAATTAAGTTCTATTAATGCTGTATTTTGTGAAACATTAAGCGATGTTAATTGGTTTTGATAACAATCTAACTCTATTAAAGCAGTATTTTGTGAAACATCCAAGGATGTTAATTCATTCAAACTACAATAAATAATAGTTAAAGCAGTATTTTGTGTTACATCCAAGGATGTTAATTGATTTTCCCTACAATTCAAACTTGTAAGTGCAGTACAGCCCGTCACATCTAAACTTGTTAATTGATTGTAATGACAATCCAAAAAAGTAAGTGCAGTGCAAGTAGATACATCTAAACTTGACAGACCATTACCAAGGCAATTCAAATAAGTAAGTGCAGTACAAGCTGATACATCTATACTTGTTAATTGATTGTAATGACAATCCAAAAAAGTAAGTGCAGTGCAAGTAGATACATCTAAACTTGACAGACCATTACCAAAGCAATTCAAATAAGTAAGTGCAGCACAAGTGGACAAATTTAATGTAGTTAAGGTATTAGAAGAACAATTTAAATCTGTAAGCGCAACGAATGCTTCTATACCAGTCAAGTCATTAATATTAACACTAGAAGTAGACACATCAATTGCCCCATTATATGCAGCTGCCTCTGATACTTGGATTTGATTATCTACGTTGATATCAATACCAGGAGTATTCAGAAGAATTGATTTAAAATACATATTAGGGATATTAACTATCTGAGCTTGTGTATATACAATACAACTTAAGAATATTATGATTGTGAGTTGTAATTTTTTCATATTTTTTTTTCTATTTATTTTTTATTTTTTGAGTTTAATATATACTAGAGCACCAGCATATTACTTCTTGTTTTAGTAAAGTTATGATTTAATTTGTGAATTTCTTGCCGTTACTAAAAACAATAATTGATTTATTGAATAATTTAACCAATACCTTATTTCCATAAATTTCATACTCAGCATCCTGGAAATTTGTTATCTCTTCTACCCTTCCGTTTATAACTGCACTTACGCCCCCCATAATATTACGAAAAGCGCAAATATTGTTTTTAAGTTTATAATCTTTTGGAATGTAATTGGCTATTTGTTTTTTCTCTCCGTTTACAAAAGCAAAAAGGTAATTGCTTTCTCCCCAAATCGTTATATCATCTTTGGTATCTGTAAAATTGGGAGCAAAATTTGAAAGCTGAAATTTATCCTTATTAGAATAATACAAAAGATTCCCATTGATATCTTGATACGTCACAAATCCTCTTCCTGATTTAAAATTCTGAGCTAACATTGATTCTACCTCTGTAAAAATCCCATCTTGAAAAACAACAAATGTTTGGGAATATGGATCATTAAAGCAAAAGACATCTGTTCCAATATTGAAATTCATTTTTTCATCGTTATACGTTCCTATTTCATAATTCTTTCCTCTCCAAAAAGCGTGATATGTGTTACTATTATCATTAAAAACCAAGATGTTCTCGCCAATAAAAGAAGGTAATTTCACTTCGTTAAGCAGGGTCATAATTGGAATCATTTGCTTGTTCCAATAAACGTTTACTGAACTATATCTTCTATCTTGATAAACAACTAAGCTATCACGAACAGCAAAATCCATTGCAAAATTGGTGAGATTATATATTTGTCCTGCATCCCAAAGACGAAGAGCACCCGCAATTTTGTAGGCCATTAAATGATCTGAAACTTCATATTCTGCATTGAGAAGCGTGATATCTTTGCGTTCCTTTCCATCATAAATCCTTAAATTACCGCGAGTATCTAAATAAGTAACAAATTCATCTCCCGCTTTTAAATTTGAAACTGGTTGAACTTCTATTTGACGAAAAAAACCATTTTCAAAGGACACAAGAAAATTATTGAAATCAACTGATGGAACAACCCCTTGTGCAAAAGATAAAAAGTTGCTGCATATAAAAAGGTACTTGAAAATAAGCTTCATAATAGTATCAAAAATAAGGAAAATTTATATCCTAAACACTAAATTTAATATGTAGCATTAAAGTATTTTTTTTATTTTAAAGAATCTCGGTTATATTTGTAGAATTAAAATTTATAAATGAAAAAATACATATTAGTAAGCTACTTCTTTGCAACAAGTCTAGTAGCATTTTCTCAAAAAAAAATAGAATACGTAGAATATGATCTAGCAAATGGGATACATGTAATCTTACATCAAGAAACATCAACTCCAATTGTAGCAGTCTCTGTTTTGTATCATGTTGGTTCAAAAAATGAAAATACAAATAAAACAGGATTTGCCCACTTTTTTGAGCATTTATTATTTGAAGGGTCAGAAAATATCGATCGAGGCGAATACAGCAAAATTGTTGAAAAAAATGGTGGTGAACTAAATGCAAATACATCTCAAGATAGAACATACTATTATGAATTACTTCCTTCTAATCAATTAGAACTTGGTTTGTGGTTGGAAAGTGAACGAATGCTCCATGCAAAAGTTGATATTAAAGGAATTGAAACACAACGCAGTGTTGTAAAAGAAGAAAAAAGACAAAGAGTAGATAACCAACCCTACGGTTCATTTTTTACAGAAATGTTCAAGCGTGTTTTTACAACTCATCCATATAATTGGGCTCCAATCGGAAGTATGGAACATTTAGATGCAGCAGAAGAAGCTGATTACATAAATTTCTACAAAGATTTTTATGTTCCATCAAATTCAACACTTTCTATCGCGGGAGATATTGATATTGAGCAAACAAAAAAGTGGATTCAAAAGTATTTCGGATCAATACCAAAAGGTCAAGCTCTAAACTTTTATAGAGATTTTATTGCTCTTTCTGACGCAAATTTTGAAAAAACATACAGTATTTCAAAGTCAAAATTTGATGCACTTAATTTCATGAACCCAAAAGATCCAGAAGCAAAAAAAATACTTGCTACTTATGCTGCAAAACCAATTGAAATAAAACGTACTCAAAAAGATAATACAGTTCTCACAAGTATTACCAAAGAAGTTATTTATGATAATATTCAGTTGCCGGCTATCTTTATGGGATATAAATTTCCTGAACAATTAAATACTGATAGTTACGCAATTGAAATGCTAAACGAGGTTCTATCTGGTGGAAGTAGTTCTCGCATTAATAAAACAATTGTTGAGAAAAAAGAAATGGCAACTTTTGCTTTCTCATTTTATTATGGCTTAGAAGATGCTGGAATTGGAATTTTTGCAGCTATTGCTTCACAAGACGTTAATTTAGATAGTATTCAAAGAGAATTCGACTTACAGATCGACTTAATTAAATCAGAATTAATTAGTGATGAAGAATTTAATAAAGCAAGAAATAAATTTGAAAATGACTTAGTATCCTCTAATTCTTCTATAGCAGGAATTGCAGAAAATTTAGCAGACAATCACGTTTACTACGGAAATGCAAATCGTGTAAATTCCATGCTAGACAATTATATGAAAGTTACAAAAGAAGATATAAAACGAGTTGCAAATAAATATTTAACGCAAGATGCTCGTGTTATACTTCATTACCTACCAAAAGAAAAATAATTCCATGAAAAAAATACTATTTAGTGCCCTTTTATTAACACATAGTTTTATTCAAGCTCAGGTCGACAGGTCTATAATGCCCAAGCCAACAGAAGCTAAAAAAATTAATATCTCTGAATCTCAGGTTTTTACTACAGCAAATGGAATTACAGTGATTTTATCTGAAAACCATAAATTACCTCGAGTAGCTTTTCAATTTATTATTGGGTCTGATCCAAGAATTGAGGGAGATAAAGCTGGTTTAGCGGATTTTATGGGTTCATTAATCATGTCAGGGACAGAAAAACGAACTAAAGATCAATTAGACAAAGAAATTGACTTTATCGGCGCAAATTTAAATGCTAGTAATTCTGTTGTTAATTTGTCTTGTTTAACCAAGCATCTTGATAAAGGTCTTGAATTAATGAATGATATAATGCAAAATGCAAATTTTCCGCAATCTGAGTTTGAGAGAGTTAAAAAACAGCTCCAATCTAATTTATTAGCAACTAAATCAGATGCAGGTTCAATGGCGAAAAATGCTGTTTCAAAACTAAATTTCCCAAAACATCCCTATGGAGAAATAATGACAGAAAGCACATTAAATAATATTACACGAGAAGATATCATTGCTAGCTACCAAAATAATTTCAAGCCAAATGGCGGATATTTAGTAGTAGTTGGCGATATTAATCGCATAGAATTGGAAGACTTAATAACTAAATATTTGCTTGCTTGGCGAACTAATGGTCCAATTTTTACCAATCCAGCAAATGATGGTGTTTTCCCGACAGGAAACCGTGTTGTTTTTATTAAAAAACCAGGAGCAGTTCAATCTGTTGTTTCTATTACTTATCCTGTTAAAATTAGAACAGGTGAGCAAGACCAATTGCCACTAAAAGTTTTAAATGGCATCTTTGGTGGTGGTGGTTTTGGAACACGATTAATGCAAAATTTACGCGAAGATAAAGCATATACTTATGGCTGCTACTCTTCTTTAAGAATTACCGAATTTGGTTCCTGGATGTCAGCTGGTGGAAATTTCCGAAATGCTGTTACCGACTCAGCTATTACTGAAATATTGAAAGAATTTCAAACAATTAAAACTGATTTGGTAAAAGATGAAGAATTAAACCTTACTAAATCTTCAATGGCCGGTGACTTCGCACGATCATTAGAAAGCCCAGAAACAGTTGCTGAATTTGCTTATTCTATTATAAAAAATAAATTAGAGAAAGATCACTATCAAACTTATCTTCAACGATTAGACGCTATTTCAAAAGAAGATGTTTTAGCAATGAGTAAGAAATATTTTACTTCAACTAATTGCAACATCGTTGTTGTTGGAAATGAAGAAATAATTGAAAGCTTAAAGAAATTTGATTCGGATGGAAAGATTGAATTTCTAGATGCCTTTGCTGAGGAAGTAAAAGATATAAAACCTGCAACAATTTCTAAGGATGAATTAATTGAAAAGTATCTATTTGCAGTAAGTTTAACAAGTAGTGCTAAAGAACTTTCGAAGAAAGTGAAAAAAGTGAAATCCTATGAACGTGTGATTGATATGTCATCTCCTCAAATTCCTATTCCCTTGAAAATGACAGAATATTTTGTATCCCCAACTACGGAAGCCCAAAAGATGGAAGGCCAAGGAATGGTTTTCCAAAAATCTTATTATGACGGTTCGACTGGATTTAAATTCGATATGCAAAGTGGCAAAAAAGATATGACACCTGATGAATTAGCTTCTAAAAAGAAGTCAAGTGGTTTATTTCCAGAAATGAATTACAAAACAAATGGAATAAACTATGAATTAACAGGAATTGAAAATGATAATGGCAATGATTACTATGTTTTAAAGTTGATAGATGGTGAAAATGTAAGCTATGACTATTATAATACAACTACTTATTTAAAAGAAAAAAGTATTTCTATACAAAAAGTTGGAGAAGAAACAAATGAGTCAACTACCACATACAACGATTACAAGAATGTATCTGGGATTCTATTTCCACATAGTTTAACTATCTCTGTTGGACCAATGAATTTAATTGGAAAGGTTTCTAAAATGGAACTAAATGGTAAAATTGATTTAAAAAGTTTGAAAGAATAAAACAAGTTTCTTTATTCAACAATAATTGAAAATTCTTTTTTAATCTCAAACTTTCCTATTTCAAACAAGGGAAGTTTTTCGGCCTCAAATAATTTACATACTTCACCTTTAAAGTCAGGATGAACAGAAAATAAAAGTCCTCCATTTGTCTGTGGATCACACAATGTCAGTAACATTTCTCCTGAAATTCCGCTGACATCAGCTCCATACATTTTCCAATTCCGCATTGTGTTATCAGGATAAACCCATTGCTTTGCAAGTTCATCTGTGCCGGTCAAAAGTGGAATATTTCGATTCTGTATGATCGCAGAAATTCTCCCATTATCTGTCATTTCAATAAGATGGCCCAATAAACCAAATCCAGTTATATCAGTCATTGCTGAAACAGAAGGAAATTCAGCTAATTTCTCTCCCATGAAATTTAATTGACACATACTCTCAGTTATGATTTCTGAAAAATGAGCGCTTTCTAAACCACGCTTTATAGCGGTAGATAAAATTCCGGTTCCTATTGCTTTCGTTATAAATATAATATCGCCAGCTTGTGCAGTATTGTTCTTCTTGATTTTATTTTTAGAAACAATTCCATTTACAGCTAAGCCAAAAATTGGCTCATTATTTTCAATTGAATGACCTCCAGCGAGCGAAATTCCAGCAAGACGGCAAGTTTCTGTTGCACCTTTTAATACTTCTGTAGCAATCGCAATTGGCAATTTTGAACTTGGCCAGCCAAGAATACTCAGTGCTAAGATTGGTTTTCCACCCATAGCATAAACATCACTGATGGAATTTGCTGCGGCAATTCTTCCAAAGTCGTAAGGAGAATCTACAATTGGCGTAAAAAAATCTGTTGTACTTATTAAACAAAGTTCCTCGTTTAATAAATAAACTGCTGCATCATCTGAGCTTGAATTACCAACTAATAGCTGCTCTGTATTTACTGCATTGACTCCTTTTAACAGTTCTTTTAACTCTTGAGGTGGAATTTTACAACCACAGCCGCCACCTTTGGTAAATTCAGTTAATCTTATTGTGTTATTTTCCATTGCTTAATTCAAAAAGGTGTTTTGCAATTTGAGAATTGTTTTTCGATTTACATTCAATTTGAAATTTTTTACCCAAAGGATGAATTTCCTTTTGATAGGTGTAAGTCTTGTCATAGTAAATTAAAGCTATTGAAAAAGCTTCTCGAAGCTCCCCTATTTCTATATGATTAATTGCTTTTTTTGCATGTTGAGGTCCAAGGCGCTTCGAAATTCGGTCCATACAAAATTGTAAATCTTCTTTTGAAAAAGCACCATAATCTTCCATAATTTGATCTAAACGCAGTTCGAAGGTCTTGTCAAGAAAATAATGTGGTGCTTGACGCATTTGATTCCAAATGCCTTCTGGGATAATTCTTGCACCAACCGTTCTACTTTCATCTTCAACCCAACAATTCTTTTTATTTGTTCTAATTAGTTGGTAGCATAGATTATTTTCAAATTGTTCCTGGCTGGGTTGCTTTTCCTTACCTAAAGCTCCAAAAGAAGAACCCCGATGATTTGCCAAACCCTCTAAATCTATTATTGCTATAGCTTTTTTATCTAACTCATCTAGAATATGTGTTTTCCCACTTCCAGTCATTCCCCCAAGAATAGAAAAGTTATAGCTTGCCTCAAAAGATTTTATAACTTGCTGTCTGTAAGATTTATAGCCTCCTTTAATTATAGTGACTTTTAAACCAAAAAATTCCAAGAGATACGCAAAAAAGGAACTTCTCATTCCTCCTCGCCAACAATGAATAACTATATTTTCTTTGTTTTCTACTAATTTAACAGCTTGTTTTAAGCGCTTGCTTAAATGAGGGCCAGTTAACTCTAAACCTTTTAAAATAGCATGTTTCTGCCCCGCTTGTTTAAAGGTTGTTCCAACAATTTTTCGTTCTTCTGTGTTTAAAATAGGAATGTTTACAGCACCAGGAATATGCCCTTTATCGAATTCAATTTCGCTACGAACATCAATGATGAATGAAGTATCTAATAAATCCCAGGAGAATGCAATGCTTCCCATTTTTTCTTAAAATTATGCTGATTTTCTTATAAACTGAATAGAAATAGCGTTAAAAATCTCCGCTTGTTCAATGTTTACTACGTGTCCGCAATTTGGTACGACATTTAATTCAATCCGCGGATTTAAATCTACGATCGCTTTTACAGGCTCGAGAAACATGTGATCCTCACTACCCATTATATAAATAGTAGGTTTATTATTACTTTCATGTTCCACAAGATTAAGGTAAGTTGTTAATCTGGCAGTTAATTTAAACCAGCGATTAAATTCCTTTGTCATAAGTTTTTTTGCCTCATTAATAAACAAGACTCGAGATGTCTTATGATTCTTTTTAGGCATGATAATTCTTGCTAGCAAAGCATATAAAGTCATGTAAGGCAGAAAAGGATTAAGTAATCTACCAATTCGTAAAAGCAACCTCGACTTAATATTTAAGCGTGTAATTGCTCCAGAGAAAATCATTGACTTAACAATACTAGGTTTTAGGGCGAAAATTTGGTAAATTATAATTGTCCCTAAAGAAACACCAATAAAATGTGCTGAAGCTATTTTATTAAATTCTACAACCTCAATTACATCTTGGGCAATCATTTCAAAAGAGTAATTTTTGGAAGTTTTTAAATCTTTTGATTTTCCGTGACCTCTTAAATCAATTAGCAATAGATTAAAATTTTCAGAATAGGCCTTAACTTGCTTATGCCAAATACTTGAACTGCCACCTGCACCATGGATAAAAACACACCATTCTTTACTATTTGTATTAAGTATTTTTTTGAAATATAGCATATGCAATATTAAGCAAAAAAAAGGACACTCTGAATGAGTGCCCTTTTCAGTTTAAAAATTTATTATATTACTTTTTCTCATTTACTTCTTCAAAATCAACATCTGTAACTTCATCTTGTGGATTTGTTTCAGCACCTGAATCTGAGGAGTTTCCTGCATCTTGAGCTCCCTGAGGATTTGCTGCATTATACATATCTTGAGAAGCTGCTTGGAATAGCGTATTTAATTTCTCCATTGCAGGCTCAAGATTTTCGATGTTACGCGCTTCAAACTCCTTTTTCAATTCAGCTAAAGCATCCTCGATAGGTTGTTTTTTATCTACTGGAATTTTATCTCCGTATTCTTTCAATTGACGCTCTGTTTGAAATATCGCAGAATCTACTTTATTAATCAACTCAACTTCTTCACGTTTTTTATTATCTGATTCAGCATTTGCTTCTGCTTCTGCTTTCATACGCTTAATTTCTTCGTCAGATAGTCCAGAAGAAGCTTCAATCTTAATTGATTGCTCTTTTCCTGTTCCTTTATCTTTTGCAGAAATATTCATTATTCCATTTGCATCAATATCAAATGTTACTTCGATTTGAGGAACGCCTCTTTGTGCTGGTGGAATATCTGTTAATTGAAAGCGGCCTAAAGTTTTGTTATCATTTGCCATCGGTCGTTCTCCCTGTAAAACATGAATATCGACACTTGGTTGATTATCCGAAGCCGTTGAAAACGTTTCAGACTTCTTTGTAGGTATTGTTGTATTTGCATCAATAAGCTTTGTTAAAACTCCACCCATTGTTTCAATACCAAGTGATAAAGGAATAACATCTAGCAACAATACATCTTTTACATCTCCGGATAAAACTCCACCTTGAATTGCAGCACCAACAGCAACAACTTCATCGGGATTTACACCTTTAGAAGGTGCTTTTCCAAAAAAGCGTTCAACAGCATCTTGTATGATTGGAATTCGTGTTGATCCACCAACTAAAATTACTTCGTTGATGTCTTTTGGCGTTAACCCTGCATTCTTTAATGCTTTACGACATGGTTTGATAGTACGTTCAACTATTTCTGAAATCAATTGCTCAAATTTAGAACGCTGTAAAGTGCGTACTAAGTGCTTTGGAATTCCATCTACCGGCATGATATAAGGCAAATTTATTTCCGTAGAAGTTGTTGACGACAATTCAATTTTTGCTTTCTCAGCAGCTTCTTTTAATCGTTGTAATGACATTGGATCTTGACGTAAATCTACACCCTCATCTGACTTAAATTCATCTGCTAGCCATTGAATAATCGCATCATCTACATCATCACCACCTAAGTGCGTATCACCATCAGTAGAAAGAACTTCGAAAACACCATCTCCTAATTCTAAGATAGAAACATCATGTGTTCCACCACCAAAGTCAAAAACAACTATTTTTTGATCGATGCCTTTTTTATCTAAACCATAAGCCAAAGCAGCTGCAGTTGGCTCATTGATGATTCTTTTAATTGTTAATCCAGCTATTTCGCCCGCTTCTTTCGTTGCCTGGCGTTGTGCATCGTTAAAATAAGCCGGAACAGTTACAACAGCTTCTGTTACTTCTTGACCTAAATAATCTTCAGCTGTTTTCTTCATTTTTTGAAGAATCATCGCTGAAATTTCTTGCGGCGAATAAAGACGATCATCTATTTTAACTCGCGGTGTATTGTTGTCACCTTTCACTACAGTGTAAGGAACTCGTCCAATTTCTTTTTTACATTCATCAAAACTAGACCCCATCATTCGCTTTATAGACGAAATTGTTTTCTCTGGATTTGTAATTGCCTGACGTTTTGCTGGATCTCCAACTTTTCGTTCACCGCCTTCTACAAATGCAACAACTGAAGGAGTTGTTCTTTTACCTTCTGAGTTCGATATAACTACCGGCTCATTTCCTTCCATAACTGAAACACATGAATTTGTTGTGCCTAAGTCAATTCCTATTATTTTTCCCATTTTTAAATTAATTTTTCAATTTTTACAAATTCACAATTTCAATTTATATGCCACAGTAATTTTATGCGAGAAAAATGACAAATTGATCTAATCAGTAATATATAAAGTGTCTTTTTGTCAGTCTATATGACATTATTCGATTATAAACCGAATGATTTTGTTTATTGAAGGGACTTTTAAATAATACATTCCTGGAAGACAGGAAGATGAAGTTTTTAATGATTGTGAATTATTTAAGTAAAATCCATTAATTGCTTGTCCCAACTGATTGTAAACAAAAATCTGCTTATCTGGAACTGGAGTTGAAATAAAAATCAAATCTCCAGCTTTTAAACTTGTTGGATAAACATAACTATTACTTGTGTTTTCAAATAATTCTGATTGATCTTCTTCTAAGCGGACAACACCACTATTATAGGTCCCCAACCATTTTACTGTTGTTGATTCAGTTGCAATTGAAAGAATATGATTTTCTGGTAAATCAGTATTTTCTGTAGAATATTGCAGCCAATTATCTCCATTTTTAATAAGAACACCATAAGAATCTGTACCCATAAATATACTTTGATTTTCATCTATAGCAATTGCATTTATACCATTTGTTGGCAAAGGTGAATTACTCATATTAAAGCGCAGCCATGGTCCTCCAAATCCTTGATCATACACCAAGCCCTGAGCCGGCGTAGCAAACCAAGGGTGATTTGTAGCATCTACAACTATTCCAAGAGCGGAATTGTCAGGAAGACCAGATTGAACAATACTAAGAATAGTGAGTTGATTGTCAGACGAAAAATAATTTAAACCGCCATTAATCGTTCCGATAAATTTTTCATTTTGCTGACCAATTGCAATTGAAGTAATATTATTTGTGAGTAAATTATGACTTAGGACATCCCAAGTATACCAATTTACACGATCAAACATCGCAATTCCTTCTGAGGTAGCACACCATATATTATTTTGAGTGTCTATTGCAATGCCTCTAACTAAATAATCTGGTAAGCCCGAGTTAGTTGGATTGTAATTCTCCCAATTTAATCCATCAAAAGAATACAAGCCGCCTTGTACTGTTCCAATCCAAACTATTGTATCATTTTCGACACAGACAGCACGAATATCATCATCCAAAAGCGGGGAATTTTCTGTCGTATAAACAGACCAATTTACCCCATCAAATCTCGCAAGACCATCATCAGTTCCAAACCATTTAAATTGATTTTGAATAGCAATACAACGAACAGTATTAAAGGGTAAAGGGGAATTTGAACTAGAATAAGTCGTTATTACAGGCTGCCCATAAACAAAAAAGCTCCCAGAACATAAAAGTACTGAGAGCCATTTATAAAAACAATTCATTAATCTTTTATAAAACGTTTAGTGTATGTTTTTCCTTCAAAAGTAAGATTCATTAGGTAAATTCCTTTTGAGAAATTTTTAATATCAATCGCTTTTTTAACAAATCCATTTAGATTCTTTAAAGACTGAGATTGAATAGTTTTTCCAACAATATCAATAATATCGATTGTGACATCTGCATCTTTTCTAGTATTGAAATTTACTTCAAATTGACCATTGTTAGGATTAGGAAAAAGAGAAATAGAATTTTTAAATGCTACATCTTCACCAAGAGCTGCACATGATTCAACAACTGCTAAAACTTCTAAGCTTGGGCTAGTACATGTTCCATTTTCAGTAAGGATTTCCCAATCATATAAATAATAAAAATAAGAAGCTCCTTGAGAAGATCCAGTAATAGATAAAAGCTCTGGTAATTCATAAGGGAATATTGCAGAAGAATTATTACGGTATAAACCGGAGGTAGATCCACTAGCTGTCATGTCCTTAACTCCTAAACGCAAATTGCTATCAGCTAAAACTTGGAAATTTAAATTAACTCTGCTTTCACCAAGTGGGACAGAAGCTATTAAAGAATCAATCGTTTGCCCAATATTATCCTCCAAAACGACCGTAATATTTCTTGGAGCATCTGAATATACCAAAACTGATTTAAGTGTGAAATCCTGATGAGCAGTAAATATATTGTATTGATCTGAAGATCGATAACCTCCACCACCAATTTCATTTGTATGAGGTTCAGCAAAAGTTGAATCCATGTATGTATCGGTGTTATTAGCGAAGAAAGAAGTAGTGGTATTTAAAACCGGAGTTATAAAACTTGCACCTGTACCAAGAAAGTTGTTTTCAGAGTCATACCATGAAATAGATCCTGTACCATTTGCTGTCAATGTCATTGAACCTTCAACACAAACAGTATCTCCAATTAGAGTTGGTGCATTTGGAACAACACTGTTGACAATAAATGGAGCAGAAGTTGAGGTGCCACAATAGTTTGTAACAGTACAAGAATAAGGCCCCGCTTGATAAACATTTATAGTTTGGGTAGTTTCTCCAGTCGACCATAGAAAAGTAGAACCTGCAGTAGCTTTTAAGGTAACAGAACCTCCACTACATATGTTGTTAGAACCATTCGCAGAAATTAAAGGTATTTGTGGAGAATTAGCAGGATTTTGTAAAGTTAAAGTTACTGGAACTGCAGTAAAATTATTGTCTTCTCGTTCTTCTTGAAAATAATTATTTGCGTCAACCTCCATAACAATATAATAATCACCATTGCATGTATTATAAGGTACATTAATCCACATTCCTTCAAGATACTTGCTATAAACATCTGTCCACCCTGAAGAAATTCCCTGTTCTGTAACAGAACAATTATAATTACCTCCACCCAAATTCCAATTTGGGAAATTCTCATTCAACATAAGATTTCCTTGATTATAAACTGTATTTTCATCTCTACAATGACCATAGTAAGTACTTCCTGCAGTAGTTCCACATTGACCATAATCCATAAGACAAAAACCTATTTTTGCGCCATCACCAACAATTGGCCAAGATAAGGGATTTGGATCAGAAGTTTGAATTCTGAGAGTCATTATTGCCCAATCATTAACATGATTGTGACCATGAGAAGGATGATAAGCCATGCTTCCTGTCCAAGTATCAACATAATTCATTTGGGTACTATCTTTTTTGTATACACGTTGAAGTAAAAGTTGTTTTGGATTTTGATCACCGTTTGGACAAGTAAAATCTCCAGTAGCAGAAACATTAAAAATAGTATCAGATCCACATATGAATGCTCTTTTTCCATTTTGATCTACACCTCTAACAGTAAAAGAACCATGACCAATATTGGGAGTTGAACCTGTAACACGAAGTCTTCCATTATCTGGACCTTGACTATTTTGACTTGTGCCTGCATTCGTTTGTGGGTACTCTGTCCAACCTCCGTCAGAAATTCCTTTCCAAGAGGCTGTAATATCTGGTAAAAGCAAACAGTTTTGTGTTCCATCTTCACACACACAAGACGTAGCATTTGTTGTTGTACACTGAGAATAGAAAAAAGTGATGTTAAAAAAAAGGATAATTGAGAGAGTAGAAAATTTCATAGTTTATATTTTGTAAAATTTATTTCAGTTATAAATTTAAATATTTTATTTTTCGTACAACAAAAAAAAAGAACTTATGTTTTTCTCAGGTCATATTCTTTAAAAAGTTGTTCTGCGGCAATAAATGCTGAAAGCTTTCCATTTGCAACTTTTTGCTCAGCAATTAAGAATTTATTTTTCCATTTATCATTCCCAAAAAAATCTTGCTTTAAAAGGTTTGAAAGACATTCTTTTAGAAGAGTGATTTCCTGTAATCTTCGATTTTCATCGAGCCAAGCACTTAGGATTATTTTATTAAAATAATTTTCAGTTGCTACCAAAACTTCTTGTAATCCGACTCCTGACACACTACTTGAAATTAGTGCTTGAGTAGTCCAAGAACTGGGCTTACTTGGAAATAAATGAAGTGCATTTGCATATTGACTTCTAGCATTCTTGGCATTTTGCAAATTATCTCCATCAGCTTTTGTTATAACTAAAAGATCTGCCATTTCCATTATCCCTCTTTTAATTCCTTGAAGTTCGTCTCCAGCTCCAGACAACATTAAAAGTAAAAAGAAATCAACCATTGAATGAACTACAGTTTCAGATTGACCAACACCAACTGTTTCAATAAAAATAATATCAAAGCCAGCAGCTTCACAAAGTAAAATTGCCTCTCGTGTATTGAGAGCAACTCCACCCAAATTATTTCGTGATGCACTTGGACGAATAAATACATTCTCTTGTTGTGAGAGCCAAGGCATTCGTGTTTTATCTCCTAATATACTTCCGCCAGAAACATTCGAAGAGGGATCAATTGCCAAAACAGCCAATTTCAATCCTTTTTCTAAAATTATTTTTCCGAAAGCTTCAATAAAAGTACTTTTTCCAACCCCTGGAACACCTGTTATTCCAATTCTCCATGCTTTCTTATTGAGATCCGAACAACTTTTAATTAATTTATTAGCTTCTTTTCTATCCTCTGAAACCTGACTTTCTACTAAAGTAATAGCAGAACTTAAAGCTCCACGATTTCCGCTAATTAGTGCAGGAAAGAGCAAAGCAGCTGACAAACTTTGTTTGTGAGTTTTTCGTTTGTAAAACCAATCATCCAATTGTTTTTGACTAGGCATCAAAGGATTTTTACTTATTCAAAACTAAGTTACGATAAATTTCCTCGTAAAGAGGTAGTATTTTCTCCAAACTAAATTCCTTGGATCGTTCTTTTGCATTGATTTTAAAGGTGGGTAAATTATCTGGATGAAGTAATTGAATCATATTTTTAGCCATATCTTCAACATCACCAACATTTGATAAATATCCAGAATAACCATGAATATTTACTTCTGGAATTCCTCCGGTATTTGAGGATATAACAGGAACTCCAACTGCCATTGCTTCCAATGCAGCAAGTCCAAAACTCTCTGTTTCCGATGGTAAAAGGAAAACATCTGCAATTTCAAGTACATGAGTTGTATCTCTAACTTTTCCTAAGAAAATAACCTTATCGCACAAATTGAATTCGCGGCATAAGCGCTCACACAAATAGCGTTCTGGACCGTCACCAACTAGAATCAACTTTGAAGGAATAGCTTTATTAAGCAAAGCGAAAACACGTACAACATCATCAACACGCTTGACTTTTCTAAAATTAGAAATATGACAAACTATGCGCTCTCCATCTGAAGCATATTTTAGACGCATGTGTTCTGAAAAGACTGATTTTTCGGATTCTGGGACAACAAAATTTGAAATAACATGAATATCTCTCGTTATTTTAAAATGCTCAAAAGTTGCTGCTTTTAAACTTTCAGAAACAGCAGTGACAGCATCTGATTCATTTATACAAAACGTAATTACCGGCTCAAATGATGGGTCCCGACCAACTAAGGTAATATCTGTTCCATGAAGGGTTGTAACAAACGGAATATTAATCCCATGAGATTTTAATATCTGCTTTGCCATAAAAGCAGCAGATGCATGAGGGATTGCATAATGAACATGTAAAATATCCAGTTTTTCAAAACGGACCACATCCACCATTTTACTCGCTAACTCCGTTTCATAAGGTTGAAATTCAAAAAGTGGGTAATCAGAAACTACAACCTCATGGTAAAAAATATTCTCTCGAAAACTTCCAAGTCTAACAGGTTGTGAATAAGTAATAAAATGAATCTCATGACCTTTTAGAGCCAATGCTTTTCCTAATTCTGTTCCAACTACACCGCTCCCACCGAATGTTGGGTAAAGCACCATTCCGATTTTCATATAACTATTTTAATTTAAAAAGGAATGTTAAGCGATAAATAAGAGGATAAATTTTTGTAATCACGCCGGCTTGGTTTTTTTGTTTGAAAAAGTATGAACTTCGGAAAGGACTATTATCAGCATTGATAACATCGTAAAGAATTCCTGCATTAATTCCAATTACATTATTTACTCGAACTAAAAAACCACCACCAATGAATAAAGTTGGCGCCCATTTCTTTGCAGTAACATTTTGAAAATTTATGTCAACAAAAGGACTTCTTAAATATTCAAATTCGACTGCACCAAAAACAGTACTTTTTCCTTTTGATTTATATCGAATATGTGCAAAAGCACCACCACCATATACAGTTTGAGAGAAAGAATTACCCAGCAAATTTGACCAATTTCGTTGAATTCTAAAAGACGGTCCAACAGCAATGTTTTCATTCAAAATAAAACCAAATTTTGGCCCAATTCCAAAAGATCCACCCTGATTAGATGCTCCAAAATAACCTTCAATACCCAATTCCTGAGAGGTAATCTCTGTTTGAGCTAATAAGTCTTGAGTAGAGATAATTATGAATAGGAAAAACAACTTTTTCATATAATTATATTTAAGTTAATTTGATATATAACTGGTAAAACAATTTACACAAAGATAAGTTCTTTTGGGGCAATCCAAATAACTTCTTTCTATCTTTGTAAAAACTTTTATATGCAATTACTTGATGGAAAATCTTGCGCAGCTGAAATTCGCTCAGAGTTAAGAGAAATTGTTCGCTTACGCAAGTTAGAAAATAAAAAAGTTCCTCATTTAACGGCAATAATTGTTGGGCAGAATGGTGGATCTATTTCCTATGTAAATGCAAAAGTTGCCGCATGCGAAGAAATTGGCTTTGAAAGCAGTCTTATTTCCTTTGATGAATCAATAAGTGAGGAAGATTTATTATCAAAAATTCTAGAACTGAACAGTAATAAAGATATTGACGGGTTTATCGTTCAACTTCCTTTACCAAGTCACATTAACGAACTAAAAATAACGCAAGCAATAGATCCTAAAAAAGATGTTGATGGATTTCATCCTCAAAATTTAGGAAATATGATGCTCAATATTCCGAGCTTCTTGCCCGCTACTCCCGCTGGAATTATCGAACTTATTTCTCGAAATAATATCCAAACTGAAGGAAAAAATTGTGTGGTTATTGGAAGAAGCAACATCGTTGGAATGCCACTTTCTGTTATGTTAGCTCGGAATTCAAATCCTGGGAATTGTACTGTAACTTTGGCGCATTCAAAAACAAAAAATCTAACGGAAATTTGTCGGAATGCGGACATTTTAATAGCAGCTATTGGAAAACCTGAATTTGTTACAAAAGAGATGGTAAAAGAAGGAGCTGTAGTTATTGACGTTGGCACTACTCGTGTTGAAGATCCTTCGAGAGAAAGAGGTTGGCGCTTATGTGGTGATGTTAAATTTGATGAAGTGGCTGAAAAATGTAGTTTTATCACGCCCGTTCCTGGCGGTATAGGTCCAATGACGATTGCGTCTTTAATGATGAATACCCTAAAAGCTCTTGAACTTCAAGGAAAATGAATACGAATTTTAAAATCGAAGGAGAATACATTGAACTTATGGCTTTGCTTAAAGCTTTGGGAATAGCTCAAACAGGTGGTCATGCAAAGCACATTGTAGATTCAGGTATTGTTTATCGGAATGGTTCAATTGAGACAAGAAGACGAGCGAAATTAATCAAAGGAGATAAAATTCTAATTGAAGATCAAAGTATAATCTTGTCTTAGCGAATAAAAATTAAATAAGGATTTTTATTTAATATACCTAAAATCTTGTCCGTCTTGAATTGTTTTTAGCGTTTCATAAATTAGGCGAATACAATTCTCAACATCTTCCTTTTGAACCATTTCAACGGTTGTATGCATGTATCTTAAAGGTAAAGAAATTAATGCGCTTGGCACACCTTCATTTGAATAAGCAAAAGCATCCGTATCAGTCCCTGTAGAACGAGATACTGCAGCTCGCTGAAAAGGAATCTTATTGTTTTGTGCAACTGAAATAATTTGCTTTAAAAAATTTGTTTGCACAGCCGGACCATACGTTAATACAGGACCATCTCCTGACTTCTGATCTCCATTTTCTATTTTATCAACCATTGGAGTGCTTGTGTCATGACAAACATCTGTAACCAAGGCAAGATGAGGTTTAATTCTGTGTGCAATCATTTCTGCACCTCTAAGTCCAATTTCTTCTTGAACTGCATTTACAACATACAAGGTAAAAGGAAGTGTGATTTTTTCTTCTTTTAACATACGTGCAACTTCAGCAATCATAAAGCCACCTACTCTATTGTCCAATGCTCTACCAACGTATTTATTTTTATTAAGAAGCATAAACTCATCTTCAAATGTCGCTACGCAACCAACATGAACTCCTAAATCCTCTACTTCTTTTTTACTAGCACATCCGCAGTCTAGAGAGATATTCTTCATACTTGGAGTTTCTTCTTTTTGCTGTCTCGTATGAATTGCTGGCCAACCAAAAACAGCCTTAACAATTCCTTTATCTGTATAGATATTTACACGTTTTGACGGTGCAATCATATGGTCAGAGCCACCATTTCGCTTGAGGTAGATAAAACCATCTTTTGTAATGTAGTGAACAAACCAAGAAATCTCATCAGCATGCGCTTCTATCACAACTCGGTAATCTTTTCCAGGATTAATTATCCCTGCAACTGAACCATAATTATCTGTAAAATAATCGTCTACATAAGGTTTTATATATTCTAACCATAATTTTTGACCTTCTGATTCAAATCCTGTAGGACTTGAGTTATTAAGGTATTTCTCCAAGAATTTTTCTGACTTTGTTGTAATAATCTTTTTCATATTTTTTATTTCATTAATGTAACATTTCCTTTTGTAATTGATTTTAGCCCATTGTAACAAGTAACATCCAGATAAAAATCGTAAACATCTGGATCTAATTTTTTTCCTCTAAAAGTTCCATCCCATCCAATTTGTGGATTTTCTGACTCAAATACCAATTCTCCCCAACGATCAAAAATTCGAAAAATCATTTTTTCAATAAAAATTCCACGAACAAATAAAACATCATTGTTATCGTCCCCATTTGGAGAAAATGCATTTGGAATAAAGACATAGGGTTCTTCGCAGATAATTTCATACACCTTAATTTGTAGAGTATCTGAACGTGTGCAAATACCATCCGAAACTGTTAATGTAAAAATAGTGTTTTCTTGAATAAGAGCATTTGTTTCCTGCGAGTTGGGCGAAGATAAACCCGTAGTTGGCGACCAAGAATAATTTGGAAGACTATTAGGTAAACCACTTAATACAACTGTTGCACCCGGAACGACAATATATTCCGATGCACTTGCAAGTACTGATGAAGGATTTATAACAGAAACTAAAATAAAAATAGAGTCTTCTACAAAACAACCATTGGAAGATGCAGCTGATAGATAATAATACTGTGAAAAAAGAGGTTGAACAACAATCGAACTTGAGGTATTTGAACCAATAATCCCAACAATTGGTGACCAAACATAATTAAAGGAAGTTGTAGGATTTGTATTTGTTGCCGTCAATGTTGTTTGATCACCCAAGCATAAATTATTTCCACCGTTTAATATTAAATCGGAACTTGTGAAAGAAAGTAATACACTATCAATTAGCGCGCATTCAGAATTTGAAGCTTGAACATAATAATAACCAGCTTGCGGATCATTTAATACAAAAAGAGAATCAGAAAAATCAAAATTTAAGGTATCTGTAAAAAGAGAATTTGTTGACCAAATAAAATTACTTGCTGTTCCATTTGTGTAAGAAGTTAAGTTAATTGGAACTGGAGAACATAGGTCAATTCCATCGATTATATTTAATTGAATATTTTCATAAATAGTAATTGTAATCTGAGCAGTATCTGTAATGTCGCAATCATTATCTGTTACGTATAAAAATACAGTGTAAACTCCGGGGATTGAATAGGTATAACTTGGCGAAAATGTTGTGGAGTCAAAGTTGTTATTTCCAAAATCCCATAAATACGTGTCATTTTCTGTTGAATTATTTTGAAAAGTTATCGGGATTTCCTCGCAAGATGATGAAGAACTAGCTGTAAAATTAGCTATTGGAATTACATCTGTACTAAATTTAAAGACAATGTTATTACAATTAGAACTGTTATTTGCCGCTGACCACGCTCCTGGTGTAGTTGGAAAATCGCTAAATCCTGTGCATCCACCGCAAACAGATTGATAAACGACACCATTTTTATCAAAACGAGAGGTACCACCGTCTACATGTTCTTGTGCTTGACTGCCGCCCAAGTAAGATCCGTATAAGAGCCCTTGAAAATCTCTTTTTATAACAATAAGATAAAAATCAAAACCATTTGGTGGAGTTCCTTGAAAAGCATCTGGTGTTACTGGCATCCCAATTAATGGTGTACCTTGAAGAATATTAGCTCCCCATCCAGAAACATAGATATTACCACAAATATCAACAAGAAAAGCAGAAGGTGAAATATGAATTGATGTCGAACCATTACCAAATACCGTAGACGCAATATTGCTTGTTAAATTTGAATTTAACTCAATAATAAAGTTACTACTATTCGGATTTGAAAAAGTAGCATTAACAACAGGAAAAGTTCCTCCAACTGATTGACCTAAAACATAAATATTATTGTTTTTATCAATTTCAACAAAAAAAGCTTGGTCGTAATTATTTTTTCCTAAATAAGTTGCTTGTTGAATTCCTAAACCAGTGGAATTTAATTTAACGACAAAACCATCCGTTATTCCACCATTATAGGTTGGTGAATAAGCTCCAACAGTTCCTGGTAAATCAGTAGATTGGGTTCCCCCTGAAAAAACAATTTGATTTGCCGTATCAATTTTAACAGAATAACATGCATCATCTGAAGAACCACCATAATAAGTTGAAAATAACAAGGATTGGAAATTTGAAGCTAATTTAAAAACTATTCCATCTTGCCCACCGGCATTTGAACTTTGAAAAGCATTGACGATAGGAAAGTCAATTGAACGAGAAGAAGATGCAATTAGAATATTGTTATTTTCATCCAACATAATTTCTCCTCTAAACTGATCTCCATAATTAGAAGTTAGAGCAGAATATGCAGCAGCTGAATTATAGGGCAAAGAAAGTGGATTGTAATTTACACCGTCATTTCCACTGCCCCCAACAAATGTTGAATTTAATAGATTATGTCCATTAGCACTGATTTTTGAAACAAAAATGTCAGTGCCTTGATTTTGAAAATACACTCCATTAGAAGTAAAATTTGCACCGGCAACTCCACCTGCATGATTTGGCTGAAAAGCACCAGAGGAAGTCGGGAAATCTGAACTAGATGTTGCGCCCATCAAATAAACATTGTTACTCTGATCACAAATTAAACTATGAACTGTTTCAGTTCCTTGGGTATTATCTCCACCTCCAATAAATGTTCCCCAAAGCATTGCGCTTCCATCGGAAGAATATTTAGAGACGAATACATCTGAAATACCGTATCCGATTGCACCTGCCACAAAGTTTGATTGAATATCATACGCCAAAACATCAGGAGCGGGATAATCATTTCCATAAATTGTTCCTGCGGTGTATGCAGTTCCATCATTTCCATAAGTAGCAGTCATTCCAAAATTATCAGAATTTGCACCATTATACGTTGCAAAAACTAAAATAGGATCAATAATTAATGGAGAGTTAGGATCGTAATTTCCAAGGTCAAACCGGACTTCATTGTCTTTTAAAATAAAGCGACATTTCACTTCTTTCCGTTGTCCATTTATTAACTGATAAGCGACAGGTTTATCCTCAATTACTTTACCTAAATTAGTTTCTAAAATCAAATTTCCCTTGTTGTCGATCTGAATCTTTTTCTGACCGCTATAGTCAAGAATTATTTGAGATGGATCGCTATTTTTCTGAACAATAAATTCATATTTAACCTCATTATTTATCCCTGAAATTTTAAAATCAATTCCCTGATAGAAATTCTTTAAAATTGCTTCAGAATAAGAATGAACTTCAGATGTCCATTTTTTTTGGTCATTTCCTTTAAAAAAATTAAAATAACTGCTTGAAGGATCTTTTTTTTCAATGTTAATTACTTCATTAGAACCTCTAAAATTTAAATGAACGAGCGTTTGACTTACATCTTGCCCCTTATAATTAGGTTCAGCCATTACATGTAACTTGGACATTGTCGAATAATCTTGAAGATGGAAAATAAGTTTGTGCTGCTGCACCCAAAGTTTTCCTCCCGGCATGTTTGAGCGAAATAAAACTCCTTCTGGCCATTGACCTTTGTTTTCAAGTAATAATTGCCCCTTATTTTTTGAAAGAATTTCAGTAGATAACTGTGCCTGCAATTTAAAGCAAAACACAAATAAAAACAAACAAATTCCAAGGACTTTCATTCAACAGAAAATTTCTAGCTAAATTAGTTAATTTATCAATAATAAAAAGAATCGTAAACTACTTATAGAATATAACTTGAGAATTAGAGTATTTACTTAAATTCGCAACTAGGTATTTAAAAAATGAATCAGAATAGAATCTGTAACTTGTTTAAAATAGAATTTCCTCTTATTCAAGCTGGAATGATTTGGTGTTCAGGATGGGAATTAGCCTCTGCTGTATCGAATGCAGGTGGACTAGGGATTATTGGTTCTGGCTCGATGTATCCTGAGATTCTTGAGCAGCAAATTATAAAATGTCAAGCAGCAACAAGTAAGCCATTTGCAGTCAATCTTCCTCTGCTATATCCCGATAGCGAAAAACATATTGAAACAATTATAAAGTACAAAGTTCCAATTGTTTTTACCTCAGCTGGAAATCCTAGTACATGGACAAAACACCTAAAAGAAAATGGAATTACAGTTGTACATGTCGTTTCTAGTCTAAAATTTGCGCTTAAAGCACAAGATGCTGAAGTTGATGCTATTGTTGCAGAAGGTTTTGAGGCAGGCGGTCACAATGGTCGTGATGAAACAACAACTTTTTGTTTGATACCATTAATTGCTGACGCTATTTCATTACCACTAATTGCAGCAGGAGGCATTGGATCTGGAAAAGGAATGCTTGCAGCAATGAATTTAGGTGCTGATGCTGTTCAAATTGGAAGCCGCTTTATTGCAAGTCCTGAATCCAGTGCACACCAAAATTTCAAAGAAAAGGTAATAGCTTGTCAAGAAGGAGATACAATTTTAACATTGAAGGAATTAACTCCAGTTAGAATGATAAAAAATAACTTTTATAAGCAACTTGAACTTGCTTATTCAAATAATGCTAATGCCGAAGAATTAAAAGCAATTTTAGGAAGAGGAAGAGCAAAAAAAGGAATGTTTGAAGGTGATTTAGATGCTGGGGAATTAGAAGTCGGACAAGTGTCTGGAACTATTCATAAAATCATGCCTGCAAAAGAAATTGTGGTAGAAATTATTCGAGAATTTAAAGAAGCACAAAACAATCAAACAAAGACTAAATTTATTTTTTAATGGTAAAATTTGAGCGTTTTCAATTATCAAATGGACTAAAAGTGATTTTCCATAAAGATACATCAACACCAATGGCTGTTGTGAATGTGCTTTATGATATTGGAGCAAGAGATGAATCTGAAGAAAAAACTGGATTCGCACATTTATTTGAACACTTGATGTTTGGAGGTTCAGTTAATATTCCTGATTTTGATACAGAATTACAAAAAGCTGGTGGCGAAAACAATGCCTTTACAAGTAACGATATTACAAACTATTATGATGTTTTACCAGCAAATAATCTAGATACAGCATTGTGGTTAGAGAGCGATCGTATGTTATCGCTTGCTTTCACCGAAAAAAGTTTAGAAGTGCAAAGAAGTGTTGTTATTGAAGAATTTAAACAACGCTACCTCAATCAACCTTATGGAGATGTTTGGTTAGAACTTCGTCCACTAGCATACAAAAAACATCCCTATAAATGGGCAACTATCGGCAAAGAAATTAGCCACATCGAAAATGCCACTATGGAAGATGTTCGTGCGTTTTTTAAAAAGTATTATTGCCCATCAAACGCGATTCTTTGCATTTCGGGAAATTTTGAATTAGATTTTATTAAAGAAAGAGTAAATTACTGGTTCTCAGATATTGCTTCAGGAAAAAAACCAGCAAGAATCATTGCCTCTGAACCCAAACAAATAGAATTTAGAGAATTAGAACTTGAACGCAATGTTCCAGCATCTGCTTTTTATTATGCCTTTAAAATGGCTGAAAGAAAACATCCTGACTACTATATTGCAGATATTTTAAGTGATTCATTAAGCAGAGAAAAATCATCCTTGCTTTACCTAAAATTAAAGAAGGAAAAACAACTTGTATCCGAAATTGTAGCTTACATAACTGGATCTATTGACGAGGGTTTATTTATTATATCAGGAAAATTAAATGATGGAATAAGCTTTGAAGATTTTGATAATGCACTTTGGGAGGTATTAAACGAAGTTTGTTTGAATCCAATAGAAGAAAAGGAACTCAACAGCTTAAAAATCAAGATGCAAACTGCCCGCGCTTTTCAAGAGCAGGGAATTTTAAACCGCTCTATGAATTTATGTTATTTTGAACTTTTAGGAGATGCAAATGGAATCAATGAAGAGCATTTAATTTATGAGCAAATTAGTTGCGATCATATTCAATCCTATGCAAATAAATTATTTCAAAAAACAAATTGTTCGCTACTAAAAATTAAAGCCCAAGAAGCATGATAAAGCGAAAAAATGCGCCAAGTTTACAGGCGATAGAAAAAATTAACTTTATTTCTCCCGTAAAAATTCAGTTAGGCGAGCACACACCTTTTTTTTGGATGAAAGAAGTTCCAAATGAAACAGCACGCTTGGATTTTATCTTTCATGCTGGAACAACAAGAGGATCAAATTTAATTAGTTCGCTAGTTGCTGGCTTACTTTTTTCGGGTACTGCTAAAAAAACTTCTACAGATATTCACAATGAATTAGATGATTTAGGAGCATTCTTTGATGTTGGCTTGGGACATGAAAGTGTTTTAGTCTCATTTTATGCCCTTAAAAAAAATATTTTAGCAGTTTTTAAAATTTTTGAAGATGCACTTGAGCATGTTAACTTTCCGCAAAATGAAATCGATGAATTAATCACTGACAGAAAACAGAAACTCAAAATTAATTTTGAAAAAGTGGGATTTCTTGCTCAAAGAGAATTTCAAAAAAACCTTTTTCAAGGCACAAATTATGCGCGCCAAACCGAATTGGAAGACTATGATTCTGTCCGCCGAGAAGAAATCATTGAATACTTTTCTAAAAACTATAAAAATGGTCTGCGTAAAGTCGTTCTTGTTGGAGCTTTAGAAGAAGTTCAAGTTACAGAAATTGCTGAAAAATCAAAGAAATGGTGTCTTCCTGAAAAGCCACTTTTTGAAAATAATTTCAATAATAATAAAGGCGTATTTCAGTTAGAAAAGAAAGATGCTGTTCAAAGTGCAGTGCGAATTGGAAAGACTCTTTTCAATAAATACCATTCTGATTTTCTTGGATTCTCTATCTTAAATACCATTTTAGGAGATTATTTTGGAAGTCGCCTAATGAAAAATATTCGAGAGGATAAAGGCTACACCTACGGAATTAGTAGCACAGAAGCTGAATTAGCAAAAAGCGGCTATTTTATGATAGGAACCGAAGTTGGTTCCGCTCAAAAAGATTTAGCAATACAAGAGATAAAAAATGAAATTGAACGACTTCAAAAAGATTTAGTTCCCGATGAAGAATTAGAATTGGTGAGGAATTATTTATTGGGGCAACTTTTAAAAAGTGCAGATGGCCCCTATGCTA
>JBIKOE010000061.1:0-9588 GCA_044358215.1 Crocinitomicaceae bacterium
GCGCAATTACTTCTGTCGTTGCGATATACGTAAATGAAGGTGTAATAACCTCATCTCCTGGCTTGAGACCAAGTGCCATCATTGATATTTGAAGAGCATCTGTTCCATTTGCGCATGGAATCACATGATTCACGCCTAAATACAATTCTAATTCTTTTTGAAATCCTGCAACTTCTGCACCATTTATAAACTGTGCACTTTGAAGTACATCCATTATTGCTGAATCAATTGCTGGCTTTATTTTCTCATATTGAGAAACCAGATCAACCATCTGTATTTTTTTCATTCTATTGATTTATTGAAAACAAAGTTACTAATTTTCGTTGGTTAGTCAATTTTACTCAGATGCACCAAAAAGATATATTTATCATTTTTTAGTATTCAAATTAGAGATTAGAACGTTTGTAAAAAAAATGAGTTTAACTTTGAAAAATGAAATACTATTTTCCCTTATTGTTCTTGCTATTATTTCACTATTCCTTTGCACAGCGAAATGTTAAAGATTCTACAATAGCGACACCTTTAATCGGTGTTCATTATGGGGGAAATTGGACAGAGGGAGATTTAGCAGAACGTTATGGTTTTGCAAGTCATCTAGGGATAAGTGCAAACTATAAAACGGCAAAAAATTGGTGTTTTGGCTTAGAGGGCAATTTTCTCTTTGGAGATAAAATTAGACTTAGGGGATTATTTGATCACTTAATTGATGCAGCGGGAAATATTACAGATATAAATGGAGATATCGGAAGAATTCTAGCATACGAGAGAGGATTTAATGTAAATGCTTCATTAGGTAAAATTTTTCCTGTTTTAAGTACAAATACAAACTCTGGAATTTTAATTCATGCTGGAATCGGTTATACGCTTCATAAATTAAGAATTGAAACAACGGATCAAGTTATTCCACAATTAGAATTAGATTATCGCAAAGGATATGATCGCTTAACATCAGGAATAAATTTCCATCAGTTTATTGGTTATTCTTTTTTAAGAAACTCAGGAGCACTTAATTTTTATGCAGGTTTTTATATTCAGGAAGGGCTCACAAAAAATCGCAGAACTATTTTCTTTGATACACCAACAATTCCTGTATCAACAAAACAAATGATTGATATTCAGTATGGCTTCCGAATTGGGTGGTATATACCCTTTTATAAAAGAAAGCCTAAAGAATTTTATTATAACTAATGCAAGTACTTTACAATTTTGGAATTTGCCTTTTTTCAATTTTATTGAAAATAATTTCCCCTTTTCATGCGAAGGTTAGAATGGGTGTTTTGGGTCGAAAAAATTGGAAATCTAAAGTAGAAGGGATTCCAAAGAACAAAAAAGTAATTTGGTTTCATTGTGCATCTTTAGGGGAATTTGAGCAGGGATTACCACTTATGAATTCCTTAAAATTAAAAAATCCTGAACTATTTCTTTTGGTGACTTTTTTTTCTCCCTCTGGAATGCTTCACTATCATAAAAGAATGCATGATGTAGATTTAGCAATGTATCTTCCTAATGATACTCCAAGAAATGCTGATTTTTTTATTGAAAAAGTAAACCCAACACTTGTATTTTTTGTGAAATATGAATTTTGGCAAAACTACATTAGGGAATTAAGCAAGAAGAATATAAAACTTGTTTCGCTTGCTACACTTTTAAGACCAAATCAGTACTTTTTCAAATGGTTTGGTGGATTTTTTAGAGTTGGATTAAAGAAAATAAGCTACTATTTTACTCAGAATGAAGAAACTAAACATCTTTTAAATTCTATTGGCATTCATGAAATAGAAGTTGTGGGAGATACGCGATACGATCGAGTAAGTGAAAACAAGAAGCTTTTTTTAGAAACTCTCGAAGCTGGAACATCTTCACATACAGCAATTTTCGAGTCATTTTTAGCACAAGAAAAAGCACTCATTTTTGGGAGTAGTTGGGAAAAAGAACTTACTATTTTAATCGACTTACTAAAGGATGATTGGAAAGGAAAAATAATAATTGCACCGCATGATATTTCAGAAAGTAATGTTAGAAAAATTCAGCTCCTACTCAAAGAAAAGGCAATTAAATACACTGATTTTAAAAACTATAAGGAAGAACAAGTCTTAATCCTTGACACCATTGGTCAACTTTCTACAGCTTTTTATTATGGTAATATTGCTTGTATTGGAGGTGGATTTTCAGGAAACCTACACAATATTTTAGAGCCCGCTGTTTTTGGATTACCCGTTCTTTTTGGTCCAAAACATTCAAAATTTCCTGAAGCTGATCAATTTACAGAAGAGGGCATCGGTTTTGAATTCCATGATTTTGCAAGTTTTAAAATTCAATTGAGCTATTGCCTTGAAAATAATGCAGTGCTCAATAAAAAGACACTTGCATTTATGGATGAGCGAAAAGGAGTATGCGAAAAGATTTTAAGTAACCCAATTACCCAAATTTAGTAAGCGCGTTCGTTTCTTTTTTCCATCCAATTAATAAAAGCCTTGTTTACGACTTTATTCCCACCGGGAGTTGGATAATCGCCTGTAAAATACCAATCGCCTAAATTATCAGGACAGGCGATATGAAGATTTTCTACCGATTGGTATATAATCTCTACTTTAGATTTCATTGAAATTGGAGTCAATAACTGCGCGATTTTTACAGAAATTTCTTCATCTGTGAAAGGTGCATAAATTTCCTTAACGTAATTCTGCACTTGCTCTTTTGGAAGATCAACCTGAGATAAACATTGCTTATATACGTCTTGAATGATATTTTCTCTTTTTGTATCAACTAATAATTGAATTGCAGCTTCAAAAGCTATGAAATCCCCCATTTTTGCCATGTCAATGCCATAACAATCTGGATAACGAATTTGAGGAGCTGAAGAAACGACTACAATTTTTTTAGGCTCCAAACGATCTAAAATTCTTAAAATACTTTGTTTTAAGGTTGTTCCTCGAACAATACTATCATCAATAATAATTAAATTATCTTTTAAAGGGCGAACGCTTCCATAAGTAATGTCGTAAACATGAGCCACTAAATCATCGCGCGAATCATCTTGTGTGATAAAAGTTCTCAATTTCGCATCTTTAATTGCTATTTTCTCAATGCGAGCTCTTTGTTTAATGATTTTGGAAACATCTTCGGATGAAGGTTTATCTCCCAATGCTATTATTTGTTTTATTTTTTCTTCATTTAAAAATTCTTCTAGTCCCTTAATTAAGCCATAAAAGGAAACCTCAGCAGTATTTGGAATAAAAGAAAAAACAGAATTATCAAAATCGTAATCAATTGCTTTTAATACCTTATCTACAATTAGGCGACCCAAAGCTTTTCGTTCGTTGTATATCGATGAATCTGAACCACGAGAAAAATAAATCCGTTCAAAAGAACATTTTTTTGGAGAAAGCGGCTTATTAATTAATTCTTCTGTAACAGTTCCATTCTTTTTAATAATTAGAGCATAACCTGGCTTTAACTCTTTAATATTTTCTACTTTAAGATTAAATGCTGTTTGAATTACTGGTCGTTCTGATGCTACAATACAAATCTCATCATCTTCGTACCAATAAGCTGGACGAATTCCCGAAGGATCGCGCAAAACAAATGCATCACCATGACCTAAAAGACCTGCCATCGCATAACCACCATCCCAATCCTCTGATGCTTTTTGGAGAATTTTTATCAAATTTAGATTTTCTGAAATACGATTGTAAACTTCTAAATTATCGAGCCCTAATTGTTTGTATTGCTGAAACAATTCATCATTTTCTGCATCTAAAAAATGTCCGATTTTTTCAAGTACCGTAACGGTATCCGATTTTTCTTTTGGATGTTGTCCAACATTTACTAAAACATCGAAAAGCTCATCAACATTTGTTAAATTAAAATTTCCAGCAATTACTAAATTTCGTGTAATCCAATTATTTTGACGTAAGAATGGATGACAACTTTCAATGGAATTTCTTCCAAAAGTTCCATAACGTAAATGACCTAAAAACAATTCTCCAGTAAAGCCCACATGTTTTTTTAGGTAATCAATATTTTTTAGGTTTTCTGGATTTTCAATTTGAATTTGCTGAAAACGTCCGTTTATCTGATCAAAAATATCTTGAATAGGACTTTTGGCAATAGACCGAGTGCGAGAAATATAACGCTGACCAGGTTCCATATCAAATTTGATATTTGCAATCCCTGCTCCATCTTGACCACGATTGTGTTGCTTCTCCATTAAAAGATGCATCTTATTCACCCCATAAAATGCTGTTCCGTATTTGTCTAAATAAAATTGCAAGGGTTTTTTTAGCCTTAATAAGGCAATTCCACATTCATGTTTAATAGCATCACTCATATTTAACAGAAGGATTTGACGCGAAGTTACTCATTTGTTTTGAGTTCAGCCCCAAAAGTTTTTAGCAAATTATTTATCAAGGTCTTTTTTATAATCGTAGAAGATTTTTATCCTTTGTTCTTCGCCTGAATCTTTATCTAATGCTTGTTCTTGCTCGTTTGCGATACGCTGTTGCTCCAAATATATCCCCTCTAAATCCGGAGGTTCAATTCCAAGTTCCTTTTCAATTTCATAGTCGTATTTTGGACGTTGAGGACCTTCTTTTCGGTAATAGAAAGCCAAAATTATTCCTACAACAAAACCCATTAAATGACCTTCCCAAGAAACACGGGAGCTAGTAGGGAAAATCCCCCAAATTAAACTTCCATAAATAAATACGATAAATAAAGATAAAGCTTGAAGTGGAAGGTATTTTCTTAAGACACCTGAAGTAAATAAAAAAGTAGCTAAACTGTATATTACTCCACTCATTCCAATGTGATAAGCGCCATTATTTTTAGCGAAAATCCAAAGAAATAAACCTGTATAAATCCAACTAAAGAAAAAGACTTTAAGCGCAATTTTTTTATACGAGTAAAACAATAGCGTTATCAAAAGAAAAGTTGGAATAGAATTATTTAAAAGATGTTTATAGTCATCATGAGCATGTATCCATGGCATAAAAATCACACCTTTTAATCCCTCAATACTTCTTGGAAGAATACCATATTTATGAAAATCTGTCATAAATAAAAAATCTGCCCAATATACCATCAACATGAATACAACAGCCAACAAAGCTGGTGGATATGCATTGCGCAAATGATTATCAAATTGAGGATGTTTATTCATAATTTTAAGTCTTAATGGCAAAGAATGTGCCTTCCTAAAAAGACTGACATAGTGACTGAGTTTTTTAATTTAGAATCAAAGTTAGACCATTAAAAAACTTAAATTTGCAACATGGATGAGATTAAGAATAAAATCAAAGACAGTGGCTTGATTCAATTAGACCTTGCGGATTTTAAGCCAAGAAGTATTTTACTTGGCCTTGATTTAGCCGCTCATTTATGGCAAGGACTTGTGCTCAAGGAAAAAGATTTTCGTTTTTGGATTAAAAATGCAGATTGGGAAAGCTATCGAGGAAAGTCAGTTTATATTTATTGTTCTGCAGATGCTATTATTCCAACTTGGGCTTTTATGCTTGTTTCAGCCGCGCTACATCCACATGCTGCATGTATCTGTGTAGGTTCTAAAATTGATCTAGAAAAACAACTTATAGCAGAAAATATTGGGAAAATTGATGCAGCTAAATTTAAAAATGCAAAAGTTATTGTGAAAGGATGTAGCGATATTTCAAATCCTGAATTTGCACTCGTTACTTTATTAAATCATTTACAGCCGCATGTTGATTCATTAATGTATGGAGAACCTTGCTCTACAGTTCCCGTTTACAAGAGAGCCAAAAATAAAGACTAAAATTAATATTTTAAAAAATGTCAAAAATCAAATTCTGGATTGATGCAATGAGATTAAGAACTCTGCCTTTATCTGTTTCTGGAATTATTATTGGTTCAGGAATGGCTGCCTTACTTGATAAATGGGACACTCTTATTTTTTTATTTGCCATTTTGACAACCATCAGTTTTCAAATACTATCAAATTTTTCCAATGACCTTGGAGACAGTCAAAAAGGAAGTGATAACAACAATCGGATTGGACCAAGAAGAACAGTTCAAGCAGGACTTATTTCCAAAAAAGAAATGAAAGTTGGAATACTAATTTTTACAATTCTATCACTCATTTTTTCTGGAAGTTTAATTTTTTTGAGTGCTAAAAATCTAAGTGAGGAACTTATCTATTTTTATACTGCCTTAGCTTTATCTTGTGTTCTTGCAGCAATAACTTACACTATTGGGAAAAGAGCATACGGCTATCATGGATTTGGAGATTTAATGGTTTTTCTTTTTTTTGGTTTGGTGAGTACTTTAGGAGTTTTTTCACTTTATGGAGAGGGATTTCAGTGGTTGGTATTATTACCTGCAATAACAGTTGGACTTTGGAGTACAGCTGTTCTGAATTTAAATAATTTAAGGGACCACGAAAATGACAAGCAATCAAAGAAAAATACACTTGTCGTATCTATGGGTTTTGAAAAAGCAAAATACTATCATGGGTTTTTAATTATCCTTGGGCTGAGTTTTTGGATTGTTTCTGTCTTAGTAATTAGCGCCCTAACCTATAACATTTTATTGTTCGTAGCTTTAATCCCTTCAATATCTTTGATTTTTCACTTAAAACGAGTATTCCAAACCTCCGAACCAAAGGATTTAGATCCTGAATTAAAAAAAGTAGCGCTTATCACATTTTTTTCTTCATTGATTTTTGCTCTTGTGATAAATTTGATAAAACCCAATTAAAAAAATAGAATTACTTTTCTAAATAGTTTTATTTCCTAATGAAATTAATAACTTTGCTTTCCTAAAGAACATCAATCAACATGGATAAAGTTTCGTATGTGGGGAATGCTGATTTGAATGCAATCGATCACTTGTATAAACAATATCAAAAAGATCCAAATAGTATTGATAGTGGTTGGGTTAAATTTTTTGAGGGATTTGAATTTGCACAAGCTAATTATGAAAACGGTGGCGAAATTCCTGAAAATTTTCAAAAAGAATTCAAAGTTATTCAACTGATTAATGGTTATCGCACTCGAGGACATCTTTTTACAAAGACAAATCCTGTTCGTGAGCGCCGTCAATACACTCCAGATTTATCAATAGAAAATTTTGGACTTGCAGAAATAGACTTAGAAAGTATTTTTCAAGCAGGTGAAACAATCGGAATTGGTCCAGATACGCTAAAAAATATTATTTCTCACCTTGAACTCACCTATTGTCAATCGATCGGGATTGAATTTATTTACATGCGCGACCCCGAAAGAATTGAATGGTTTAAGACAAAAATAGAAATTAGTAATCGTCCAGAAATTACAAAAGAACGCAAAATTCAACTATTCAAAAAACTCAATGAGGCCTCAAGTTTTGAGTCCTTTCTTGGAAAAAAATTCGTTGGACAAAAACGTTTTTCAATAGAAGGAGGAGAAGCATTAATTCCTGCTTTAGATTCAATGGTAACAAAAGGGTCTGAGTTAGGTGTTGAATATTTTGTAATGGGAATGGCTCATCGTGGTCGTCTGAATACCTTGACAAACATCTTTAAAAAACAACCAAGAGATATTTTTAGTGAATTTGAAGGAAAAGAATTTGATTTTGAAAGTACTTTTGATGGAGATGTAAAATATCACCAGGGATTCACCTCAAATATCGTACTTGACAACGGAAAAAAAATGGGGCTTACACTTGCACCCAATCCGTCGCATCTCGAGGCTGTAAATACAGTAGTAGAGGGGATTGCAAGGGCTAAAATTGACCATGTTTACAAGGATGAAAAGAAAGTATGCCCCGTATTAATTCATGGAGATGCTGCCATTGCTGGACAAGGTATTGTTTATGAAACAATTCAAATGGCGCAACTTGCGGGCTATCGCGCAGGAGGAACTATTCATATAATTGTAAATAATCAAGTTGGCTTCACAACAAATTATATTGACGCACGCTCATCTACCTACTGCACAGATGTTGCTAAAACAACTTTGTGTCCTGTTTTTCATGTAAATGGAGATGACCTTGAAGCGGTGGTTCAAGCGATAGAAATTGCAATAGAATACCGACAAGTTTTCAGTAGAGATATTTTTATCGATTTATTATGCTACCGAAAATATGGTCATAACGAAGGCGATGAACCAAAATTTACGCAACCAAAATTATATGATGTCATTGCAAAACACCCAAATCCAAAAGTAATTTATCAAGAACAACTTGAAGAGGAAGGGCTAATTAGCAAAGATGAAGCTAGGAAAATTGAAGAAAGCTACAATCAGTTTCTAGAAGATGAATTTAATGCAGCTCGTGAGAATGACAAAGCATCTGTTTTTGATTTTTTAAGTTTGATATGGAAAGATTATCGACATGGAACTGCTAAAGACTTTGAAGAATCTCCAAAGACAGGTATTGACAAGAAGCTTCTACTTGACCTTGGCATAAAATTATCAACACTTCCTGAAGGCAAAAAATATTTTAGGAAAATTGCTAAAATATTTGAGGATCGATTGAATGCCTTCAAAAATAACAAAATGGATTGGGGTTCTGCGGAAATGCTTGCTTATGCTAGTCTCTTAAATGAAGGGCATTCGGTAAGAATTTCCGGTCAAGATGTTGAGCGAGGCACCTTTTCTCACCGTCACGCTGTTGTAATAACAGAAGATACAGAAGAGAAAATTGAGACCTTAAATTTACTTTCTGAGAAACAAGCAAAATTTGAAATTTATAATTCCTTACTCTCCGAATATGGCGTGTTGGGATTTGAATACGGTTATTCATTAGCTACTCCAAATGGACTTACAATTTGGGAGGCACAATTTGGAGATTTCTTTAACGGTGCCCAAACAATGATTGATCAATTTATTTCTGCTGGGGAAGATAAATGGGCAACACAAAGTGGATTAGTTTTGTTACTGCCTCATGGATACGAAGGTCAAGGTGCAGAACATTCAAGCGCGAGAATGGAGCGTTTTCTGCAACAATGCGCGGATTTAAATATGCAAATAGTAAATACTTCAACTCCTAGTAATCATTTTCATCTTTTAAGAAGACAACTGAAACGTGAATTCAGAAAACCACTTGTTGTTTTTTCACCAAAAATGCTTTTACGCTATCCAGCTGCGACTTCAAGCTTAGAAGAAATGGCAAACGGAGGGTTTCAAGAAGTGATTGACGACAAAAATGCGGATCCTAAAAAAGTAGATACGCTTGTTTTGTGTAGTGGAAAATTCTACTACGAAATGAAAGAAAAAGCGGAAGACTTGAACACTGAAAATATAGCCTTCGTTAGAATTGAGCAATTGTATCCATTCCCACAAAAACAAATCGATGCACTTCTTAAAAAATACGATGCAAAAAATACTGTTTGGGCACAAGAGGAACCATCAAATATGGGAGCTTGGACATACATGGCAATGAACTTAAGAAAATTAAATTTGATAGGAATTTGTAGGCCTGCAAGCGCAGCATCTGCTGAAGGCTCAAAAAAATTACATGAAAAAAGATTAGCGAAATTATTCAGCGAAATCTTTGCTTTTGCTAAAATTTCAGTTGGAAAATAAAGTAATTTGAAATTATTATGGCACATTTAGAAATGAAAGTCCCTAGTCCGGG
>JBIKOE010000094.1:0-2713 GCA_044358215.1 Crocinitomicaceae bacterium
AAGTCAGCTACTTTCTCCCTGCGGTGCTTGCCGACAGGTGATGCTTGAATCTGAAAACCGTCAAAATAAACCTATTCGTATTATTCTTGTAAATCAAGATAATAGAACTATGTGCATAGATTCAGTCAAAAATTTATTGCCTTTTGGCTTCGGTACTTTCCAATAATAAATCATGAATTTAAATTTTTCTATCGCTTATGCTTAAGTTTTTTAAAAATAAATGGTTTAGAATTCCTTATACTATTTTATTGTATGCTTTTTCTATTTATGGCTTTTTCTTGACTGTAACATATTTTGCAATGAAATTTGAATGGACAAAAGATGAGGGAATGATTGATTCCAATAATCGCTATTTTCAAAACATGCATGATAAATACAATCAGTCCTTTAGAATTGACAGTATTTCAATGCAAAAATACCGTTATGAGGCTCTAAATCGCATTATTGTGTTAAATGAATTTTATCCTTTAAATGCAAAATATATTTTGGATGCTTGGGCTAGAAATCAAGATGAAAAATTAACACTTCAAATGCTAGATGCTGTAGATTTAAAAATGAAATCTAATCAAGAATACAGAAATGCACTTCAAGAGATGCGAAATAGTAAATTAAAAAAACGAAAAACAACAGGTTTGAGTGTATTTGATTGGATGAATGTAGGGGAATGGAAAGCATTTAGAATTGCTGTTCAAAAAGATAAAAAATGTATTGATTCTGTTGCAAAAATAACAGGAGTTGAAGGCAGATTAATAGTTTCTTGTCTCGCCGGAGAACAAATTCGCTTGTTTAATTCAAGACGTGAGTCGTTTAAAAAATACATAAGTCCGCTGCAATCATTGGTATTGGAAAATAATCTTTCTTACGGTGTAACAGGTATAAAAGAACATACAGCTATGAATATTGAACGATATCTTAAAGACCCCAAGAGCGAATATTATTTAGGAAAGAAATATGAACATTTGTTGGATTATGACAGCACGCAAAGCTATATTAATTCGATAAATGATACAATGAGTGTTCGATTAAGACGCCTCGTTCAATTCAATGACCATTATTATTCCTATTTATATGCTGCACTTTTTGTAAAACAAATTAAAATGCAATGGGAACGCGCCGGTTTTCCATTGGACAATCGACCTGAAATTTTAGCATCACTTTTTAACTTAGGCTATAGTAAATCAAAGCCAAAGAAAAATCCGAGTGTAGGAGGATCAAATTATCAAGTTGGAGAAAGTCAATATACCTTTGGTGCTGTAGCTTTTGAATTTTATTATTCAGGAGAACTTTTAGATGTCTTTCCGTATCAGAAAAAGCGTTTTGATTGGGATACTAATTAATCTTTTTTGAATAACTTACAGAAATAAAAAAGGCCGAATTTAATCAGCCTTTTTAAAATGGGAGGGAGACGGGTCTCGAACCCGCGACCTTCGGTACCACAAACCGACGCTCTAACCAACTGAGCTACAACCTCCATTTTAGTGGCACAAATATACTAATTTCTTTTTAAAAATGTTATGTGCTTTCCCTGTTAACTTTATCTATTACTCTTTGGTATTTCAAAATGCTAACTTTTTCATAATATCCAGGCCGCTATGGAATTTCTTCATCGATAACAATGAGTTCACCTGTATTTTGGGTTGATTTTGTCGAAAGAAGTTCATTATTTATATAAACAGAAATGGTAGTTGACCCTAAAAGAGGAGTTAAGGCAGAAAGAAATACTTTTTTTCCTCTAGAATACCGAAAAGAGAGTGTCCAACTCCCACTTACTGTTTCTTGTCTAAGAGTTGGTGTTACCATGGAATATAAAATTTGGGTAGAGGAAGATGTATTTATTTTGTATTTTACAATTGGGTATTTTTCCTTTGAGCAAGAAGAAAAGAGAGAAATTGTAATTAATAATATTATAGATATTTGCTTTGCCATACTATAAATATATAAATGTTTGATTATAAACTTAATAATATATTTTCAATGTTCTTAAATTAGGATTATCAAAATGCCTCATTTAGTTTAGTGACCATCTACATCTATCTAAGGTTCTGTACTGTATAGCCTCTGCAATATGGTTAGAGTCAATATTTTCTTCTTGATCAAGATCAGCAATTGTTCTAGCAACTTTTAGTATTCGATCATAAGCACGAGCAGAAAGCCCCATTTTATCCATTGCAGTTTTTAATAACTGACTTCCTGCTTTATCAATTTTACAGTGTTCTTCAAACTCTTTCATTGACATTTGCGCATTGCAGTGAATACCATTTCTTAATAGATACCTACTTTTCTGAATTGTTCTTGCCGCTCCAACACGCACTCTTATTTCTTTACTACCTTCACTAGGTTTGGAATTTGCTAATTCATCAAAAGAAACTGGTGTTACTTCAATATGAATGTCTATCCTATCAAGTAAAGGTCCAGAAATTTTGTTTAAATATCTTTGCACAACTCCAGGCCCGCATACACATTCTTTTTCGGGGTGATTGTAGTAGCCACACGGACAAGGATTCATTGCTGCAACTAACATAAAACTAGCGGGATAGTCAATTGAGAATTTTGCTCGAGAAATATTAACCGTTCGGTCTTCTAGTGGTTGCCGCATGACTTCGAGCACCGTTCTTTTGTATTCTGGCAACTCATCTAAAAAAAGAACGCCATTGTGAGCTAAGGAGATCTCTCCAGGCTGTGGATAATATCCGCCGCCGATTAATCCAATATC
>JBIKOE010000025.1:0-28591 GCA_044358215.1 Crocinitomicaceae bacterium
AATCTTTCCAACTTTCAATGTCATTTTTTGTTAGTTTTCGGAAAGTTAATCTTTCAGACTCTTGATTAAAATATTCTAAAATGTTTAATTTCATTCAGTTGCGTTTTTTTGTAAAATAGCAGGTAACTCATATATAGGCGCTACAAACTTTCGCCTAGACACCCAATTTAGCTGTATAGGCGAAAGTTTATTGCCTATGTTTAAAAATCTCTTTTATGCTACTTTTAAAAATTACTTATTCTAGCGCATAAAAGCATACATAAGTATATTGGCGCCCATTTGCAATGCCATTTTTCGTTTTTCAGGCGGATCATTGTGAACTTGTGGATCTTCCCAACCATCACCTAAATCTGTTTGGAAGGTATAAAGGCAAACTAATCTTCCATTTGCTACAATGCCAAAAGCTTGTGCTTTTTTTTCGTCGTGCTCGTGTATTTTCGGAAGGCCATTGAAGGTGTATTTTTGATTGTAAATTGCGTGATTTGAAGGAAGCTCAATAAGTGAAATGTCTGGAAAAACTTTCTTTAACTCAACACGAATATATTCATCCATTCCATAATTATCATCAATGTGTAAAAATCCACCTGAAAGCAAATATGTTCTTAAATTTTCAGCTTCTGCTCTTGAAAATACAACATTTCCATGTCCAGTCATATGAATAAAGGGATAGCGGAATAGATCTTTACTGCCGACTTCTACAAAGGGGACTTCTTTGGAGATATTTGTTCCAAATTCTTTGTTGCAGAAAGAAATGAGGTTTGTTAGCGAAGTTGGATTTGCGTAATAATCGCCACCGCCACTGTATTTTAGAACGGCTAATTGATATGTGCCTTGAGCTTGAATATAGCTTTTAGCAAAAAAAATGAAACAAAAAATAAGAATTCGCATAGTCAAAAGTACAATTAATTCACTAAATAAAAGAGGTAAATTGCGAAAAGAGAACAACACAATCCAAGACCTTTCGCCCAAGATATTTTTTCCGAGAAAATGAGTGTTCCACAGAGTGTAGAAATACAAACAACAGCAATATTAATAACTGCCAGAACAGAAGAATCAGACCAAGCAACTGAATTATAAGCACGCATCAAGAGAAATATTGAGAAAAAATTGGGTACGCCTAAAATTACTCCTCCGATAACATTCCTGAATTCTATGCGTGTTTTTCGCCTAATTATCTGAGCAATAAGAATCCCCAAGCCAATTAAACCGGCAAGACCAAATCCAAATGCAGAGAAAAGAGCCGAACTGATTACATCAACCTGTGTTTTTTGGACATAATTAAGCAGTAAATCTAAAATTCCACTGCCAAAAAATAAGATCAGTAACATCCACCATGTTTGCTGCTTTAAATCACTTGATTTCTTTGAGAATGAAACAAGAATCACCCCAGAAAATGCCAATAAGATTGCTATAATTTTTAAGAAAGGAAGTTGTTCATTGTAAATAAAAACCATTCCAAGAACAGAAACCGCCATGCTCATTTTTACAGCTACTGATGTAATAGCCATTCCATTTTTCTGCGCGCTTTTTCCCATTAAAACAAAGAGCGAAATAAAGAGTAAAGCGGCTAAAACTGCATAGAAAATCCAGTTGGTATTTTCCCAAGCTTCATCTTTTAAGTCACTCCCGTAAAGAATATACCCACAAAGAAAAGCACTGATGTAATTAAAGACAATTGCTTGAAATGTATCTATTTTAAAGCGCGGAAAAACTTTAAAAATCACGAAAATTAAGCTTGATAAAAAGATGGCAAGAAATAAATCTGTCATTTTCGCTTGTAATAATAAATCATATCTGATCCAAACTTATAATTATCATAAGGGACCTTATTAATTACAGGCGCTTTTATTCCTTCACCAAAACTAATGTCTCCAACAATTACGCGGGCTTCATCCCAAACATTATCAATGATAAAATATTGTAGCGTTCTACTGCCACCTTCAACGAAAACAGAAAGAATATTCCTTTTGTAAAGTTCCTCTAAAATATTTGCTGTTGAGGTTTCTGAAATTTTCACCCACTCGATATTTTCTTTCAGTTCATTTTTCAAACGATTAAAAACAATGGTAGGGGCTTCTTCGGAATAGATATTTACATCACTACTGATTTGTAATTGACTATCGATAACAATTCTTATTGGATTTTCACCTTTATATTCTCTAACTGTTAAAGATGGATTATCATTGATAATCGTATTTCTACCAACTAAAATACTTTGTTCTTCACTGCGCCATTTGTGAACCAATGCTTTTGTTTCTGGTGCAGAAATCCAGTTACTTCCAACTTCTCCCTTTTCTCGCAACTTATCTAAATAACCATCATTTGTCTGCGCCCATTTTAAAATAACATACGGTCGTTTTTTTTCATGAAAAGTAAAAAATCGCTTGTTTAACTCTTTGCATTCATCTTCTAAAACTCCTTCAATCACTTCAATTCCTGACTTTATAAGTTTTTCAATCCCTTTTCCTGCAACAAGTGGATTTGAATCCCTACAGCCAACTACAACTTTTTTGAGTTTATACTTTATAAGTAAATCAACGCAGGGAGGAGTTTTTCCAAAATGAGCACAAGGCTCTAAAGAAATATAAACTGTTGATTCTGCTAGCAAAGATTTATCTTCAACTAATTCTATCGCACTATTTTCAGCATGTGAACTTCCAAAATGCATGTGAAATGCTTCACTGATAATGCGCTCATTATGAACAATTACGCATCCGACCATTGGATTAGGAGCTACCATTCCTTTTCCCAATAGGGCAAGATCAATACATCTTTGCATGTAATCAGAATCATTCATATTGCAAAGTTAAGATATAAAACGTAATCTTAGAATAGACAATTTGAAGTGTGATTTTGAGTTATATTATTCTTAAAAATTAGAGTTTTTTGTTATTTTTGCTTAGTTCAATAAACTATTAATTTAACCTATTAACAATGCTCATAACAATTTTACTTCTAATTTTTACACTCATAATAGTTCCACTTGTTTGTTTCAATTTTGGAATCGCGCCGAATGATTTACAATGGGCAATTCTTTATCAGATGCTTTATATTTTAAGTGGCGTAATTGCTTATTGTTTTATAATCGGGGAGTTAGCAAAAAATAATTCTCAAGTAGACAAACTGTGGAGTATAGTTCCAATTTATTATGTTTGGCACATGACAGCGCTAGGTTCTTGGGATCCAAGAATGATTTTAATGTCAGTATTAGTAAGTCTTTGGGGTATTCGCCTGACTTATAATTTTGCAAGAAGAGGAGCCTATTCCTGGAAATTTTGGTCTGGAGAAGAAGATTACCGTTGGGAAGTTTTACGCAAACGAAAAGGATTTAATAATCCAATCATTTGGATGTTATTCAACTTATTTTTTATCTGTACTTATCAATTAACATTAATCTTCCTATTTACTTTACCAATCCTAGTATGTTTGAACAATAATGTTGACCACAATTTAAATTGGATTGATGGAGTTCTTGCTTTGCTTATGATAAGCTTTATTTATATAGAATTTGTTGCAGACAATCAGCAATATGCCTTTCAACAAGAAAAACATAGAAGAATAGCGAATAAAGAAGATCTTGGAGAGTATAAAAAAGGATTTATTTCAACAGGTTTATGGGCTATTGTTCGTCATCCTAACTACGCTATGGAACAAGCAATCTGGCTTGTATTTTATTTATTCAGTGTTCATATCACAGGTTCCTGGATTAATTGGTCAATTGCAGGTTGTGTTCTACTAATAATTCTTTTCAAAGGAAGTTCTGATTTTTCTGAGGAGATTACAGAAAGTAAATACCCGGAATACAAGGATTATAAAGAAAGAACCCCACGATTTCTTCCATTTCTAAAATTAAGGAAGATTAAAAATAGTAATGAGAATTAAAGTTTACAGAATTAATAATTCCATACATCAATTTCCCATTTACGAATTTCATCCTTAATTCTTTCAGCTTCATACAAAGCATCTACTCCATATTTGTAATCTTCAATCTCACGATCAAACTTATCAGATGTTTTATAGATTTGAGCATTGAATTGTCTTTTCCAAAATAAATCGTCAAAAGACATCCATTGAGCATCTGATTTATCATTGTAAACAAAATAGTTAACAATAACATTTCTTAGTTCAGGGAAATATAACCAAAAAACTTCTCTCTCCTCATAATTATCTGTATACTCAATAAAACCTCCATTATCATAAATAAATGCTTTTCCTTCTTTGTCATAGACTAGTAAATTTCCACGTTCAGAAATATCCAAATTAGGATCAATAGTGTACCTAGCTAATGGGGCTATCGATATAATTCTTCGATCTAAAAGTGAACGTTGTTTATCAAAAAACCAGTCTTCTTTAATATTATAACCGAAAATACTATTAGATGCCAGATATAAAATTTTAGGATCCTTACGTAAAATACTATTTGCATTTGCTGCATCCCACCAAAACTTAAATTTATCTTTATCTAAACCTGACAGCAAAGCATAATCTGAATCAGCAAGAATCATAGAATCAATATAAACTTGTGGTGTTTGATTTGTTTTTATTATATCAAATGTATCTAAAGGATCTGAAACTTTAGGTAACCTTAAATACTCTCCCATACCATTTGAAGATATTATTCCATTTATTTCTTTTCTATACAATTGATCATTAAAATAATCAGATCGATTAAGATTAGGTTTTTGAGCAATCGGATATTTTAAGCTATAGCCGTCCTCCAAAGCCGGATAAGCGTCTGATGCAACTTTGTATACTGTAAGGTCTCCCAACAAAACATGTCTAAATATTATTGTCCACAAAGACCATCTACTTTGATCTTTATTCCAACTATAGTCGTCAACTTCTTGAATTTTAGTTGGTTTATAAAAAGATCCATCAGTTGTTCCATCAAAAGAATCAAAAGGAAGAAAAAGTAGTTGATTCATTTTTTCGCGAGCATCAATTCTAGAATACAAGCGCTTTGACCAAACATAATCTGCTGCACGAACAGACTGGTAAGGTACAGTTAAACGAGTTGGCAATTCTTCTTTTAAAACTACACCATCAATAACTCCATTTGAGGGTTGATTGAAAGGTCCTCTTAATGGCGTATCCTGACAGAAAAATAAATTAACTGTTAAAAAGAAAAATGATGCACAAAAAAATATTTTTTTCATAATTATTTAATTTACAACTTTTAAAACTCCGGTCGCAATTTCTACTTTTCCTGAACCATTGCGTGTATATGAGACTTCAACAGGTACTTTTTTACCTATTCTTACTTTACTAATTACACTTGCAGGTACAACTGTACCATTAAAAGGTATATCATCAACATTTCCTCCGACAACTTTAAAAGTAACACCTGTAAACGGACTATCCGCACCAAGGCTAACATTTGCAATAAATCCAGATGTTTTTGAAATTGTTGTGCCTGCTAGTTGTGCTTTTGGAAATGATTTTACTTTATATTTAAAAGTACCCATATTTTTTGTTTTGCCATCTTTATCCTTTCCGGTTAGTTGAATTGTTACTTGCTTTGTCCCTGCAGCAACGTTGACAAAATAACCATCGTATTTAGATCCATCTAAATTCCAAGAAGTTTTTCTTTTAGTTCCTCCAATTACATTTATGTCAGAACTAACAGAACCAGCAACAACAGGAACTATTTTATTATCCCAACCTGTATACAAAACACTCATTTCTGGAAGTGAAATTGAACCCTGTGGAGCTACAATTACATACTTATGTTCCCATGTCTTTGTATAAGGAATATATGATTTGCTCAAAATTGTAACGGATCCAGAAATAGTTTGCTCTCCGTTACCAGTAGCTATTTTCTTGACATTTACAACACCTTTTCCTGTCTCTTGTGATCCTCCACCATTGATTACAACAGTTGGGTTTTTATCAGAGTCATATGCAGCCATTGTAACTTTTAAATTCAATTCACCACCGTTTGTTACAACAGCATCTCCAGCAACAAAAGCCTCAATTTGGTTAAACGAGAATTCACCGGTACTAACTTTACTCTTTAAAAGCGCGATTAATTTTTCACGAGCTTGAAGAACATCATTTTGCAAAGATGATAAAGATGCCAATGCCCCAACTAAAGGTGCATGATCAAAAGTTCTTCCTAACCAATGAATATTCGCTTTATCCTCACCGTACTCATCAAACTCATTTTTCGACATTAATTCATACACCAATTGTAAAGTTGATGAGTCTTCTGGATTTACTTTGTTTCCACTAGCTTTCATCATTTTACTCAACTGTTTTTGCAAATCCTTACTGTCGTCAAATTTATTAATATCTCCAACTTTAAGCTTCCAAATTTTCTTCTTACCGTCTTGGCCAATACCTTCGGAATAACTACCAGCTATTTCAACCATACTTTTACGAAGTTTCTTAAAATTATTCCATAATTCCATACCTTCTTTAGAAGTAATTGTACCGATTTCAGAACCAACTAAGGTATTCATTGGTATATCAAAGTTATCTTTGTGCTCTACTTTAAATAAGTTAAAACGGATAGGTTTAACAGGTTCCTTAGAATTGTATTTTGACCAGATAATAAATTCCTTATCTTTAAGTTTAGGAGAATTTTTATCAAACTCTTCATCCGCATCTGTTAAAAGTTTAAACTTTATACCATCAATATACTGAATCATTTTTCCAGTTTCCTTATCCAGCTTATCAATAATTGAAAGATATGTCTTTATTTTTGCTTTCTTTGCTCTATCTTTTGGGTCATTTAGCGTTTTAAAATCTTCAGCAAGTGTTGCTAAATTTTCTTGACCTTTTATATATAAATTCTCATTTGATCTTTGCGTATTGTCTTCAATAGCTGCGAATGCCTCCAATACTTGTTTAGATACATTTAATGCTAAAAGTGCTGTTAATACCAAGTACATCATCCCAATCATTTTTTGTCTTGGGGTTTCTTTACCACCTGCCATAATTTCTAATTTTTTATTTAATAAATTAAAATTTCTTCTTGGTTACAATTAACCTTTCAGGGCTTTCAACATGTTACCATATACTGTATTAAGTTCAGTTAAGTTCTTAGACAACATGGACATGTTTTCACGGTAAATTTGTGTATCTTGAGCGGAAGAAGCCAAATCATTCATTACACCTTTAATACTATCTTGTAATTGATTCATCTGACCAATGCTATTTAAGTAGTCTTGAGACGATTTTAATTGCAGTTCATAAACATTATTTAAGGCAGATATATTTTGTCCTAATTTATGAGTTTCTGTTCCAAAATTTCCATCAACACCAGCTACAATTCCTGCTATAGCTTTACCAGAAGCGGCATATTCATCTGCAAGTTTATTAATTCCAATTGATGCAGACTCTAAACTTTTAACGTAAGAATCAGTTGCCCCTGCAGCAGAAGATACTGCTCCAAGTGAGCGAGCATTGTCTGCTAAATTAGACATACTGTCTCTCAATTTAGCAAGTAAAGGTTGGTCTATGCCAGCTTGCTCTAATTGCTTAGCAAGTAAATCCCCTGGACTTCCAGCTTCTACGTCGTGACCTGCATCTTCTAAAGGCATGATAGCATATAAACCAAATATGAATGCTTCAGTTAATAAACCAATAATTAACATTGTATCACATCCTTTCCAGTGCATTATTTTAAATAATGCTCCAACAATTACAACAGAGGCTCCAAACCCTGCTACAACGTGAGTACTTGATCTAAAACTTGGTGTTCCAAATCGTGTATTCCATTTTACTTTTTGATTTACTTCAGCACCCATAATTTTTAAAATTTTAATTAATTAAACTACTTTAATTGAATATCGCTTTGGATTTCTTCACCATTTTCCTGATCGATATCTTTCCCACCTCGACCCAAATGGGTCATAACATTTCTAAATCCTATATATGATTTTGCAGTATCTTGGTACTCATATGTTCGAGTACTATTCATTAAATAATAACCTATATCTTTCCAAGAACCTCCTCTAATAACTTTTCGCTTTTTTACAGCAGGATCTCCGTCTTGAGCTTGATAATCATATTCTCCACTCATATCATGACCAAATTCATACATTGATTCATCAAAAGTTGTAGAACACCATTCAGCAACATTTCCAGCCATACAATAAAGACCAAAAGCATTAGGATTATAAGAGTAGACCTTTACTGTATGAAATCCACCATCTTCAAAATAGCGACCTCTCAAAGGCTTAAAATTTGCTAAGAAACATCCTGCAGCATTGCGAATGTATGGCCCTCCCCAAGGATATTGGGATAAATCTAAATCTCCCCTAGCTCCTCGTTCCCATTCTGTTTCCGTAGGTAATCTAAAGTCATTCACAAACATTTCACCGTTACTTTGCAACCAACTATGAAATAGTTGAGAGCGCCATACTGAGAATGCTTTTGCTTGAGGCCAAGTAACCCCAACAACTGGATAATTGTCATAAGCACTATTCCAAAAATAATTCTGAGACATTGCTTCATTATTAGCATATGTAAAATCTCTCATCCAGCATAAAGTATCAGGATATACATTAATACGTTCTTTTACAATAAACCTGCTTCTATCAGTATGACCACGTAAAGCGTTGTGTTGACCTTTGCTATTTGTAAATCCTAAATCCAAATCTTGGCCAGGATTTTGTAAAACCGTGCCATATAAACTGTTCGTGTCAGCAATACTGTATATTGTGTTGTCAACTTCAGCACCTTGAGGGTCTCCATATTGTTTTCCTTTTCCAAAAACAGTAGTATCTACCCACACCTTATCTCCACCCTTGTCGGTATACAAAGTAGAACGATGAGAATCGGATACCTTGTAATCTTTTCCGAGTGGATCACGTCTTCCTTTTTTATAAATTCCTCCATCACGAGTTGGTAAAATACTATCATAATGAAAATTATTTCTTGAATCAACAGATTTAGTGATGATTTTTCCTCTCTTGGCAGCTTCTTTGAAATCAACCCAGTAATAGTCAAAAAATAATAAACGAGTATCAATCTCTTTTCTCTTATAAAATTGTTCAGATTCTGAATAGTACATGTCTGATAAAAGAAAAGAAGTTTCTGCATCTTCGTAATCAATCTTTTGTTCCCAATTAAGAGTGAAGTATTTTCTGTTTTCTAATCTACCTCCTTGATCATACGAGGAGTTTACTTTGCCAGATTTAGATGCCTTATCTGAATTACCTGCTTTTACTTTACGTTCTCCTTTATTTATTTCCTTATTTGTATATTGTTGAAAAATACTTCTCAAGTCAGCATCTGTCATTACAACCTCTGGTCTTTTTTCAGATGAAGGAATATTATTTTTTTGGTCTAATTTATACCCATTAATCAAATCCAACGGCTTTTCAGACTTAATTTTCTTCATTTTTGTTCCTTCTATATCTCCCAAAAGACCAAGTAATGTTTTATCAACCTCAGCATTATTTGTACTATCCATAAATAATTGGAAAGGAGTATTACCACCCTGAACATCAGACCCCATATTCATAAAAGTTCTGTAGGGTTCTTTAAAGAAATTGTCTGGAACGTTTATCCAACGCTCAGCATCATCATCATAACTTCTTCGGTATAATTTTTCTCTAGCAATTGAATCTCTTACCCAATAAATGAATTGGCGGTATTCATTATTAGAAATTTCAGTTTGATCCATGTAAAAAGCAGGCACAGAAACAGTTTTTACCCTTGATGTGTGTAAACCCATTATATCTTCATCATCTTCACCTGTTTGATATGCCCCAGATGGGATATAAACCATACCTAATGGTAATTTTCCCGGACCGAGTACATCAGGATAAAATGTTTCCCTCCCCCTTACTCCAACAAGATTTCCTTCTACACCACTATTACAAGAAAATAGTATTGGAAAAAGAAAAGTTAAATAAATTAATTTTTTCATTGTAATGTTTTTGGTAATTTGATTGCTAAAAAACATGAGCTATTTATATTTCTTGTGTAATTTAATATTAACGAAAATGTATTAATATAGTTACATTTTTAAAATTATTATAAAAATCTTGGGTTTCTTGAAATTGTTGGTTTTGGCATCTTAATAAAATAACAGTATTTGAAAACTATTTCATGAGAACCTCTTGAAACTGAAGCTAGTTTGTTGATTGAAATATCGTAAGAGTATCCAATTGTAAATTTTTCAGTTGGAGAAAATCCTAATAATACAGCTACTGCGTCTGAATTTCTATATGTGATTCCTCCAAATAGTTCTTTGTTATTAATATTAAAAAAATAACGCGCATTGATGTCAAAAGAAAACTTAATCAGTTCAGTTCTCATTAAAACTTGTGCGTCTATCTTACCATTTAAAACGTTATCGAAAGTTTTACCACCCATAAAATAATAATGTCGAGCTGTCTGATAGTTCTGGTCAAATCCATCAACTGATTTTTCTAAAAGTGACTCAGATAGATGTGTAGATGATAGACCAGCATAATAATCTTTTCCTTTAAAATAGAACCCTAAATTTACATCTAAATTAGTTGCAGAAAAACCTATAGGAAGTGATGGATCAGGTATAGCTGATGGTGGATTCCAGTCTGGATCTAAACCATAATTAATAATACCTAGACCAACACCCAAGCCCAATACTCCAACATTGCTTATTTTAATTGGATAAGAATAATTAAGTAATAAATTATTTTGACGAGAAAAACCAATAGCATCGTGATAAAAGGCAAGACCAACACCACCTTTGAAAAATCTCGAAAAATTTCCTTCTATATTTAAAACTGCGGAGTTTGGAGCCCCGTTAACTTTATCCCATTGATTTCTGTAGATTGAGGTTGCACAAATACTGTTATTCATATCAATGCCAGTTTTTCCGGGATTAACAGTCATTTTATCAAACATGAAATTTGTCACTAATTTATCCTGTTGTGCAAAAAACTGCGAAAAGACAAAAGAATAAACAAATACTAATATACTATTTTTTAATTTCATAACAGAATTTTATAAAGTTTACGCAAGTAAACAATAGTTTGATTGAGTAAAAATAATGTGCTAAAATAATCATATTAATTGAAAAATAAAAAATTGTTAAAAAAAAAAGGTATTTCAAGAAAGTTTTTGGTAGGTTTTCCACCACAAATCAGGTAACTCATTTTTCATAGCATTTTCGTAATCTTCTTTATTACATGGGACAAGATAATGACGTTCGTATTTACTTTGATTGCTGGGAGGAAATGGAACTTCCATCCACCACCGAGATGACTTATTACTTTTAAAAAAAATCAATTCATTATTGGATTCCTCCATTACAACAGTAAATTTTTTGTAATCTACTTTATTCCCAATAGGAAAATCACCAAAACGCGCGGCAACACCATCAATAAAATACCAAATCAGCTGTGCTAAAAGTTGATCAGAAACTTGTGTTTGATTTATATAATTTAATATGCCAAAAGAAGACACTTTATCTGATATTCCTGCATATTTTCCAATCTGACAAATTTGTTCGGCATAAAAGCCATTTGGCAGACCACTTCTAATGAGCGTTTCAGATGCTTTAATAGATTCAAAATCAATATTAATTATATCTGCATTTCTTAAGTGAGGTTCCGCTTTCTTAAAATCAGCATTAAACTCTCCTAAGCGACAAATATCAAAGTAAAGTTTTTCAAACAGTGCTAATTCCTTAGGATTTGAGTAAGGCACTTGTAAACCAATATTAGCATGATTGAATAAATAACATGGGCGCTTTAATAACAAATGACTCAAGTAACCATTTGAATTTATCTCATCTTCGGGGGCTCCTAAATCTAGGGCATAATCAACAGAACAAATATTTATCATCTGCTCTAATTTTTCATAAGCTGAATAAAGCGCTAAAATAAGGTCTTGACTTCCACCAACTACAATTGGTATTACATTTATTTTTACTAATTCTGAAACCACTTGAGAAAGGGCGAAATAGGTATCTTTTAAATCTTGGCCGGGAAGAATATCCCCAAGATCATATAAATTACTATTCCAATTTGTGCCTATTTGCAGTTCATAAAATGCTTCTCTAAACTTAGTTTGTACATCTTGTTTATTGTCAGACTTTTTGAACCCACGAAATTCAGGAACATAAATTAACGCACAAGAATTTTTTTGAATTTCTGGAAAGGAGCTATGATTTGAGACGATTTTAGAACCTATTTGATCTTCGTGCCATTCTCCTGTAACATCAACAGGGTTAAAATAAATAGATATATCGTTCATTTTTTGCTTGCTAAGATTCAAATTTAATTTAATCAAAAATAATATTTATTATTTATCAGAGCGCTTACTGAATATAAAGTATTAAAGACTAACTAGTGAATAACTCTATTTTTCAAGAATTGCTTTAATATTTGGCCGAAAATAAAGTGAAGATTTTAAAACCTTACCGTCTTCGCGGTAAATTGGCTTTCCATTTATATCTAATTTAGACATATTAGAGCGTTGAATCTCAGTAAAAACCTCAACTATTTTGTGCTGTAAGCCATGTTTTAAAATAGTACCACAAAGAATGTATAATTGATCTCCTAAAGCATCTGCAACTTCGACAATATCGCCATTTTTTGCAGCTTCAAGGTATTCAGAATTCTCCTCATTCATTAAATTATATCGTAATTCAATATCTTTTTCAGTTAAATCAATTGTTGGCTCATAATTATTTTTAATCCCAAAAGCGTCATGGAAAATTTCAACAGCAGAAATAGTTTCTTTTAATGTCATCGTTCTTTATTTTTTATTGCGAATATACTAATCTTTCTATAACGAATAAAGACAGTAAATTTTAAATATTTTGATGAAATAGAAATAGTTTTATTAAATTCACAAGCGAATAAAATTAACAATGAAAAAAAAAATACTCCTCTATTTAATTTGTTTTTTTGCATTACAAATTAAAGCTCAGATAATACCTCAAAACGGAACGAAAGCTTCAAGTCCAGAATTTATTGCTTTAAAAAATGTTAGTGTTTACATACGTCCTGGCTTAAAAATTGATAAAGCAAGTATTTTAATTTCCAATGGAAAAATCATCGATATTGGAAAAAAGATTCCTATTCCTAAAAATGCAATAGAATATGATTTAGAGGGGAAAACAATTGTTCCGGCTTTTATAGAACTTTATACTAATATTGGTATGCCGAAAGGAAGCGAACAAAATTATTCCCCACGACCACAAATAGAATCTAGTAAAAAAGGCGCATACTATTGGAACGAAGCCATTCATCCTGAAATTGAAGCTCATAATTTTTTCACCGTTGATTCAAAAGCAAATGAAAATTATTTGAAGTCAGGATTTGGTTTTGCAGTCTCTCATGTTCAAGATGGAATTGTTAGAGGAAGTGGAACCTTGGTTTCTTTGGGTGATGAAAATAGTAGTAAAAATACAATCAGCCTTAAATCAGGAATGTTTTATTCCTTTTCAAAAGGGACTTCTAAGCAAAGTTATCCCTCATCTCAAATGGGATCTATTGCATTACTTAGACAATCCTTGTATGATTTAAAATTTTATTCAGAAAATGAAAAACGCGATCAATCTATCTCATTAGAAAGATGGAAAGCAGACATTGGTTTACCAAGTTTATTTAAAGTCAATGATAAATGGGAAATTCTTCGCGCAGAGAAAATAGCAAGTGAATTCCAACTGAAAATGAATTACATTGGATCTGGAAATGAATATGCTGCCTTGAGTTCACTGAAATCAGTAAAAGGAGCACTAATTATTCCTCTTAATTTTCCTGAAGCTTATAATGTTAAAGACCCATATCTAGCTCGCCAGATTCCATTGAGTGATATGAAACATTGGGAGCTTGCAGCATCTAATCCTTCTTTGCTGAAAAATAATGGGAATACAATATGCTTAACCTATAATGGCTCAAAAACTCCAGACGATTTTTGGAAAAATTTAAGAAAAGCTATAACACGAGGATTAAAAGTTGACGATGCTTTGGGAGCTTTAACAATTGAGCCAGCAAAAATACTGAAGATGGATACTGAAATTGGAAGTTTAGAGATTGGAAAGATCGCTAGTTTTTCGGTTTATAATTCTGATCCATTTACAAGCGATGCAAGTTTACTAGAATCTTGGTTATTGGGTGAACAAAAAGTACAAAAAAGCATTTCAGTAAACTCAATTATTGGAAAATATACCATGAATATTAATGGAAAAAGTTACCGTATAGAAATTTCAGGAACAAATGAAAAACCCTTAGGAAAAGTAGAAACCTATAAATCTAAAGATACAATTCAACAGAAAGCACTTCTTATTTTAAATGAAAATGACATTACCATTCAATTTAATTGCGATGATGATTCGTACAAGGGTAGCATTAGTCTTCATGGAAAAATAGCAGGAAAAGGTAGTGTTTTAGAAGGTGACGGAACACTTCCCGATGGAAAATGGATAACATGGTCTGCGATTCGAGCTCAAAAAGAAAGTGAAAAAGAAATTGAAAAAGAAATTAAATTAGACACAGATAGTATTACTAAACCTTGGTTGCCAAATTTAGCATTTGGAATGGATTCAATTCCAAAAACCCAAGATATAATTATTAAAAATGTAACTATTTGGACAAATGAAATAGAAGGAATTATATATAATGCCACAATTTTTATAGAAAATGGAAAAGTTAAAGCACTGGATTCTATACAATATTCGGAGTTTCCAAAAGATGCTATTGTAATTGATGGTTCAGGGAAACATTTAAGCTCTGGTATTATTGATGAGCATTCACACATTGCAATTTCTAAAGGTGTTAATGAGGGAGGGCAAGCAGTTTCTGCAGAAGTTAGTATCGGAGATGTTGTAAATCCCGATGATATAAATATCTACAGGCAACTATCTGGCGGTGTTACAGCTGCTCAGTTACTTCATGGATCTGCAAATCCAATTGGAGGTCAGTCTGCATTAATAAAATTAAAATGGGGGTTTTCACCAGATGATATGTTAATTAAAGACGCTCCAAAATTTATTAAATGTGCGTTGGGAGAAAATGTAAAACAAGCAAATTGGGGAGATTTTAACACTGTACGTTTTCCACAATCAAGAATGGGTGTTGAGCAAGTTTTTTACGATGCATTTACACGAGCTAAAAAATATAAAGAAGAATGGACAAATTATGCGGCTAACATAAGTAATTACGTAGACTCTAATTTTATTACCCCAAGAAAAGACATAGAGTTAGAAGTTTTGAATGAAATTCTTGATAGCAAAAGATTTATAAGCTGTCATTCATATGTTCAATCTGAAATAAACATGTTAATGCATGTAGCAGATTCTATGGGATTCAAAATAAATACATTTACCCATATTTTAGAAGGTTATAAAGTCGCTGATAAAATGAAAAAGCACGGTGCAGGAGGATCAACATTTTCAGATTGGTGGGCTTATAAATTTGAAGTAAATGACGCTATTCCCTACAATGCAAAATTAATGCAGGACCAAGGACTTGTTGTAGCGATTAATTCCGACGATGCAGAAATGGGAAGACGTTTGAATCAAGAAGCGGCGAAAAGTGTAAAATATGGCGGAATGAGTGAGGAAGAAGCATGGAAAATGGTGACTTTAAATCCTGCAAAATTATTACATCTTGATGATCGAATGGGAAGTGTAAAAGTTGGTAAAGATGCGGATTTAGTTCTTTGGACAGGGAATCCATTAAGTATTGAAAGCAAGGTTGAACTTACAATGGTAGATGGTTTAATTCTCTACAATAGAAACAATAATTTAGCTCTTGAAGAACGAAATACGAAAGAAAGAGCTAGATTAATTAATAAAATGCTTGAATCAAATGAAAAAGGGGAAGAAACAAAACCTTTTATTAAGAACGGAAGACGGCTCTATCATTGTGATACCCATGGAGAAGAAGGCGAAGAATCAGAAAATCAACATTAGTATTATGAAAAATAGACATATAATCTTATTATTTATAGTGTATCCATTCCTGCTATTTGGACAAGCAAAGAAAATACTATTTACCAATGGATATCTTCACGTGGGAAATGGACAAGTAATTGAAACTGCTCTTCTTGGTGTTGTTGATGGTAAAATTTCTTTGGTCAAAAATGTACTAACTAGCACATATAAAAAAGGAGATTGGGATACAATCATCGAGTTAAACGGGCAGCATATTTATCCTGCGTTTGTTGCGCCAAATTCCACTTTAGGCTTAACAGAAATTGATGCCGTTCGTGCCACGCGTGATTACGCTGATGTTGGTGAATACAATCCTCATGTTCGAACACAAATTGCTTTTAATTCAGAATCCCGGGTAATTGAAACCGTAAGAACAAATGGCGTACTAATTTCTCAAGCAACACCAAGAGGCGGAAGTATCTCTGGGACATCCTCAATAATGTCTTTAAGTGCTTGGAATTGGGAAGAAGCAACAATACTAAATAACGATGGAATTCATGTTAATTGGCCAGAATCAAACCAAGGAGGAGGACATTGGACAGAACCCGAACCAAAAATACTAAATGATAATTATGTTTCCCAAAAACAAAAATTAGAGGTTTTCTTTGAAATGGCAAGCGCTTATTCAAAAAGCAAAAAAGAGTTTGATAGGGATATTAGATTAGATGCTATGAACGAGTGTTTTCTTGGAGAAAAAAGGGTGTATTTTCACGCAAATGAGTTACAACAAATACTTGATATTATTGAATTTTCAAAGAAATACAATTTAAAGAAGCCCGTAATTGTTGGAGGATACGATGCTTACTTAGTTGGAAAACGACTAAAGGATTCAGGAATCCCAGTAATGTTAATGCGGGTTCACAGCTTGCCCGAGCACGAAGAAGATGCAGTTGATCTGCCCTACAGGTTACCCTCCTTGTTGCAAGCTCAAGGAATATCATTTTGCCTTCAAAATTCTGGAGAAATGGAAGCCATGAATGCACGTAATTTACCCTTCCAAGCAGGAACAGCAATGGCCTACGGATTATCTGAAGAAGAAGCAATCCGAGCAATTTCCTTGAGCACTTGTGAGATTCTTGGAATTGATAAAAATTATGGGTCCATAGAAGTTGGAAAATCTGCTACTTTATTTGTTTCTAAAGGTTCCGCATTAGATATGCGTACAAATCAAGTTTCAACAATCTTGATACAAGGGAAATTTGTTCCTGTTGATAACTTTCAAACAGAGCTTTACAACAAGTACAAGCGAAAATATGAATCAAAACAAAAATAAATTTCAAATACGCTGTAACATATCTAATACGAAGTCGTCCTAAGAATAACTAGGATGAATATTCAAGATTACAATCAAGCTGTTGACCAGTTTTCGGATGGTTTGTATCGTTTTGCTTTAAAGAGCATTAATGATTCAGACCAGTCCCGTGATTTTGTGCAAGATGCTTTTGAAAAATTGTGGGTAAAGTTAGAGACAGTGGAAAATGCAAAATCGTATTTATTCACAACTGTTTACCACGCAATTGTCGATCATTCTAGAAAAGAACAGCGCAATAGAACCTATGAAAGTCAAGTGGAACAGAACCCAAGTCACGAGCTACAATCATTAGATTTACATGAGATTCTCAGTAGAGGATTAAGTGAACTTTCAGAAATTCAACGCAATGTTGTTTTATTACGCGATTACGAAGGATATTCGTACCAAGAAATTGGTGAAATAACAGATTTAAGTGAGCAGCAAGTGAAAGTATATATTTTTCGCGCTCGAAAATTTTTAAAAGAATACATTGGTACAATAGAGGCATTAATATGATGATAACAAAAGAAAATATTGAAGCCTATTTACTTGATTTTCTAGAAGGAAACCTAAGTCAATTTGAAATCAAAGAGTTGATGGATTTTATTGCCTTACATCCAGAATATAATAATGATTTAGAGCTGGAATCAGTTCCAATTGATGTATCTATTCAATTTCCCGATAAAGCAAGTTTAAAAAAGGGTTTCTCCGTTAAACCTAAAGTTTTTAAATCCTTAAATGAAAACGAAACAGCACTTTTCATTGTTGCTAAAATTGAAAATGAATTAAACGAAAAAGAAGAGTTACATTTCAATCGTGCACTTCAAGCAGATAAAAATTTTGAAGTACAGTTTATAGCCTTTACCAAAACGATAATACCTGTTGACATTTCTTTGATATTTGAATACAAAGAACAACTTAAACGGACTGCTTCTTTGGCGCCAATTTTCAATTTCCGTCGCGTTATTTCTTATGCAGCGGCTGCAAGTGTAGTTTTATTTGCAGGTTATTTGTTTTTCAAATCAAGTCCAAGAGGAACTGAGGATAAAAAAACAGCTCATAAAAAAGCATTTAAAAAAGATAAAAAAACACCATCTATTGCGCCAACTGAATCTAAAGAAAGTTATCAATTTGCAGAAGAATTAATTTTGTTAAAACCGTCTTTAAACATTGTTTTAGATTCAAATAAAAACGTGCAAAAAAAAGTCATCCCATCTTTAACTGAATTAATGGCTCAGGAAATTGAAACTATAAACAATGTAAAAAATGAAAACGAAGATGTTGCTTTAGTTTCACCAATTGAAGTGAATCCAATTCAAGAAATGATTGAAAATCTAGAGCAAGAAGAAACCTTGACAGTAAAATCTTTTTTTATTCAAAAAGTTAATAAAGTATTATATGGAATGAAAGATCCAAATGAAGACGAAAAATATGCTTCTGTTTCTCAAAGAGTTTCGTCCGCAACCGGAATTTCTTTTGATTTAAAAAGAAGAAAAAACAAGGAATTCCATTTAAAAATTGGAAAATTTTCAATCGACAGAAAAAAAAGTAAATAATCGCCGTAACATTTAAAAGACGAGTTCGTCCTACAGCAAAATAGAGAAAAAATGAAAACAATTTTACTTACAATCGCAACAATGAGCTGTATTAGTTTAACTGCTCAAGTTACAGAGCCAATCAAAGCTCAAGAAGGATCCGTTACAATTGATACTTTAAGACAAACTATAACAGTTGACAATGGTGGTGATACAACTCGAATTAAATTAAGAAAGAAAACCATCATTATTATTGAAGATGATGATGATGAAGACGATGAAAAAGGAGATAGAAATGGAGAAGGTCATTGGGCTGGATTTGGAATCAACACAAACGGATTTCTAAATGCCGATGGTAAAATAGCTATAGGTGATGCTGCTGGATTTTTAGAACTTGACCACGCAAGAAGTATCGGATTTAACTTCAATTTAGTAGAAAAACGTTTTCCAATTTTTAGAGAATATGTTGGATTAACAACAGGTTTAGGAATTCAATGGAATCGTTTTGCATTAAAAAACAATGTTGACGTAATGGTAAGTGCTGATTCAACTTATGGAGTTGAAAATACTACAGTTGATTTTAAGAAAAATGTCCTTCGTTCAACCTATCTGCAAATTCCTTTATTGCTTGAAATCACAACAAATAAAGACAATGATAAAGCTTGGCACATTTCCGCTGGAGTTGTTGGTGGAATCAGAATTGGTTCTAGTTTAAAAACTAAATGGGAGGATGCTGGAAAAACAAATAAAGACAAAGTTATATCCAACTATAATTTCAATCCTTTTGATGCTCACGCAACAGCAATTATTGGATACGGAGACATTAATCTTTATGTAAATTATGGTCTAACTCAAGTATTTGAAAAAGATAAAGGACCGAATTTTTCACCAGTTTCAGCAGGGATTCTAGTGAATTTTTAGGGATATACGTTTGATTAGTAGTTGAGAACCATGCATGGAAAGGAAATTATCCGTGCATGGTTTCTTTTTTGCTGTATTTTTCCATCAAACTTGCTTCAAATTCTAAGAAAGCGTTCCAACGTTCATCAACATTAATTCCTTCGCCATATTTTTTAGCAAAATGCAGAAATGTAGTGTAATGTCGGGCTTCACTCTCCATTAGAGAACGGTAAAATATTTTTAAATCCTCATCTTCTAATTGTTCTGAAAGAATCTTAAATCGTTCACAACTTCTCGCTTCAATCATAGCAGCAAAAAGCATTTGATTTACAAAAAGTCCTTTTTTTGAACTATTTGTCTTATTTCGCCGAAGGAAAACTGATAAATCATTCACATAGGGATCTTTTCTTTCGAAGCCCAATTTGAAACCACGCTCAATTAGCTTTTCGTGAACCATGTTAAAGTGCTGCATTTCTTCTTGACAAATAGCTGTCATAGCTTGAACTAAATCTGAATATTGAGGATATTGAACAATAATTGAAATCGCAGAACTTGCCGCTTTTTGCTCACAGAAAGCATGATCTACAAGTATTTCCTCCAAATTTTTTGAGACGACACTAACCCATCTTGGGTCTGTGGCCATTTTCAAACCTAACATATTCTTGATTTTATCCTTCAATAATAAGGATATAATTACTTTTTTTTCCCTTTCCTAGAAGAATATATTTTCCATTTATTAGGTTTTCTGTAGAAAGTATAAACTGTTCATCTACTTTTTCCTTGTTTACTGAAATCGCATTGGCGATTAATTCTCTTCTAGCTTCACTATTCGAAGCCAAGAAATTTGTTTTTCCTGCCATAGCATCAACAATACTCATTCCTTTTCCGAATTCTGCCTGTGATATTCTTGCTTGAGGAACACCATCAAAAATACTAAAGAAATCTTCTTCAGAAAGTGCTTTCAAATCATCTGCAGTAGATTTTCCAAATAGGATATTACTTGCGCTAATAGCCGTTTTCAATGCTTCATTATTATGAACACGAACTGTAATATCCTCTGCTAACACTTTTTGCAATACTCTTAAATGAGGAGCTTCCGCATGCTCTTTTTCTAATGCCTCAATTTCTTCTTTTGTTTTCAAAGTAAAAATGCGAATAAAATTTGCGGCATCGTCATCAGAAGTATTCAACCAGTATTGATAGAATTGATAAGGCGATGTCTTTTTTGCGTCTAACCAAACGTTACCGCCTTCTGTTTTCCCGAATTTAGTTCCATCTGCTTTTTTTATCAAAGGAGTGGTAACTGCATACGCTTCACCTCCACCTTTTCGGCGAATTAATTCTGTTCCAGTCACAATATTTCCCCATTGATCTGAACCACCTAATTGAACGATACATCGTTTATGTTTATTTAAGTAATAGAAATCATATCCTTGAACCAATTGGTATGAAAATTCAGTGAAAGACAGCCCTGTCTCTAAACGAGATTTAACAGAATCTTTTGCCATCATATAATTCACAGAAATGTGTTTTCCAACATCTCGAATAAACTCTAAAAAGCTCAAGTTACTAAACCAATCAATGTTATTCACCATCTCAGCAGCATTCTCGCCTTTAAAATCTAAAAACTTTTCCAATTGTAATTTAACACATTCAACATTGTGTTTTAGTGTTGTTTCATCCAATAAATTTCGCTCCTGAGATTTCCCAGATGGATCTCCCACCATGCCCGTTGCACCTCCAACTAATGCGTATGGCTTATGTCCAGCTTTTTGAAAATGAACAAGTGTCATAATTTGCACCAAACTACCAATATGCAAAGAATCTGCAGTTGGATCAAAGCCAATATAACCACCAACACTTTCCTTCAATAAAGCTTCTTCTGTGCCGGGCATAATATCGTGTATCATCCCTCTCCACTTCAATTCTTGAATAAAATTTATTGGCATCTTATTTTGTTAAGTCTTTAAATACTTCTTCTAATGATTTCTTCTCAATTTTTAAGGTCAGAATCAACCATTTTTCTTTTTGTGCAAATTGGGAGATTTCTTTTCGAAGATCAATATCTGCTGAAGTTTCAATTAGCCAAGCATTGTTTACAGCTTCAACTTTTTGAATATTTGGAATTTTTATCAATTGTGATTTCGAAACTTTTGAATCAAATTCAACATAAACAGTTTGGTGGGTCGTTTCATTTTGCAAGATAGAAGCTTTATCATTTGCAACAATCTTTCCTTTCGAAATAATTACAATTCTATCACAAATAGCCTCAACTTCTTGCATAATATGCGTAGATAAAATAACTGTTTTTTCCTCGCCAATTTTTTTTATTAGTTCTCGAATTTCAACTAGTTGATTTGGGTCTAAACCACTTGTGGGTTCATCTAAAATTAATACTTGTGGATCGTGAATTATTGCTTGAGCAAGGCCAACTCGTTGTCTATAACCTTTTGATAAATCCCCAATTTTTTTGTTTTGTTCGAGTTCTAAACCAAGTGTTTGAATCATTTCCGAAACACGATTCTTCAGGTTTTTTATTTTATAAATCCGGCCTACAAATTCTAAGTATTCTCGGACATACATTTCTGTATATAAGGGATTATTCTCTGGTAAATAACCGATTATTTGCCGTGTTTTAAGATTCTCCACATCCACTTTCATTCCACAGATATGAATTTCTCCAGAAGAAGCAGGAATAAATCCGGTCATTATTTTCATTGTTGTAGATTTCCCTGCTCCATTAGGGCCTAAAAATCCAACAATTTCTCCTTTTTTAACCGAAAAACTAATATCACAAACAGCAGCTTGCTCGCCGTAGTATTTAAATAAATTTTTGACTTCTATTGACATCTTGATGCGAAGTTAAGAAAAATCATGCATTCAATTCTTCAGTTTGAATTTTACGGGAAAAAAGTGCAAAAAAGAAAGCGAAAAAAGAAACTCCCATTTGAGTTTCAAGACTATCTTCAAAAATAAAGGTGATAATTGCAACACAAATAAATAGAAAACCTATTAGCGACTGATTTTTCAATTGAAAGCGTAAAAAATTAAATAGAATATAGCAAAAGAATACTAAGCCAAATATTCCAAAAGTCAAACAAAAAGTAATATAAGTATTGTGTGCGCGCAATCTCCTTTCAGGAAGTAATTTTGAGTTTTTTCTTTCATACATTTTCTCCATCGCAATTTTTTTATCTCCTGTCCCAACACCAAAAACCCAGTTTTCTTTTATTACTTGCCAACCCGTTTTCCAATACTCTATCCTTTCTAAAATTGAATGACCGTTTGGATTACTGGCATTATGAATTTGAAAACGCACACCATAAAGTCTTGCCATCAATCCGGATTTTGCTTCATTAATATCTGCATATCCTAATTCAATATTATGTATGTCTTTTGAACTTAATTTCAATACACCATCTCCTCTAACAGGTAATTTTTTTGAATGTAGATACCTTTCTAAAGTACTTGAAAGTTTTTGCTTGCGTAAATCCAAGCTATCATATGGAATAAGTGAACGTTTATTCCATTCTTCTTTTAGGGAAATATAATTTGCTGGGGACGTTTCGTTATTCTCAATAGGAATCATTAAATAGAGTATTGTAGAAGAAATCAAAACAAGAAAAATGGAGATGATTCCGAGTGCCCAAAAATATTTTTTAGCATTAAAGAGCTTCCAAAGCAGTGTTCCAAAGACAACAATTAATACAGCGATTATTCCTGATAAAACTTGACTGTAATAAGAGAAAAACAAAAACCAAAGTCCAATTGTCAAAAAAAGATATTTCCATTTTGGATAATAAGATTTCAATTCAATAAGTACTGGGATTCCGATGGCAATTAATATTCCATAACGGATATGAGATCCAAAACGCGATAAATCTCGAATATCATTTAGTTCAAAGAGTTCTCTAAATAACGTGTAAATAGTAAAATTATAAATAGAAGTTACAAGGAGGGTTAATATAAAAAGTAGAAATAGTTTTCGAATTATTGAAGTAGTTGGAATGGGATTGGAGCAAATAATCAATGGAATAGCAATAAGTGATGCCTTAACCCTTAAATCATCAAAACCATGTGAACTATCATCTGTCCACAACATTCCTAGAAGATGTATCAGATAAAAAAGTAAAATAAAAATAAAGAAAAAGTTTTTTTTGAGATGAGCGAAATTCCCCTTAAAATCTGCAACAAGCAATAAATTTAAGCCGCCAAGCATCATTCCTAACGACAAGAAAAATTTACTTGAAACAATGCCAACAAGAAGAAGTGAAAGAATAAAAAAGTGAATTTTATCTTGAATTAAAGCTTGCCGAAGTTTTAAAAACATAAACGTTAAACGTTTATTTTTTCAAGATAGTATTGTAATTCGAAGAATTTTCAAATAAAGAAAGCGCCTTTTTAATTGCTTCATCATTTCGGAAAGAATCTATTGTCCTTCCTTTTTGAAAATAATAGCGAGAGACAATTTCATTCTCTAGCATTTGACATATTTCCTCCTTGTATTTTTCTAAATCTCTTTCTTTTGATGGGATTACTTTTGACATCATGTTATTGTATTCCACTTCAATATCTTTTGAAAAACCTTCTTTTTCAGCTATTTCCTTCATTTTACTTAATAATTCTTCTGATGCTGTTGTGTATTTCAACTCTTGTTTATTAATGTATGCTTTAAATTCTAGAAAATCAGCTTCAGATAATTTAAATTCCCCTGCTGGTAGAATTGTTGGATTTTTATAGGCATAATCAGTTGCATAATTAAAAATATGGTTCTCAGAAAGTAGAAGTGCAGAAAGCCTACTCAAGTCAAGCAATTCGATTTTAATATCCGGCTCAATTCCTCTGCCATCAATGACATCCCTTCCATTTTTAGTCTTAAATGTTTTAAGTAATGAATCAGCAACGTCTTGAGCTTTATCCCCATTTTCTTTATCGTAGTATTCTAATCGTTGAACACAGCGACCAGAAGGCGTATAATATTTTGCGATGGTTACTTTTATTTTTGACCCATATTTTAAATCATAGGTTCGCTGAACCAATCCTTTCCCAAAACTTGTCTGCCCAATAATTGCCGCGCGATCTAAATCTTGCAAGCTGCCAGCAACTATTTCACTAGCTGAAGCAGATCCTCCGTCTATAAGTACACAAAGTGGCAAATTAAGATCAATTGGCTCATCCAATGTTTTGTATACTCTATTTTCCTCTTTCACTCTTCCTTTTGTTGTTACTACTACTTGATTTTTTTCAGTAAAAAAATTAACAATTTTTACTGCCTCAATTAATAAACCTCCACCATTTCCGCGCAAATCTAAAACCAAACTTTCCATTCCATCACCTTTTAATTTACTTAGTGCAGATTGAATATCTGAAGCAGCAGTCTGTGTAAAACTATTGAGTTTAACATAACCTGTTTTTTTTTCAATCATTCCAAAATAAGGAACATCAGGAATTTTTATTTCATCTCTAGTAACTGAAATTATTTTTCTCCCTTCTATTTTCCGTTCGATTTCTATTTTAATAGTTGTTCCTTTTGGGCCTTTTAATGCAGATGAAACTTCGTCTGAAGATTTATTTAGCATTGATTTTCCATCAATTGAAAGAATTTTATCTCCTGCTTTTAAACCACTTTTTTCTGCAGGATTTCCTTCATAAGGTTCACTAATATATGTCTCACTTCCTATTTTTACAATTAAAGCGCCAATTCCACCGTATTGACCAGTTGTCATCATCCTGTAATCTTCAATGTCTGACTCGTGATAATAAACCGTATAAGGATCTAACTCCTTAAGCATTGCATCAATAGCTGTTTTTGAAAGCGTGCCATTTTTAGGCTCATCTACAAAATATAAATCTAAGTGTTCATATACTTGATCCATAATTTCGAGATTCTTAAGCACTTCAAAACCATTAGATTGCCCTAGTGCAGAAAATGAAATAAGTTGAATAAATAGAATAATGTTAAAAAATATAATCTTCATTTTTAGTTGATTTGTTTAATTTGTGCTACAAATTTAATTAAAGTTGAGACTAACTTATCTTCAATTTCACTTGCAGTAAGAAGAGAATTAAAATTATAAATAATTGCGATAGCAAAAGACCTATTTTTGAATACTTTAGTTTCTTCAAGTATAAATTTATTTTTACGAAGGGCTTCAATAATTGATCTTTTGAGATAATTACGGTCATGAGAATGCTTAAATCGTCTTTTGGGAACAGAAATCAAAACACTAAAATCCTTTTGAGAAATTGGTTTTTCAAGGCGCAAATAATTTATTAAAAAAGGAAAGTCTCGAAATTTTTCTCCTTCTTGAAATAATTTCTCAATAAGGGTGTGGCTACATAACTTATACTCTTTTCCAAAAGTTTGATTCATGCTGTAAAGTTCAACAATTTTCTTGTCTCTACAAGCCAGATTGATAGAGTTCTACAATTTTATAACGAAAGTCACTTAATTTTTTTAACTCGGCTGCATCTTTATATTGACCTTCAAAAGAAACAATGAAAGAAGAATAAAGGGATTTTATTTCATCAAAATGTTTGTTAGAATTTAATTTCTTAAATAAACTATTTGATAAGAAGCCAGGGCTTTCTCCTAACAGAAGTTTTGTAAGCGATCCAATAATCTCTTCGGATAATTCAATCAATTCTTTTTCATCCATATTTTTATTTAAAACTAAGTTAATTCTTCAAAATCATCAAAATGCTTATCATTTTTTTCCTCATTGGTTCTACTAAACCTTGATTTAATGTCAAATAGTGGCTTTCCTGAAATCAGATAATTAACAGCATTAAGCATTTTAAAAATCATCCCTAGTAAAAAGAAAAAACCTATAATTTTAAAGATAAAACCAATTATAACTGTTGATTCAATGTCTAAAATACTTTTTTGAAACCACAAAGCAACTGCGTTTTCAGCAAACTGAGGATACCATAATAAGCCAAAAAATAAAAAACTGCATAGAGTAATTAAAAATATTTCAGATTTAATATTAATACCTACTGTAGTTTGGGACTTTGCAAATTGCCCCATAAAAACTTGTTGTCTTGTTTTTTGTTGAAGCATTCCGATGAAATAGGTAATTAAAATTAATGCGCTAGGCATTAAATTATAAAAATTAATGTGATGCTTGTTGAGATCTACTGAGAACAAAAAAGTAACATTAACTAAAAATGCATATTTAATGCCTTTTAAAAGATAGATTTCTACTGTTGTTCTTTTTCTTCCACCAGCTAAAAAAGTAAGACCGAGATCAATGAAAAACCAAAGAAATCCATAAATAGAAAAAAAAACTCCGAGTTTAAAAATCAGATTTAATAATTCCATAATCTTTTATTTTTTTTCAAATTTATTAATATGTTTCATTTAGAATACAATTATTAAGATTAATCCATGCATTTACAAGGCGGATCCAACTTGATTTTTACATTTGGTAAACTAGCTTTTAGCTGTGACTGAAAAATTGTACCATACATTACACCTCTTAAATCTAATAAACGCAATTCTTTAAGCTTATAGAGTCCTTTTCCAATGTCCTCAATTAAATTATCATACAAATCTATTTCTTCAAGTTTCTCACAATTTTCAATATTATTAGATATATAGTTTAGCTTATTACTTGAAGCTTTGAGCACTTTTAATTTATAAAGTCGCGTTATTGAAAGTGGGAAAACTGCAAATCTATTGTGACTAATATCAAGAAATTCTATTTCTGTCAATTGCTCTAAACTATCGGGCAGGGTCTCAAATTTATTTCGTTTAAGATTTAAAGCCTTTAGCTTTTTAAATTTCCAAAGTTGACTAGGGAGTTCACTTAATTTTTCTTTTGCGAAGCTAAGTGAAAAAATAGTATCTGGATTAGCTGCCTGTACTTCACTCCAATTATAAGTAATGAATGCCTCTTTCTGTGAAAAAAAACTAGACCAAAGGAAGCTCAAAAAAAGCACGAATAAAAGACGCATCAAGTTGTAATTGTGACTTTAATTCTTCTAAATTACTGAAATATTTTTCTTCACGAATATGTTTGTGGAAAGTAATTTTAATCGTCAAATCATAAATCATTTCTTCAAAGTCAAAAATATTTACTTCTATTGTTTTTGATAGCTGTTTAGAAATACTTGGTCGCGTTCCAATATTTAACATTCCGAAATAATTTTTATCCTTCACGAGTATTTTTACGGCATAAACTCCATTTTTTGGAATTATTTTATTTTTATCTGCTATCTGAATGTTTGCTGTAGGAAAATCAATACTCCTTCCAATTTCATTTCCATGAACTACTGTGCCATTTATTTCAAATGCAGCATTTAGGAAAAGATTTGCCGTTTCAATATCACCTTCGTTTATTGCCGTTCTAATTTTAGTTGAGCTTACATTGATTTCATCGATTTCTTTTGCAGGAATCTCAATTACTTCATAACCAAATTTATCGCTGTATTCTCTTAAAAAATTAATATTTCCTTCACGAGAATTCCCAAACTGATGATCATAACCAATAATAATTTTCTTTGCTCGAATTTTTTTTACGATTATTTCTTCAATGAATTCAAGAGCGGTAAGTTTTGCAAATTCTTTTGAAAATGGCTGCACAATAATATTCTGAAGGCCTTGTTCAGCTAGCTTATTGTATTTTTCTTCTTGCGTTTGAATTAATTGTAAATTAGTATCTTCTGGAAAAAGCACCATCCTTGGATGAGGAAAAAATGTAAGCAAAACACTATCAGAATTTATTGATCTTGCCTCTCTAATAAGATTTTTAATTATTTTTTGATGCCCAAGATGAATACCATCAAAAGTGCCGATCGTTAAAACGGGATTAATTAATCCCTCTAAATTTTCTACTCCATCAAAAATTTGCATGCTCATAATTCGAGCCACAAAGTTAGTGAATAGACTTGTTTTAAGCACAAAATCATTTAATTGAAAAGAAAGAATTATTTTAGAGGATTATTTCAAGTGCTTATGACTTTAAAGCTTTTCAA
>JBIKOE010000062.1:0-9020 GCA_044358215.1 Crocinitomicaceae bacterium
TAGCTGAGAAACTTAAAGAAAAATTTACTAACTTTGCAATCCATTTAACAGAAATAAATACAAATCCAATAAACTACTTTTAGAACATGGCAGCAACTGCAACTAAAAAGAAAGAGAAAGACGTTACTATTAGCGATAAACTTGAAATGCTATTAAAACTTCAACAAATTGATACAGAAATTGATCGTATTAGAACAATTCGTGGTGAACTTCCATTAGAAGTTCAAGATTTGGAAGATGAAGTTCTTGGTTTAACTACAAGAATCGCAAAAATTAATGATGAAATCAATGAAATTGAAACTGATATTTCTGATCGTAAACAAGGATCTAAAGATTCTGAAACTGCGATTGCAAAATATAAGGAGCAGCAAAATAATGTCCGAAATAATCGTGAGTTTGAATCTTTAGCTAAAGAAGTTGAGTTTCAAGAATTAGAAATCAAATTAAACGAAAAGAAAGCGAAAGAGTCGAAATTTAAAATTGAAGGGAAAAAAGAAATTTTAACAGAGGCAACAGATCGATTAACAATCAAGCAAGAAGATTTGGATACAAAGACTTCTGAACTAGACGCTATTATTAGTGAAACAAAAATTGATGAAGACCGCTTACTAAAAGCATCTTTAGACGCAAAAAAGAACATTGAGAGCCGATTGGTATCTGCATATACGCGCCTTCGTGAAAATGCAAAAAATGGTCTTGCAGTTGTTCAAGTTGTTCGTGGATCTTGTGGAGGTTGTTTTAATAAAATTCCACCTCAAAGACAATTAGATATCGTAACGAAGAAAAAAATCATCGTTTGCGAATACTGCGGAAGAATTTTAGTTCCTTTCGAAGAAGCATAAGCCAAACTAAATTAAGTAAACCATTTCGCTAGAAATGGTTTTTTTTATGTTTAAATATTCGGAAAACTAAATTTAGGGATCCTTGAAATTACAGGGAGAATTAATATTTCGATTATTTTTTTGAATTTAAATAGCGTATTTATAAATCAAAGTGAATCAAACTAAATCTTTGTTTTTACCTAATTTAATTTATAATCAATATCTAATTTCGCCAAATCCTTAAATAGTTCATTACTAGGTTTGACACGTACAGATCGAGATGGTAAATTTATTTCAAGACCTTCTATAGTATCAAAAACAGTAAATTGAATAGGGCAAGAACCTTTATTATCTGCGAACAATTGATTTAATTTTTCAATTAATAATTCATCCATTGCGCGAGAAGAAATTTTTAATTGTAGTTGTTTCGTATTTTTTTCTCTTAGTTCTTGTAAAAGTTCAATACTAAACGGAGTAAATTCCAGTTGCGTTCTGTACCTTGGAACTTCCACTCTTCCTTTAATAAGGATAAACGTTCCGGCAACCATAAAATGCTTAAAACGCAAATAATTTTCTTTAAATAAATTCAAGCGAAAAGAATCTTGGTAGTCTTCAATTGTCAATACTCCAAATCCATCTCCATTTTTTGTGAAACGGTGTTCTGATAAAGTAACTATTGCAGGAAGCATTATATCACGGCCTTTATATGATTGTAAATCACTAAGCATTGCTAAAGTTCCATTGCAAAATGCATCAATTTCTGGCTTAAAATCATCAAGTGGATGTCCTGAGATGAAAATCCCAATAACCTCTTTTTCCTTGTTTAATTGAAAAATATTTGGCCATTCACTACATTGAGGCACATTTGGCTCAGGCATAGACACTTCTGAACCAACTCCAAACAACGATTCTTGAGCTGATGATTGGTTTTCCTTAAAATTTATGCCGTATTTCATCGCATTATCTAAAAAACTTCTATTATTTCCATCGACAAAGAAATATTGAGCTCTGTGAACATTTTTAAATGAATCCAAAGCGCCGGCATAAGCCAAGCTTTCAAATGATTTTTTTGTGCAAACCCTCAAATTTATTCTTTTAGTCATATCAAAAATTGACTGAAATAATCCAGTTTCTCTTACTTCTATAATTGCTTCAATAGCAGAAGACCCAAGTCCTTTAATTGCCCCGAGTCCAAAACGGATAGCCCCTGTTTTATTTACAGAAAAGGTGTATGTACTTTCATTTATATCCGGGCCTAAAACCTCTAAGCCCATTCTTCTACATTCCTCCATAAAAAAAGTAACTTGCTTTATGTCACTCATATTATTGCTTAAAACCGAAGACATGTATTCTGCAGGATAATTTGCTTTTAAATAAGCAGTTTGATAAGCAATCCAAGCATAGCAAGTTGAGTGAGATTTATTAAATGCATAAGCAGCAAAGGCCTCCCAATCTTTCCAAATCTTTTCAAGAGCTTCAATTTTATGTCCTTTTGCACCTGCTCGCTCTATGAATAGTGGTTTCATTTTATTTAAGACTTTTCTGTCTTTCTTTCCCATTGCTTTCCTCAGAGTATCCGCTTCGCCCTTTGAAAAATCTGCAATTTTTTGAGATAAAAGCATCACTTGTTCTTGATAGACAGTAATTCCGTAAGTTTCTTTTAAATACTCCTCACATTCTTCCAAATCATAACTAATTGTTTCTTCACCATTTTTCCGTTTACAATAAGATGGGATGTATTCCATTGGTCCGGGTCGATAAAGAGCATTCATTGCTATTAAATCTGCAAAAACAGTCGGTTTTAATTCTTTCAGATGTTTTTGCATACCCGTAGATTCGTACTGAAATATGCCAATAGTTTCTCCTTTTTGAAACAAAGAGTATGTTTTCTCATCTTCAATTGGAAATAAATCGGGATCCAAATCAATGCCTTGAGTAGCTTTGACCAATTTCACGGCATCTTTAATCAAAGTCAATGTTTTTAGTCCTAAAAAATCCATTTTTAGTAAGCCGGCATCTTCCGCAACTGAATTATCATATTGCGTACACACCATATCAGAATCCTTTGCTAAGGCAACAGGAACAAAATTTGTTAAATCATCTGGAGTAATAATAATTCCACAGGCATGAATTCCAGTATTTCTTAGTGACCCCTCAATTTCCATTGCTTTTTGAAGCACTTGAGCAGCTAAATTAGAACCTTGCGCTACGCGTCTTAATTCTTTTGCATTCAAAATTGCTTCTTGATTTTTTAAATGATCAATTACAGCAACTTCTTCCCAAGAAAGAATGTTTTTTAAGGAAAGGTCAGGAACTAATTTTGACAAGCGATCAGCTTCTGGGAGCGGTAAATTCATAACTCGTGCAGCATCGCGAATAGCAGATTTAGCTGCCATTGTACCAAAAGTTATGATTTGAGCCACTTGATTTGCACCATATTTCTGAATTACGTAATCTATAACACGGCCGCGACCTTCGTCATCAAAATCTATATCAATATCTGGCATAGAAACACGATCTGGATTCAAGAAACGCTCGAAGAGTAAATCGTACTTAATTGGGTCAATATTTGTGATCCCTGTACAATAAGCCACAACAGATCCAGCAGCAGAACCTCTACCAGGTCCAACAGAAACCCCCATTTCTCTAGCTGCCTGACAAAAATCTTGGACAATCAAAAAATACCCAGGATAATTGGTTTTTTCAATTGTAGCCAATTCAAAATCTATTCTTTCAAGAAGTTCCTCAGAAATTTCACCGTATCTTTTTTCTGCACCTTTTAATGTTAGATGTTTTAAATAGTTGTTCTCACCTCGTTTTCCGGAATCATTTGCATCTTCTTTTGAAATAAATTCTGCTGGAATATCAAAAGCAGGAAGCAGTACTTCTCTTGCAAGAGGATAATGCTCACATTTTGATAGTATCTCTGAAATTGTAATAATTGCCTCTGGAAGATCGCTAAAAAGCGCCTTCATTTCATCACTTGATTTAAAATAATATTGGTCGTTCTCAAGTCCATATCGAAATCCACGGCCACGCCCTTTAGGTGTTTCAACAAGTTCATTGTCCTTGACACACAATAAAACATCGTGCGCTTGGGCATCATGCTGACTTAAGTAAAAGGTATTGTTAGTTGCTACTATTTTAACATCGTGTTTATGAGCTAATTCAACCAAAGTAGTATTTACACGGTTCTCAATTTCTAAATTGTGCCGACTTAATTCGATATAAAAATCATCTTTAAATGTATTTTTCCACCAGATTAATGCCTCTTCCGCCTGATTTTCGCCAACATTTAGAATTAAATTTGGAATTTCTCCGTATAAATTTCCTGAAAGAACAATGATGTCGCTTTTATACTCTTCAATCAATTTTTTATCAATTCTAGGCACATAATACATCCCTTTGGTGTAAGCAATGGAAGCCAACTTTATTAGATTTTGGTAGCCCGCTTTGTTTTTTGCTAAGAAAACAACTTGATAACCATTGTCCTTTTGACTTTTATCATTTAGATCAGCACATACATTAAATTCGCAGCCAATAATCGGTAAAATTTCATTTTTATCAAAAGGAAGTCCATCTTTATTCGCCTGTTCTCGTTCCTCTTTAATCGATAAATTGTATTTATTCGCTGCTTTTTCAAAATGAAATGCAGCCATCATATTTCCTGTATCTGTTAATGCAACTGCTGGCATATTTAATTCAGCTGCTTTTTCAACTAATTTTTGAACCTCTGAAGTAGATTGTAGGATTGTAAACTTAGAATGATTGTGCAAATGAGCAAATGGTGTATCTTTTAAATCGTTGGGAATTTCATTTTTTGATTCCTTTTTATCACCTAATGCTACCTTTTTAGCTTCTCGTAGTTTTGTGCTCTCAAGCTTTAAATTTAAATGTTTTAAGCCAATACTTTGAATGGGAGAAGGATTTATTTTGCGGTATTCCTCAATGAATCCCGAACCCTGTGAAAGTTGTTCTAAGGAATAATTACCCTGTCGAATCAAGTCCAAAAAACAACGTGTTGTTGCTTCTACGTCAGCAGTTGCATTATGCGCCTCTGAAAATGGTTCATTAAATAAGAAATCGTGCAATTGAGATAAAGTAGGTAATTTAAATTTACCGTAAGGACCACCAGGCAGTTTACAAAGTTCTGCCGTTTTTTCTGTGCAGGTATCTAAAATTGGATGTATTAAAGGTGTTTCTTCACCTATTCTAAAAAATTCGCAGCCTACGACATTGATATCAAATTTTAGATTATGACCAACAATAAATTTTGTTTTTTGCAAGGCCTTTTTAAATAAACCAAGTACATCTTCCAATTCATCACCGCCAATACTTGCAAGCTCAGTAGAAATTCCATGAATTCCTTCAGCCTCAATTGGAATATTAAAGCCCTTTGGACGAATCAAAAAATCCTTGTGTTCGATTAACTTTCCATACTCATCATGAAGTTGCCAAGCCAATTGAACAACACGCGGCCAATTACTTGTATCCGTTATCGGTGCATTATAATTACGAGGCAAGCCTGTGGTTTCAGTATCAAAAATAAGGAACATAGGAACTAAAAAATATGAGATTTAAAGGTATAAAAATTCTCTTCAAAATTTCTTCAATTGTTGAAAAATAAATATTATTCTAAGAAAGAAAATTCTTTATAAGTGCTTAGGATAACATAATTTTAAAGCTCTAATTGTTTTTCCCAATATTCATTGAGGAGAACTACTAATTTTCGTGACATATTATTAGAATATCGCTTGGTTCTATACCCACCAATCCAATTAATACCTCGAATAGCATTAGTTAAAAAGATTTCGTCAGCTGCCAAAAGATGTTGAGGTAAAATAGCGCATTCGTAAACCTTTATGCCATTTTGAATTGCTAAATTTATTACTTGCATACGCATTGTTCCGGCAATACATCCCTCCGCTAAACCAGGAGTATACAACACACCATTACTTACGATAAATAGATTACAGGAAGATGTTTCTAAAATATTTCCCCTGTAATCACTCATAAATACATCATCTAATTCTTTTTCTTTTGCACTTAAAGCAGCCATAACATAATGTAATCCTGCTTTTGTTTTGTAATTTGAAAGAAAATTTTTCTGAAGTTTTATATCAAGATAAATATCAACCTCAAAACCTTTTGCATTTAATTCAAAATGACTTACTTGGTAAGGATATACCTCAATATAGAATGAACTTTCATTCGTTTCAGGTAAGTACGCACCTCCTGGCTTTCGATCCAATGATAAGCGACAACGTCCACCATCATTAATTTCTGATTTTTTGAGTAATTCAGATATCTTTTCCTCAAAAAATGAGGTAGAATAGAGAGAAGGTGTTCTCAACTTAATTGCTTTTGCACCATCCAACATTCTAGAAATGTGGTTTTCTAAATTTAAGGTTCTCCCTGACATTATTCGGATACTTTCAAAAACTCCGTCGCCATATAAGTGACTCCTATTTCCAGGATGTATTGTAGGCGCATCATTTGATAAAACTGTGCCGTTGTTGTTAACATATAAAAGTGCCATAATCTAAAAAAATAAATCTAAAAATTCTTTTCCTTTTTCAATATTCAAAAGTAATACAAATAAAATACCAAATAATGCTCCTCCCAAATGGGCATCATGTGCTACACCTGTCCCTCCTCTCCTCATTGAAAAATATTCGATCGCTAAATAAATAGGGCCAAAAATATATGCGGGAATTGGAAAGGGGAAAAACATAATTCCTAAAGACATTGTTGGGTTCCATATAATAGCTGCAAAAATAACTGCAGACACTGCACCTGAAGCTCCTAAACTTCTATAAGTAGGATTATCTTGGTTTTTTAAAAAAGAGGGGAGAGATGCAAAAATTGCTCCTGCAAAATAAAGTATTAATAAATAAGCAGTACCCAATTGTAAACCATAATAATCTATAAAGTAAAATGATAGCGTACTTCCAAGAAAATAGAGCGAAATCATGTTGAAAGCTAAATGACTTATATCAGCATGTATAAAAATATGCGAAATAAGGCGATAGAACTCATTATTGTGCTTAAGCTGGTAGGGAATATAAAGGAAGCGTTGTTTTAAGTCAGGATTTTTGTTAGCCTGAAAAGAAATTAAAACTGTAATTACAATTATGATAGAAACGATATTCATATTTTGCCTAATCTTATTTTTTAAAAACTTGTATAATGTACTAAATTACATTTTTTAAATACTATTTTTATTTCAAGGAAGAAAATTAGCTTAAATTTGAAAAAAAAAATAAAATGATCATTTCGCCATCTGTTTTGTCTTGTGATTTTGGAAATATTGAGCGCGACACAAAAATGCTAGATAACTCAGAAGCAGATTGGTTGCACATTGATGTGATGGATGGCGTATTTGTTCCTAATATTTCATTTGGTTTTCCTGTTCTAGAAGCAATTCGTAAAAACACAAACAAAATTTTGGATGTGCATTTAATGATCGCTAATCCAGATGTATATCTAAGTGCTTTTAAGAAAGCTGGCGCAGATATTTTAACAGTTCATTATGAAGCATGTCCCCACTTAAACAGGACAATTTCCGCAATAAAAGAATTAGGAATGAAAGCTGGAGTTGCTCTCAATCCTCATACACCCGTTAGTGAGCTAGAGGAAGTAATATGCGATCTTTATTTGGTCTTGATTATGTCTGTTAATCCTGGGTTTGGAGGACAAAAATTTATTCCTTCTAGTATCGAGAAAGTTGAAAAATTAAAAAAGCTAATTCTTGCTAAAAATGCAAGTTGTATAATTGAAATAGATGGTGGAGTAAATCTTGAAAATGGGCCTTTACTTGTAAAAGCTGGAGCAAATGCTTTAGTGGCAGGCAGTTTTGTTTTTAACTCCATTAATCCTGAAGAAACTATCGCAAAATTAAAAAAGCTCTAAGCGGTAACAAAATCATCAGAAAAACGTTATAAAGTATCTATGAAAATTAGTTTTCTATTAGTTCTATTTATTTTACTAAATTCTACTATAAATTCTCAAGATTTGTTGGAGCAAAAAGAAATTGAATTAAATGAGAAATTACTTCAACTTCGCGCTGCAAAAACAGACGAAGAAATGAATCGTTTAAATCTAACCTTCAAATCTGAAATGGCTTCATTTTTAAAAATTGAAGGAGTTTTTAAGTACCAATTCAAACACATGAAATCATTAGCTATTATTGATAGTCCAGATGAAAGCCTCCGAATTATTAATTGGAATATTGAATATACTGATTTTAGTTATTCTTATTGTGCTTTTGTTCTTCGCTGGGATTCAGAAAAAAATATTGTACGAGTGACAGAATTAATTGACAATTTAGATCCCTACATGGCTAAACCTGAGGGAATAATTGATGCAAAAAATTGGTATGGTGCACTTTATTATAAAATTCTTCCATTCGAACGGAACTCAAGAACAGAGTACCTTTTAATGGGTTGGGATGGTGGAACGACGGTAAGTAATTTTAAATTGTTGGATGTACTAACTTTTAATGGAAGTAATTTAAAGCTTGGAAGTCCTGTTTTTAAGGAAAATAAAACTATAAAAAAACGCATAGCATTCGAATATGCAGATAAATCAAGTATGTCTCTTCGTTTTGACGAAAAATACAAGCGCATCGTTTTTGATCATCTCTCTCCAGAGGCGCCAGGATTAGCAGGTGTTTATTCTTTTTATGTTCCAGATATGTCTTATGATTCATACTCCTATGATGATGAAATGTGGATTCTTAAGGAGGATGTAATTGCAATCAATGAGGAGGATAAAGACAAAATGCAGCAAATTTATATAATCGGTAAGGATGGCAAAGCAGAAAAAAAACAAATGAAAAATACTTGGTTAAACCCAAATACAGAGATAAATTCAAGTGCAATTAATCATGTGGCAAGAACACCTGAAAGCGAAGAAAATAGCGAAGAAATTAATGAAGATAAATTACCTAAGCAAAAACGCATTAAGAAAAAAGACGACCCAAACAGATTGCTTATTACAACTGGTAAGTATAAACCAAGAAAAAAGAAAAAGAACGACTGATGCAACTAGGAAGAATTAACCGATTAACGATAAACAGAATTACTCCTCCTGGAGCATATTTGGAAGATATTCTAGAAAATGAGGTTTTATTACCAAAAAAATACTTGCTTCCTGAAAATGAAATCGGTACTGAAGTAGATGTTTTTGTTCACAAAG
>JBIKOE010000026.1:0-27811 GCA_044358215.1 Crocinitomicaceae bacterium
TCAGTGGTACTTTTTCAGGTATAGATTGGGCAGCAGGACCATACTATGTGAAAACAGAAACTGATTTAAATGGAGGTAATAATTACACAATTACTAGCAGTAATGAATTACTGAGTGTTCCTTATGCTTTGTTTAGTGCAAATGGAACAACTGGCCCTCAAGGCCCTCAAGGTCCAGCAGGAATCGATGGCGCAACTGGTGAAACAGGACCTCAGGGTCCACAAGGACCACAAGGTCCAGCGGGTGCCGACGGAGTTGGTGGTAGTGCTCAAAACCTAGGGCAAGTCTTAGTAGTCGGAAATAATGCAAATGGATTAAATGTTTTAAATACAGGAACTATTGGCGTTGGAACAGCAATACCAAATTCCAGTGCCGCAATAGATATTACATCAACTACCGGCTCCTTGTTATTGCCAAGAATGACAACTGCTCAGCGTAATAACTTAACGGCTGCTGAAGGAATGATGATTTACAATACCACAGAAAGGAAATTTCAAGGATACAGTTATGGAACAGCTGGAACGACTGCAGTGGATCAAGCACAATTGAATTTTAACAATGGCTCTTCTGCGCCAGACGTATCACAAAGCTTTACTGCAGGTGTTAGCGGAACACTTTCGAGTGTGCGGGTATTGTTAAATGTTATGGGTCCACCAATCTCAGTCACAATTTATATTCGTTCAGGTGCTGGTAATGTAGGGGCCATATTATACCAAACTACTGTTGCTGTTACATACCAGGAAGGTGGCGCTTGGTATACCATTAGCCCAACAGACGTATCTGTAATAGCAGGAAATAATTACACCATTAATATGACTTATAATGGCGGTAATTACGGTGGTAATTTTTGGGAATTTCCTAATTGGTTGTTGGTAGATGCCAATAATCCATATGCAGGAGGTAATCCATTTATTGGATCGTATGATAATACAACCACTAATTATTATAGCTTCTTCACAGATTCAGATTTCGCTTTCGAAACTTCGGTTTCATCAATAACTACAGGTTCATTAGGATGGATTAATCTAAATGCTGCGAGTGAAGGAGCAACAGGAAACGCTGGTGCTACAGGCGAAACAGGTCCGCAAGGCCCTGCTGGTCCGGAAGGCCCACAAGGCCCACAAGGCCCACAAGGTTTAACAGGTGCAACAGGCCCATCGGGCAGTTCAACAGGCGAAACAGGTCCGCAAGGCCCTGCTGGTCCGGAAGGCCCACAAGGCCCACAAGGCCCACAAGGCCCACAAGGTCCACAAGGTCCACAAGGTCCACAAGGTTTAACAGGTGCAACAGGCCCATCGGGCAGTTCAACAGGCGAAACAGGTCCGCAAGGCCCTGCTGGTCCGGAAGGCCCACAAGGCCCACAAGGCCCACAAGGTCCACAAGGTTTAACAGGTGCAACAGGCCCATCGGGCAGTTCAACTACCTACAGCATAGGCCTATCACTTGATCAAGGAGGCTATATTTTTTGGGTTTCTCCAGATGGAAAACACGGTTTGGTATCAGAAACACAAGATCAAGGATATGTTCAATGGTTTGAAGCTCAAAATTTAATTTCTAATCCTATTAATCATCCCTCAAATGGTGCAAAATTTAGAGATTGGAGATTGCCAACAAAATTTGAATTGAATCAGATGTATTCACATAAAGATGCCATTGGAGGTTTTGCTAATCTCTACTATTGGAGTAGTACGGAGTACGGCAGCGACTACGTGTGGGCCTTCTTCTTCAGCCTTGGGAGTGCCTACGACTACATTAAGTACAGTTCGGGCTATGTGCGTGCTGTTCGGGCTTTCTAGACCTGAGCCTGTCGAAGGTTTAAAACCGCGAAGCAGCCACGAAGTGAATTTATTTTCGTTCACAGCGTAAGCGGTCGATTTTTGAGAAAAAGCTATGAAAAAAACTAGTACGCGTGTACTGGTTTTTTTGTGTGATCTCCACTGAGTTATTTTTGAGTTTTTTGAGTGAGGAAGTGGAGCGTGTGTTGTTAATTCTAAATTAGCTTTACCAATAATCCTGTAAAATCTAAGATTTTGCAAATAAAATGAGTTTAGTTAGGTTTAGATTATCAGCCATTTTAATGGCTTCTATGTATGCTTTTCTTTTTTCAGTGGCCTTCACCAAATTCGAACTACCCCATGTGAGGAAAGGTTTATTGTAAAGTTTTTCCATAATCAAATCTGCCATTAATCTGGAATGTCTTCCGTTTCCATTCGGAAAACAATGAATACTTACCAATTCATGCTTGAATCGAACTGCTATTTCATCTGGAGTCAGAATTTTGTTCTCATACCAAAATAGTACATTATCTAATAATTGTTTGAGTTGGACCGGAATTAAAAAACTTTTAATCCCTAAATTCTTTTCTGAATTCCTGAAAGAACCGGCCCACAACCAAACATCTCCATACATTCGTTTATGTAAATCCTTAATGAACTTCTCTGAGAATAAATCTTTGGCTTGGATTTTTTTTCCGAACGACCATTGTATGGCCTTCTCGATGTTTAATTGCTCAAACTCGTCTAACTCTTCTCGAGATGTTATAGATAAAATCTTCAATCCATCAAATTCTTCTTCAGTTAGTGGAGTTTGACCATCAAGATAATTTATTTCTAATCCCATAAATATTTTGGCATTTCAAATTTAATTTCAACAGTTTTCTGAGCAATTGCTTTCTCAATTCGTCCCCTTGAGTTTTGTTGGTCCTCTAAGGTCATGGTTGTATTTGTGCGCATTACAATTTCGGAAGCTAATTCTTTTGCTCTTTTTTCAATCATCTGTTCTAAAGATTCGTGCTTAGACACGAAACCATAAACCAATTTCATATCCATAGCATTGGCAGCATCGCGAAGTGAATTCAGTGTAATTGTCCCATTGGATTCTCGTTCTTCAATTTCTTTAGCACTTTGCGCTGAAATAGCTAAACGATTACCTAGTTGTCGCAAGGACATTTTTAACGATATTCGAAAAGTATTTATCCATCCTTTGGGTGGAGCAATCATCGTTTTTAAATGCTTGAATCGCTCTAATTTCTTGTCAGTTTGCTGTAAAAGCAAATATTGTTTACTGTTTTTCATATGGTTAAAGCCTTAAAATATAATTCAAAAATAAGGTAATAGCCTTAATAATACAAATTTATTTTAAGGCAAATACCTGAAAAGTGTAGTATAATAATTTATTTGACGTCCGTTTCTTTATGAAAATGCTTGAATAACGAAAAAAGCACCATTAATGAGGCTTTTGGATTTGTGGGTCAATTATGCGGATAATTACTTCGATTTAAAAGATCAATTAGAGTCAATATTTAATCGACCAGTTGATTTATTAGAGGAAAAAGGAATACGCAATCCATATTTGAGAAAGCAAATAGAGAATGAAAAACATCTCATTTATGGATAATTTATACCTTAGTGGCGGTATCGCCAAATTTGTATTGAGAGTGCGCACTTTAAAAAAGAAGCATAAAAGACTTAAAGCACTTTAAAGAAACCGGCAGTTAAATGTTTCGTAAAAAAAGCTAAACTTATAGTTGAATTGCGCTTTTCACTTTCTCTTTTAACAATGCAAGATTTAAAACTTCATTCATTTTTGAGACATAATGAATCGTTAAACCTTTAAGATAATCTTGGTTTATCTCATCTACATCTTGTTTATTTTTATTACAAAGAATTAGGGTAGTTATTCCCGCTCTTTTTGCTGCGAGAATTTTTTCTTTAATGCCACCAACGGGCAAAACATCTCCACGAAGTGTTATTTCACCAGTCATCGCTAAGTTTTTCATTACTTTTCGCTGCGTAAAAAGCGATGCAAGAGAGGTAAGCATTGTTACTCCGGCACTTGGTCCATCTTTTGGTGTTGCGCCTTCAGGAACGTGAATATGAACGTTGTGTTTTTCAAATATTTCTTGGTCTAAACCTAAGTAAGCGCTATGTGCTTTTAAAAATTCTAGCGCAATTACTGCAGATTCTTTCATTACATCGCCTAAGTTTCCTGTAAGCGTTAATTTCCCTTTTCCATTAGTAATACTTGATTCAATGAAGAGAATATCTCCACCAACACTTGTCCAAGCTAAACCTGTTACAACTCCTGCAACTTCGTTGTTATCGTACTTTGTGCGGGATCTTCCGGCTCCAAGAAAGGTAAATAAATCCGCTTGAGAAATTTTTGCAGTAAATTTTTCATCCATTGCAATTTGTCTCGCTCTGTTTCTAACCAATTTAGCAGCCAACTTATCCAAACCTCTCACACCAGACTCATTGCTGTATTCTTCGATTAATTTCTCCCAAATTTTATCCTCAACAAGTATGTCTTTTTTGGTAATGCCATGATCTGTAATTTGTTTTGGAAGTAAATGACGCTTTGCAATTTGAATTTTTTCTTCAATTGTATATCCATTTACTTCGATTATTTCCATTCTATCGAGTAAGGGACCTTGCACCATTGAGAGATTATTTGCTGTAGCAACAAATAGAACACGAGAAAGATCAAATTCGGTTTCTACATAATTGTCATAAAAGGCATGATTTTGCTCTGGATCCAAAACTTCAAGAAGGGCAGAAGATGGGTCGCCATGATTGCTACGCCCAAGTTTATCTACTTCATCTAAAACAAATACTGGATTTGCCGAAGCTGTTTTCTTAAGGTTCTGAACAATACGTCCTGGCATAGCGCCAATGTATGTTTTTCGGTGGCCACGAATTTCCGCTTCGTCGTGTAAACCTCCCAAAGACATCCGAACATATTTTCTTCCCAAAGCTTCTGCTATGGATTTCCCCAAGGAAGTTTTTCCAACTCCCGGAGGTCCATAAAAGCAAAGAATGGGAGATTTCATATTTCCTTTTATTTTTAAAACTGCTAGGTATTCGAGGATTCTTTCTTTTACTTTTTCCAAGCCAAAATGATCTTTTTCAAGAATTTTTCGTGCGCGATTGAGGTCTAAGTTGTCTTTCGTATATTCTCCCCAAGGTAAATCTAATAATAGATCGAGGTAGTTCATCTGAACGGTATATTCTGCGCCTTGCGGGTTCATGCGCTGCATTTTCTCTAATTCTTTCTTGAATAATTTTTCAATGACGCTGTTCCACTTTTTCTTTTCAGCACGATCTTTAAAGTCTTGAACATCTTGCGTTTGAGGGTTATCGCCTAATTCGTCTTGAATGGTGCGCATTTGCTGCTGTAAAAAATAATCGCGTTGCTGCTTATCAAAATCCTTACGAACTTTATTTTGAATTTCATTGCGCATTTCAAGCATTTGAACTTCTAATGTCAGGTGTTCCATCACCATCATCACGCGTTTTTTGATGTCAGTTTCTTCTAACATTTCTTGTTTTTTAGAAACATCAGCATTCATATTTGAAGAAATAAAATTTACAAGAAATGATGGGCTATCAATGTTTCCTATTGCAAATTGTGCTTCTGAAGGGATATTTGGGCTATCTCGGATAATGTCAAGAGCAAGATCTTTTATGGTTTTAAGCATGATGTCCAGCTCTTTGTTGCCTTTTTTAATTGGAATTTCGTTGAAAACAGACACTTTTGCTCGCATGTACGGTTCTGTTTGTAGAGCCTTAACAATTTCAAATCTTCTTTTTCCTTGGATGATAACAGTCGTGCTTCCATCAGGCATTTTTAGCATGCGAATGATTTGAGCAACTGTTCCCGTTTTATTTAAATCTTCAAATTTTGGTGCTTCTTCGTCTTGGTTTTTTTGTGAAACAACACCAATTATTTTATTTCCTTTGTTTGCTTCCTGAATTAATTTTATGGATTTATCTCTTCCTACCGTAATTGGAATAACCACTCCAGGGAATAAAACATTATTTCGTAGGGGTAAAATTGGAAGTTCATCTGGAAAAACTTGCTTGTTTACATTTTCTTCTTCTTCAGCTGTAATTAAAGGGATAAATTCAGCATCGTTTTCAATTCCTGAAAATCCAAAAAAATCCACATCGTTTATTTTACTCATATTCGCTTTATTTAGTGCGACAGTTTGTCAGTTAGTTGTATAAGCAGCGCTAATTTATTAATAAATTACTTTGCACATTACAATTGTCAATCCATGTGCCAATTCTTTAGCACTGAAAATTTGTCTTATTTTCTGTTATTTTCAAATGGAGTGTAACCCTACACGAATTCATTCCGTAAAGTGAGCAATAAATTTAATAACTGTAAATACAATGCAATCTTTAAGAATTCAAACCGCAGCACAAATTGAAATAAAGTTATCTAAACACCGCGATTTAGGAACAAATAGTCCATTAACAATTTTCCAAGTTGCTTATCTTTTAGATGTTTTATCGCGAGGAGAAGATTCTGAAGAAAACTATTCGGAATTGTTTAGCATTCACCTAAATTAATGCGCTATAACTGCAGAACCTATCAATTCTTCTTTGAGGTACCAAGCAGCAAATTGACCCGGAGTTATTCCTCTTTGTTTTTTTTCAAATAAAATATAATATTCCTCATCGTGAAGTAATAATAATGCTTTCTGAAAGTTTTGACGGTATCTAATTCGCACCATGCAATTCAATCCTTTTGGAGGAATTGTAATTTCCTGAAGCCACGACAAGCTGCTTTTCTCCAACTTTAAAGCATGTCGATTCAAGCCAGGATGGCTATCTTTTTGCCCTGTATAAACAATATTTTCAATCGTGTCTAGTCCAATTACATAACTTGGCTCCGGTCTTCCGCCAACATGAAGTCCTTTTCGTTGACCAATTGTGTAGTAATGTGCTCCTTGATGTTTTGCAACTTCAATTCCATCTTTTTCTAGAAAAGAAAAAGGATTTGACAGTGCAACAATGTTTTCTTTGTTGACAGGTATTTGGTGGTAGCGCATTAAGTCTGGAAAAAATTCTGGAATTTCAATAATTATACCTTCTTTGGGAGCCAGTTGTTGCTGCAGAAAAATAGGAAGACTTATTTTTCCTACAAAACAAAGTCCTTGAGAGTCTTTTTTATCTGCAGTGATAAGATTCGTTTTATGTGCAATTCTTCTTACTTCAGATTTCTCAAGTTCGCCAATTGGAAACAATGCTTTGGACAACTGCTGCTGTGATAGCTGACACAAAAAATACGATTGATCTTTGTTTTTATCTTTTCCTGCCAATAAGCCAAAAGAACCGTCAGCATGAGGAATTTTCCTGCAGTAATGTCCAGTAGCCACAAAGTCTGCACCGAGTTCCATTGCTGCTTTCAGAAATACATCAAATTTTATTTCTCTGTTGCATAAAACATCAGGATTTGGAGTTCTTCCAACTTTGTATTCCTCAAACATGTAATTTACAATTCGCTCTTTATATTCCTTACTTAAATCAATAACCTGAAAGGGAATTCCCAATTGTTCTGCAATTAGAAGCGCATCATTTGAATCATCAATCCACGGACAATCATCAGAAAGAGTTACGGATTCGTCGTGCCAATTCCGCATATACATACCGATAACTTCATATCCTTGTTTGACTAATAAATGTGCTGCAACGGAAGAATCTACGCCTCCAGAAAGACCAACAACAACTCTTTTCATGCTACAAAGTTAAGAGAAAATCAGCTGTGTTAAGCAATCAGAGTGCCCGATTCCATTCTGCTAAGAAAATACCACAGGCAATTCCAACATTTAAGGATTCAGCAGTTCCTCTTCCAGGAATTAAAATAGGATGTGTAATATAGCTTAAAACATCTTTTGAAATCCCATTTCCTTCGTTTCCAAGCACCAAGTAGTTCATTTCAGCAGCGTTTGTCTCGTAGATAGATGTTCCAGCCAATAAGGCACCATGAATAGGTTCTTTTATACTTGATAGAAAATCCGGTAAGTCTGTATAGTGAATTGAAATTCGAAAAACACTTCCCATGGATGCTTGGATTGTTTTAGGGTTAAACTGTTCAACATTCGAAGGCGAACAAACTATTTGTGTGATTCCAAACCAATCTGCTGTTCGGATGATAGTCCCAAAATTACCAGGGTCTTGAATACCATCTAAAATTAAGGTTCGCGTATTATTTTTGATAGTATCTTTTTCGGTTTTTTCAAGCACAGCAATAGCATCTGGGGCGTTTGAAAGCGAACTCATTTTCTCTAATTCACCTTTTTTAGCACTATAGCAATCAGCACTAATTTTATTTTCCAAGAGAAATTTCTCTGAACCAACAAGTAGTTTTACCTTGAATCGTGATTGTGAAAGTAATTCAAGCACTATCTTTTCTCCCTCCACCAAAATTAATTGTTCCTTTTCCCTATTTTTTTTAATTTGTAGGCTTCGAATCCACTTTAACTTTTGTAATGAAATTTTTTCCAAAGTAATATGCTTAAATTTGTATTAGAAAGTGAAAGTAGCAAAATTTATTTATTTATCATTTGTATTTGTTTGGAGTATAACTTCCTGCAGTTTAACACGCAAGTTACCTGCTAAGAATTATTTATTAAAAGCAAATGAGATTTCAATTGATAGTAAGCTAATTAGCAAGGATGATATCTCATATATTTTAAAACAACAACCAAATAAAAAAGTCTTAGGTATTTCATTAAAATTAAGGATTTACAATTCAATAGATTCATCAAAAGTAGCTAAAAGAAGACAAAAATCTTTTGAGAGATTTGCTAAAAAAATAGACCAAAAAAAAGTTCGTTATTCTAAAATAAATCAGCGTAGAATAGAAAAAGCTCGCTCGAAAAATAAGGATTTTTATATAGAAAAGGAACTAAAGGATACAATTTATTCCAAACTACTTTTTTTAGAAAGGTTGAAATATAAGTCAGGGCAAAAACCAATCGTATTTGATTCCTTACTGTTTTCTAAAAGTCAAGAACAGATTGTATTATATCTTCGAAAAAAGGGATTTTATTATAGTAAAGTGAAAGGAGAAGTGACCTATAACGAGAAAAAACAATTCGCTAAAACAAACTTTAAAATTGAAGTAGGGCCTCGCTACATTATTGATTCTGTAAAATACAATGGGCAGGAAAAAATCAAATCCTATAATTCTAGTTTTATTCAAAGTCAAATAAGTGCAAATGGAAAAGACCCACTCGTAAATCAACCCTTTGATCTAGATTATTTAGATGAATATAGAAGTAACATTTCAAAATACATGCGTGATAGACAGATATATAAGTTTTATGCTAGTACAATTAGTTTTAAGGCTGACACGCTGAAATCAACAATGAAAGTAAATCTTACTGTAAATTTTGACGACAGATATATCCCATCTTCTATAAATCCAGATAGTTTAATAAAAGTTCCCTTTGTAGAATCTTATATTAATAATGTTTATTTCCATTTAGCTGATTCAGTAAATGTTAAAGGCAACTTTCAAGCTTTACTTAAAGAAAAACAGCTTGACATCCGAGATCCATTGGCAGCTCAATTTATGCGAACAATTAATTCTTTGGAATACACAAAATTACCAGCAACAAAAAAACAGATAAAAGAATCCAATGGAAAAATAAAGACTGGTGATCCAAACTTTTTCCGCGTTGTAAATTTATCCTACAATGGTGAAAAACCTTGGCTGAAGCCAGAAATTTTGGAGCTTCAAAATTATTTGGAGCATACAAATAAGTACAAAGAGTATTATTTAGATCGGTCTTATCGTTCTTTGGTTCAACTTGGAGTTTTTAGCGCTGTTAAACCCATTCTTATTGAAGTTCCAAATTCAAATTTAATTGATGTTCATTATTACTTAGAGCCAAGTGAAAAACAATCCTTTGGTTTTGATCCAAAATTCACCACTTCTTTTGGTCTATTGGGAGCTTCAGCTTCTTTGAATTACACGAATAAAAATCTATTTAGAGGTGCCGAAAAAATTACCTTATCATTTGGAGGTGGATTTGAATCGCAGCCAAAAATTTTTGATGATAATACGAACCAACGAACATTTAATACTTTAGAGTTTGGTCCGAGTATCAAATTTGATTTTCCAGGATTATTTCCTATGCCACTTACCATGCTTTCAAAAAGACAAAAACCAAGAACACTCTTTTTGTTGGCTTACAATCTTGAAAAGCGTTCAATTTTTGATAGACAGGTTTTTCAGTTAAATTATATGTGGAAATTTCTCAGTGGAAAAACTCAGGTGTTCCAACTAGGACTTCCATTTATGTCGGGGATAAAATACGTACGAATTGATAAAAGCGAGAGCTTTAATCAGCAGTTATCACAAATTAACGATCCGTTTCTAAGCAATAGTTATAGCAGTCAATTTATTTGGAAAGATTTCAAATTTTCAATAGAATATAACAATAAAGACCGGGATTATTTTAATGGTAAAAAACGATTCCTAGATGCTTATATTTATTTTAATTCGACCATTGATGCTGCAGGAAATTTACTTTATATGTTTAGGAAAATTCAAGAAAAAAATGAGTTAGGTCAAAATATGTTTCAGAATTTACCTTATTCACAATTTATACGAATTGACAATCAATTCATTGCTTCAAGAAATTTAAAGCGTGCGCAATCACTGCACTTAAAATTAAGTGTTGGTGGTGGGAAACCTTTTGGAAATTCAACAACTTCGATGCCCTACGATTATAGTTTTTTTGGTGGTGGATCAAATGATAATCGTGGATGGCGCTCCAGAGCGTTAGGGCCAGGCGGGTACAAATACCATCTTGATTCAAATAGTCTAATTACGCAAGTTGCAGATATTCGTATTGGAGGTTCTTTTGAATATCGCTTTCCTATTACTAGTTCTTTTAAAGGAGCTTTTTTTAGTGATTTTGGAAATATTTGGACCTACAAAGAAGATTCAAGAATTGGTGGAAAATTTGCTTGGGACTCTTTTTTAAGCCAGTTTTGTATTGCTTCAGGATTTGGTGCACGTCTAGATCTTGATTTTTTCGTACTCAGGGTTGATATCGGTTTCCCAATTTATAATCCTTCCTATCAAAATGGTGCCAAGTGGGTTTTTAATGATTTATTTAGCAACTATAGAGAAACTTACTACCAAGAAGGTGTCGCTACTCATGGTTCATTGGAAAATGCAAAAGCTAAAATGCCAAAACCATTTGTTCCTGTTCTTCATTTTGGTATCGGATATCCTTTCTAAATTCTATGAAAAAAAACACCTTTCTATTTTCATTTTTGGTCCTTATTCTTTCTTCTTGTATGAAAGGAGAGAAAGTTGATTTAATTGTTCATAATGCGGTAATTTTTACGATGAACAATGAATCTTCTGTACAGGAGGCAATGGCAATTAAAAATGGGAAAATAATTGAAGTTGGACCTGAAAGGCAGATATTAAATAAATACAGAGCCGATGAAACAATTGATGCAAAAGGTAAAGATATCTATCCAGGTTTTACGGATGCACATGGGCATTTACTGCTTTATGCACAGCAAAAATTAAGCTTAGATTTAGTTGATTCAAAATCATTAAATGAGGTGCTCGTTCGCTGTGAAAAGTACAAAAGTTTAAAAGGCAAAGATTTTATTGTCGGAACAGGATGGGATCAATCTTTATGGGGGACGAACGATTTACCAACAAATGCAGAATTAAACAAGTTATTTCCTTCAATTCCAGTCTGTCTTTATAGAATTGATGGACACGCAGCACTTGTAAACGATTGTCTTCTGAAGAAAGCAAATATTACTGCAAAGTCTTTTGTCGATGGGGGTGAAGTTAGTTTAGATCAGAACGGAAATCCAACTGGAATATTGATAGACAATGCAATAGGACTTGTTGAAGCTTCAATTCCAAAATTTTCGGATTCAGACTTATCTAAAGCAATAATAGAAATCCAAGAAGAACTTTTTCAATATGGAATAACTGGCGTTCACGAAGCTGGTATTGATTATCAACACATTTCGCTATTTCGGAATATGGTGAAAAATGGATCTCTTAAACTAGATGTTTATGCCATGTTGAGAATGAGTAAGGAAAATCTAAATTTCGTAAAAAAATACGGTCAATTTCGATATAAAAACTTATCTATTCAAAGCTTTAAAATATGGGCAGATGGTGCCTTGGGTTCTAGAGGTGCATATTTGAAGAAAAGTTATGATGATGCTGCTCATTCTCATGGTTTACTCTTGACAAGTGTGAAGGAATTAAAGGATATGGCGCAATTTTGTATTGAAAATGATTATCAAATGAATACACATGGAATTGGTGATTCTGCAAATGCTTTGGTTTTAGAAATTTATAAGGATGCTTTTCAAAAGAAAAAGGATCATCGTTTTCGAATCGAGCATGCTCAAGTTATTGATCCAAATGATTTTAAAAAATTTGCAGATTATTCTGTTTTTCCCTCAGTTCAACCTACTCATGCAGTTTCAGATCAGCGCTGGGCAATAAACCGAATAGGAGCAGAGCGCATAAAAGGTGCTTATGCTTACAAAACGTTGCTAAGTCAATTTGGAATGCTCGCAATTGGAACAGATTTTCCGATCGAACGAACGAATCCATTTTTGACAATTCATGCGGCAGTTCAGCGAAGAACAGCAACGGACGAATCTATCGAGGGTTTTTATATGAATGAGGCAATTTCTTTGGAAGAAGTGCTACGTGGAATGACAATTTGGGCAGCTTTTGCCTCATTTCAAGAAAATAAATTAGGCTCGCTGGAGAAAGGAAAGGACGCAACATTTGTCATTTTTGAACGCAAAGTTCAATCGCAGGTGAAATTTCAACAGAATTATTCTTGGATGACCTTTGTAAAAGGACTAATTGTCTATGATGCAAATGAATTGTAAATCTTTTAAAAAAGACGTGTAATTAAGAACTTCTTAAGTTAATTTGCGTAGGAGACAGATAGTATGCTTAATTTTGTCTAAAAATTAGAATTTATGGGATTATTAGAAAATAAAGTTGTTTTGATTACTGGTGCCTCTCGTGGTATTGGAAAAGCAATTGCAGAAGAATGCCTTCTTCAAGGTGCAACAGTTGCCTTTTCTTATCTTGGAGAAGCTACTCAAACACGCGAATTAGAAATTGAATTATCTAAAAATGGTGGAAGAGCAAAAGGTTTTCTTTCTGATGCTTCTAATTATGATGCTGCACAGAAATTGGTAGATGATGTTGTAGAGGAATTTGGCACAATCGATGTTTTGGTAAACAATGCAGGAATTACAAGAGATACTTTATTGATGCGAATGACCGAGGAGCAATGGGATGCTGTAATAAATGTAAATTTAAAATCTGCATTTAATTTAACCAAAGCTGTTCAGCGACCAATGTTGAAAGCAAGATCAGGTTCTATTATAAATATGTCAAGTGTAGTTGGAGTTAAAGGAAATGCTGGTCAATCCAATTATGCTGCATCGAAAGCAGGTTTAATTGGTTTTACGAAATCAATTGCTGCAGAATTAGGGTCTAGAAATATTCGTTGTAATGCAATTGCCCCGGGCTTTATAGAAACAGAAATGACAAAATCATTGGATGAGAAAGTTGTGGAAGAATGGCGAAATGGAATTCCATTGAAGCGCGGAGGTCAGCCACTAGATGTAGCGAAAGCAACCGTTTTTTTAGCTTCAGATATGTCTTCCTATATCACTGGACAAACACTTCATGTTTGCGGTGGAATGTTAATGTAAGAGATTATGAATATCCGCCCTCGAAGAAATAGAAAGTCTACTGCCATTAGAAATTTGGTGGAAGAAACAAATTTAGGTCCCCAGCATTTAATTTATCCGATTTTTCTTAAAGACGGAAAAAATATAAAAGAAGAAGTAAGTTCTTTGCCAAACAATTACCGTTGGTCACTTGATCGCTTATTGCCTGAAATTGAGGAATGTATGAATCTTGGTGTTCAGACATTCGATATTTTTCCATGTGTTGATGAAGTTTTAAAAGATAAAATTGCTTCTTACAGTTATGCTGAAGATAATTTTTATTTGGAAGCCATTCGACAAATTAAAGCACGTTTTCCTGAATCTGTTCTGATGAGTGATGTTGCTTTGGATCCTTATTCCTCTGATGGTCACGATGGTTATGTGGAAAACGGCAAAATTATCAACGATAAAACACTTCCTATATTAGCAAAAATGTCATTGGCTCAAGCTCAAGCTGGAATTGATATTATTGGACCTTCAGATATGATGGACGGCCGTGTGGGAGTAATTCGTGAAGCATTAGATCAAAATGGTTTTAGTGATGTTAGTATTATGTCGTATACAGCAAAATATGCAAGTGCATTTTACGGTCCATTTCGAGATGCTTTAAATTCTGCTCCAAAATCTGGCGATAAAAAAACGTATCAGATGAATCCCGCAAATAAAAGAGAGGCCTTGTTAGAAGCACAGTTAGATTTTGATGAAGGAGCTGATATGTTGATGGTAAAACCTGCTTTGTGTTACTTGGATGTCATTCATATGTTGCGGGAGAATTTCCCTATTCCGATTACAGCTTACAATGTAAGTGGAGAATGCGCAATGGTTTATGCAGCTTCTAAAAGCGGATATCTAAATTATGATTTAGCAGTTTATGAAATTTTATTGAGTATTCGTAGAGCCGGAGCAGATGGGATTCTGACCTATTTCGCCAAAGATTTTGCTCAAATGATTCGAAAGTAATACTTTAATTATGGAAACTTATTACATTGACAATCAATATATATCTATTTTAGAATTTGAAAAAATTTTCAATTTAAACGCTATTGTTTCCTTAGGAGAAAATGCAAAAAAATCCATTGTAGCTTGCAGAGAATATTTAAACACGAAACTCGAAAAATCAACGGATTTAATTTATGGAATTAATACAGGTTTTGGTTCCTTGTGTAATACTGCGATTTCAAAAACTGAACTTTCTCAATTACAAGTCAATTTAGTTCTATCTCACGCTTGTGGAATGGGCGATGAGGTTCCAAAGGATATTGTTAGGAGAATGTTGCTCTTAAAAGCTATTGGTTTGTCAAAAGGAAACTCCGGAGTGCAATTAGAAACTGTTGAGCGACTTTTATTTTTTTACAATCAGCATATTACACCAATTATATACGAGCAAGGAAGTTTAGGTGCTTCTGGAGATTTGGCTCCGCTTGCCCATTTGTCTTTACCATTAATTGCAGAAGGGGAAGTAGATTTTGAGGGGCAACGATACACTGGAGCTGAAATTTCTAAGAAATTCAATTTACTCCCAATAAAACTTCAATCAAAAGAGGGTTTAGCTTTGTTGAATGGAACACAGTTTATGTCTGCTTACGCCACATCTTGCATTACAAATTCTAATAACTTATGGAAAAATTGGAATCTAATTGCTAGCATGTCTTTAGATGCCTTTGATGGAAGAATTAATCCTTTTCAGGATAATGTAAATTCAATAAGAAATCATCCGGGTCAAATTGAAACAGCTATACTAATTCGCAAATATCTTGAGAGAAGCGAAATTATTTCCAAGGTAAAGGAGCATGTTCAAGATCCGTATTCATTTCGCTGTATACCACAAGTTCACGGAGCAACAAAAGACACCTTAGATCATTGTTCTTTGGTAATTGAAAGAGAGATTAATGCTGTAACGGATAATCCGACACTCTTTCCTGAGGAAGATGATATTGTTTCTGCAGGAAATTTCCACGGACAGCCTTTGGCCTTAATTTTAGATTTTATGGCGATTGCAATGGCTGAAATGGGAAGTATCTCAGAAAGAAGAATTTACAAGTTGATTTCAGGAAATCGAGGTTTACCTCCATTTTTAGTTGCAAATCCAGGATTGAACTCTGGTTTAATGATTGCACAGTATACCTGCGCGTCAATTGTTAGTCAGAACAAGCAGTTGTGCACGCCAGCTTCCATCGATACAATAGATTCTAGTAATGGACAAGAAGACCATGTTAGCATGGGTGCGAATGCAGCTACTAAATTAGCACGCGTTATAGAAAATTGTTTTGCTATTCAAGGAATTGAATTATTAAATGCTGCACAAGCTTTAGATTTTCGCCGACCTTTAAAAAGTTCTTTGGAAGTTGAAAAACTATACAACTCTTTCAGAAAAAAAGTTAGCTTTTTAGCGACAGATAGAAATACCTCTTTAGATATGAAAGCAGCCTTAAATTTTGTAAAAAATCCACTTTAAATAGTCTGTATGGAAGATGAGTATCAAATAAATGAGTATCAGGAAGAAAATATGGAGCGTCCTAAATTCTTACTTGTTTTGTGCATTATGACAATTTGTAATGCAGGGCTAACATTAGTTAATGGTCTTTTTTCTTTATTTTCTGCTAAACCATCAGAAGTTGAAATAGCAAAAGCAAACAGTCAAATTTCTAAGTCACTCGACTTATTGATAGATCAGGAAATGTATTATTGGGTTGATGTCATCAAAAAAGTTCAAATAATGACTGAGGCGATGTATACTAATTTTATGGCTTATATTACAGTTTCAATTATTGTTTCTCTCTGTGGATTACTTGCAGCAATTTTTATGCTAAAAGGAAAGAAAATTGGTTTTCACGCTTATATTATCTACAGTTTTTTATGGATTTTACAATCTTACTTATTTGTAGCACCACAGAATGTACCAAGTGTATTAGTTATATTTAATGTACTATTTTGTGTTGGATTTATTTTCATGTATTCTCGCAATTTGAAATGGTTGCGCTAGTACAATTTGAAAAAATGAACAAATAATTTCGTTTTATTCTTTTCCTTCTAGATAATTCTGTAAATACTGAAATCCATCTGTCAAGTTACCAGAGAAATCAGTTTCAGTACCTCTTTCAATTATCTTATCCGGATCTTCACCAAATAAAGCAGGCAAAACATGCTTGAGTAATTCATCACCAAAATCTTCAGAAGCATCTTTAGGTAATTCGCAGGGTAAATTATCAACAGCCATAACAGCGATAGCATCACTTTCCATAAAATAAGTTTCTTTTCCGCTAAATGGATTATAGCCATAGATTGAATCTCCAATTTTACTTGGGCGAATCGTTGCAGCAATTGGTCCAGCAATATCACAAGAAATATCTCCAATGACTTTTATTCGCTTATTTTCTTCCTGTAAATCTTCTTGAGAAAGAATGTTTGGAGCTTTAGCATTCCAAAAGTGACAAGGAATATACATGTCAGTTATTGAAACATAGCGCTTAAAAGTTGATTTATATAATTCTGGATTTGAATAGAACTCAGATTTAATAAATTGGGAATCATCTTTTCGGCCATAATAATCTTCAACTTCTAATTGTGCGAAAATTGGTTCATCAAAGGATTGTGTTCGGTAATCTTCAGGACTAACCTCTTTAATTGGTAAAAGCTTGATGATTTCGCGAGCTCCGTGTCCAACACGACCAAATCCAGTGAGTAAAACCCTAAAATCTTTCTGTAAGATTACCTTTTTTAATTCCTCTTCAACTTCATGGCGATTAGCACACAAATGCGCAGGCTTAAGTTCGAAAGTTTTAGTTTTCAAGCCATATGTTAGAAAAGAGTTGTAACAACCAACAATTCCAGCATAGCGACCAAAGCCAATAAGACGCTTATTATTTTTATCTTTTATTACTTCGTAATCCACTAAGCGAATTTTTTTAGATAAAAGAGAACGAAGAAGTTCCCTGTTATAAGGTTGTTTTTTAATCGTATGAGAAAAAAAGAAAAATGTCTTGTTTTCAATTAAATAAGAAATAGGAACTTCCTTTACACCAAAAATAATATCACAATCGCTTAAGTTTTCTACTATTTCAATACCTTCTTTTTGGTATTCCTCATCTTTAAAAGTTCTAATTGGACTTGTTTGCACGAGAACTTTTACATATGGAAAACGAGTTTGAATCTCATTACATTGTTTTGGAGTCAAGGGAACACGGAAATCAGGTGGAACCTTTCCTTCTCGAATTATTCCAATTGTAATAGTATTCATATTTAAATTTATTGAATAGGCTCTTTTAAAAGGTAATTATCGATGAATTCCCGAATACAAGCATCTCCACCATTCTTAGATAATTGAATGTGAGCAAGAGATTTAACAGCATTAACAGCATTCTTTGGACAGACAGCAATACCAACTTGTTTCATTATTTCTAGATCATTAATATCATCGCCAATCATGGCAACTTCAGAAAGTTTAATATCTAAGGTTTTACACCAAGAATTTAAAACTGAAATTTTTGGATCTCGACCGACATAACAATGTTGAACTCCAAGGATTTCAGCGCGTTTTTGAACCATTGAATTAGTAGTTCCAGAAGAAATAATACCAATCTGAAAGTTATTTTTCACTAAATGTTGAATAGCCATTCCATCTTGCGCATTAAAACGCTTCATTTGATCGCCATTTTCTGAAATATACATTCCACCATCTGTCATTACGCCATCAACATCTATAATTAGAAACTTGATTGCCGATAGCTTTTTTTTGTATAATTCAGGTTTGAATATTGGTTTAAAAAGCAATGCATACATGTCAATATCGTATTCCTCACATATTGCTTCTAAATCGTAAACAGTCAATTCGTGAACATTTTCAACTTCAAGATCATCTAAGAAATCTTTGAATTCAATTCCAAATTTCGAGCACAGACCTTTTATGTTTTGTTCTAATTGCATTTTATATCATTTTGTAGCCAACACTTGCAGCAACTCCTTTTAATTGGTTAAATAAGGCTTCAAATTCAGTATAATTTAACTGCTGAGAAGCATCAGATTTCGCGATTTTTGGATTAGGGTGAGTTTCAATCAATAAGCCATCAATTCCCATAGCAACACAAGCTTTAGAAAGCGAAGGAACACCATAAGCATAACCCATTGCATGTGATGGATCTAAAATGATTGGAAGGTTTGTATGTTCTTGAAGCCAAGCAACACCACATAAATCCAATGTAAAGCGTGTTCCAGTCTCAAATGTTCGAATTCCTCGTTCACAAAGCACAACGTTTTCATTGCCACCCGACAATACAAATTCAGCAGCTTGAACAAATTCCTGAAGAGTTGTGCCAAAACCACGTTTAATTAAAACAGTCTTATTTGTTTTCGCGCAGGCTCTTAATATTCCTTGATCGTACATTGCTTTTGCTCCAATTTGAATAATATCTGTATATTCAATTATTTCATCTATGTGCGTTGCATCTCTTGCTTCTGTTATTACATTTAAACCATAGTCAGTGCGCATTTTTGCTAGAAGCTTCAATCCATCTAATCCCATGCCTTGAAAAGAGTAGGGGCTTGTTCGCGGTTTGTAGCAACCACCTCTCAGAGTAGATAAACCTAATTTAACTAATAATTCTGCAGAAGATCGGATTTGCTCTTCAGATTCAACTGAACAAGGTCCACCAATTAGAATCGTATTGTTACTTTTTCCTCCAATTTGAGTATTTCCAAATTTTACCAAGCGTTTCTCATTTTTATATCCACGAGACGCTAATTGCATATCATTTGCGAAAATCCAGCTATTTTCTGTGTGATTTGTTAATCCTGAAGGGACTTCCTTCATACTTGAACCTGTTATTAAAACATTGGATCCTTCACTTACAATGTGAAAAGCTTTATTTTCTGCAGCTAATACTGCGGCACTTTCTTTTGAAACAGTTTTTTTTAATTGAATTATCATATTTCGCCTTTAATCAGATGTACAAAATTAACAATTCCAATGGCATTTTGTTGAGAATTTACAACTGGTAAATACATAATCGGAAATGAACATTTTTTAATCAGTTGAAGCATTTCAAATACAGTAGCGCTTCCATCAATTCTAATTGGATTTGTATTTATGAGATCTTCCGGTTGAATAGCAGCTAAATGATCTATTTTTTTTAATACTGCTTTTCGTATATCAGCACTTGAAACCAATCCTTTGAATTGATTATTTTGAGAAAGGATAAGCGTAAACCCAACATTTCCATTTTCAACAGCTTGTAAAATAGATTTTGTAGTACAGTTTTCTATATAATCTTTTGGACTCTCTTTCAACGGAATCATAAAATCCTCCACGCAATAGCTCGACTCAATATCTCGATTAGTAAGATTCATTAAAGCGTGACCAATACTTGGTCCAGAGAATAAATAGGAACCCGAAACAGATGAACTTACTCCCATATTTCGGAGAATAAAGGAAACTTCACCATTTACTCCGCCATCTACATGAATTGATTTATTCGGATATTTTGCCCTGAATTGTCTAATTTTTGAAAAATTTATCTTGTCAAAAGCCCCACCACTTTGCCCTGGAATCGTTGCCATTATAAGAATAAAATCAAAGTCAGAATACAAATCAAAAGCATTAATCGAAGTTGGGGTAATAACAGCCAAACCTCTTTTACCAGAAATATCGCTTGGAATATTTAGTGCTTCTTTTAAATTCTCATATTGAAAAGTAAGGTATTCAACAGGATTTTTTCTCAGTAAATCAAAATATTTTGAGGGGTTTTCAGTAATAATATGCAAGTCAATAGGAATTTTACACCAAGTACGAATTTGTGAAATATCATCAAACACACTTAAATCATCGTTGCAATCTACGTGTAATAAATCAACTTGGTGCTCCATTAAATCATGGATAACTTCCTTTAGAGAACGTTTTTTGTCACTGTAAATAGAAGCTGATATTTTCATTCTGAAACAGGTGTATAGATTTCTTTGAAGTTACCATCGCATAGTTTAATACTGCAAGGAAGTGATGTGAAAACAAGTTTATTTAAAACAGATTGAAGTTCTGTAAATAATTTTATTTCTTCAAAGCTCAAAGCTGATGCTTTAAATTCTTCCCTTAAAATTAATTGAAGGTGGTAAGCTTCTTTATATTTGATTATTCTTATAAATTGTTTTTCTTTTCCATCTATTTGTTTTTTTATCCAATATAAAGCTAATTTTTCTGCTATTCCTTTTTCATTTTTAGTGGTGTAGAATACAGTAGTATTTCCGCTTTCAATTTTATCTCCAAATCCTTTTGAGCAAGAAACTATTAGAAGTAATAAAAAAAATAAAAATGGTCTTTTCATTACTACAAATTTAGTGAGAAGATTTGGTGTTGCCGAAGATTTGCAGAAAAAAGAGGGGTAAGCTACTCTTATCGCACCGCTCAACCTCATACCTTTGCTACATTCCTGTCCTGGAGGATTAAGAGGGAGCTGGTCGTAAAAGACTTACCCCGCGCAAAAGTACTAAGATTTGATGAATTTTAGTAATAAAAACAACAAAATAAGAACTAGTACATTCCTACCTTCAATATTAAATCTAATAATTTTGAATAAAAAATACAAATAAATTAACTTCATCTAGCCTTTAATTTTAGATTTATTAAAAATGAGAGAATATCTTTTGCTTAAATAAAAATAAGTTGATATTAAAAATAATTTTTAAAACATCATAAAGGTCAACTTATAATAAATTAATTTAACCAAAATAAAAATCCTCTTTAGATTAAACAATGACTTTCAAAATCCGACAAAAAAACTTAAAAATCATCTTTTTTACGAAACTTATTTAACATTATTTCGTTTTAATAATTGCAATGATTTTCGGCTTTAATGCAATGAAATTAGACCGTTTAAAAAAGTAGATAATATTTCAAGTGGTTTTGCTCCACGAAAAAAATAAAATGAGAACAAAATACATTGATTTAATTGACCAAACTTTTGATTTCCCTCAAAATGAATTTAATTTACGGGAAGATCGCCTTTTCTTTCATGGAATTGATCTGATGCGTTTAATCAACGAATATGGAACTCCTTTAAAATTTAATTATTTACCACAAATTTCAAATAATATTCAGCGTGCCAAGGGTTGGTTTCGTGAAGCTATCAATAACTTAGGTTATTCTGGAAATTACTTTTATTCCTATTGCACAAAAAGCAGTCATTTTTCTTTCGTTTTAGATGAAGTCTTGAAGAATGATGTTCATATCGAAACATCCTCAGCTTTTGATATTGATATTGTAATGAACTTATATAATTCTGGAAAATTAGAGAAAGGAAAATACGTCATTTGTAACGGATACAAACCTGAAGCATATCTTAAAAATGTTGTCCAATTAATCGAAGAAGACAATCTAAAGATTATTCCTGTTGTTGATAATACAGACGAATTACAACGCTTAATCGACTCTACGACAAAGGAGTTAAACATCGGAATTAGAATTGCGGCAGAGGAAGAGCCAAAATTTGAATTTTATACCTCACGACTCGGAATTCGTTACCGTGAAATTGTGCCTTTTTATCAGAAAATCCTGAAGGAAAATCCCAGAGTGCGTGTAAAAATGCTGCATTTCTTCATTAATACTGGAATAAACGATACAGCATATTATTGGAATGAACTTACAAAATGCCTTCGAATTTATAGTGACCTCAAGAAAATGTGTCCCGAATTGGATTCGTTAAACATTGGCGGTGGTTTCCCAATTAAAAAATCCTTGGCCTTTGATTTCGATTATGCCTACATGGTACGCGAAATTCTTACGCAGGTAAAACGTGTTTGCACGGATAATGATATCCCTGAACCTGATATTTTTACAGAATTTGGTTCCTTTACAGTTGGAGAAAGTGGAGGTGCACTGTTTAGTATTTTGCACCAAAAGCAACAAAATGACAGAGAAAAATGGAACATGATTGATAGCTCATTCATGACAAATTTACCGGATACTTGGGCAATAAATCAACGCTTTATTATGCTACCAATTAATCGCTGGAACGAAGATTACGAGCGTGTTTTACTTGGTGGTTTGACCTGCGATAGCGATGATTACTATAATTCCGAACAGCATTCTAATGCGATCTACTTACCAAAGTTTAACAAGAATCATCAATTATTTATTGGGTTCTTTAATACTGGAGCTTATCAAGAAACGCTCGGAGGATTTGGAGGACTAAAACATTGTTTAATTCCAGAGCCAAAGCACATCTTAATCAAACGAGATGAAACAGGAAAAATCCAAACTGAAGTTTTTAGCGAAGAACAAACAGCGGCAGATTACTTGCGGATTTTGGGTTATTGATTTGCTAAGTGCTTAGCTTTCATAATAAAACAAAATAAAATCAAAAAAATATTCTATTTTTGCTAAGTCTTCTATTTTTAATAGTTGAAAATTATATAAAATACATCGTCAAAATGGCAATAAATAAATCAACATCAATGTTACTTCTTGGACTAGCAATGCTAATTACAACAATGAGCTTTGCTCAAACCATTGAAAATGTAACTTTCAGTGCGGTAGCTTCGAGTAATGACAATTTTCAGCTGGTAATGGGAACACCTTACGGGGCGAGTTTGAGTGGAGCCAATGGCTCGTTGGAAATCAGTGCCTCTTATGGAGAAAGTTCTTATGAGCAAAGTACGCTTTCTGCTGAAGAACTCAAGTTGCAAAGTAGCATCCGCGTATTTCCGAATCCTACCACCTATTTGGTGAATGTGGACCTGAGCCAATTGCCCAAAGGTGAATATCAGCTCTATTTAATTGATTTAAGTGGTAAAATGATGTTTAACCAAACCGCTACTGAATCGAGTACGCAAATAGACATGCATACCTTTGCTCCTGGCAACTATGTGCTAAAGGTGCAAACCCAAGGCACCCAAAAAATAGAAACATTTAAAATAGTAAAAACCAAATAACCCTTAAAAATGAAAAAATTAGCTACAATTATTTTCGCTACCTTATTTACAGCAGTAAGTTATTCTCAAAGCAATATACCGCAGTTGGTGAGTTTTAGTGCTGTGGTAAGAGATGCCAACAACCAACCCTTAGTTAATACTCCCGTAAGTATCCGTTTAACTTTTAAAGAAGGCGGGCAAACTGGACCTTTAGTTTATTGCGCCTTGCACCAAACTACAACCAACCAGAATGGATTTATGAGTTTACAACTCAACCGCGATGTGTTGGGTACAGGTTGCAACGGAGCACCAAGCACTGCTTTTGAAAATATTCCTTGGGAAAACGGTGGATTTTGGATGGAGGTAGAATACCAAACCATACCAAGTTCTCCTTTCATTAGCCTTGGACAACTTGAACTAGCAAGTTCATTTTATGCTTTTGCAGCAGGCACAGCCGAGCGCATTGCAGGTTTTGATTTGAGCGAAGCTAACAATGGGGATGTATTAACCTATAACATTACTACGCAGCAATGGGAGCCAATGCCACTAAGTGCTGGACCAGCAGGTCCGCAAGGTCCAATTGGAGAAACAGGTCAACAAGGTATAGCAGGAATAAATGGCAATGATGGAGCTGCGGGCCCACAAGGGGTGCCAGGTCCAGTTGGCCCACAGGGTATTCAAGGTGCAACAGGTATTCAAGGGCCACAAGGTCCCATAGGTATACAAGGTGCTACAGGTCTTACAGGCGCTACAGGTGCAACTGGACCAGCAGGGTCATCAGGTGGCTACCCGATTCACACCATTGGCGAAAGCTATGGAGGAGGTATTGTTTTTTATGTATACGATGGAGGGCAACACGGCCTAATAGCAGCTTCAACCGACCAAAGCACAGGTGGTATACAATGGTCTAATGGAACATTTAGATCTACGGGCGCAACCGGTGATGGATTGGGTGCAGGAGCAATGAATACAGCAATGATTGTAGCAACACAAATGGCAGATAACCAAACAGGAAATTTTGCCGCAAAAGTTTGTGCCGATTACTCAGTAACAGGTACTAACGGTGTTAATTATGGCGATTGGTATTTACCATCATTGCACGAGCTAAATCTTTTAAACTTACAAAAAAATGTGGTTGGCGGTTTTGCTAGTAGTTTCTATTGGAGTTCTTCTGAGATTGCTGCCAACAGTTCGGTTTATACGTATTTCGGCGAAGGTCCAACAACAGCAATCTTGATCCTTAAGTCAGGTAGCTTAAATGTGCGTGCTGTTCGGGCTTTTTAACTATTTATGGAATTTCTTTTTGCTGAACGCTTAAGCGGTCGATTTTTGAGAAAGTTGAGAGCAAAGCAAAGTTTACTTGAGCTTTGTTGAGCCGAGTAAAAATTCCAGAATGTATTTTTGAAAAAATCGCATTTTACTACAATTTCCCAGTTTATTGAGATACGGATAAACTCATTTTGAGGATATTTGCTTGTTTAAAGAATTTTTAATAGCTAATTGTAGATATTCTGGGTTATTGATTTGCTAAGTGCTTAGCTTCTTAAAACTGCACCCAAGTTCTTTTCAAAATCATCTTTGATTGTTGACATTACTTTATCAATTTCTTCATCCGTTAAGGTTTTTTCATCGTCTTGAAATGTAAAGGATAAAGCATACGATTTTTTCCCTTCTTCGATTTTATCACCTTCGTAGACATCAAAAAGTCCAACCGATTTTAGTATATTTTTATTAGAAAGTTTGGCAATCTTTTCCAATTCTTTGAATTGTATATTTTTATTTAATAAAAGCGAAAAATCTCTTCTTACAGAAAATGTCTTGGGAAGTTCTTTGAACTGAGTTTTGACAGTTTGTAGGTTTTGAAGTACTAAATCCAAATCGATTACAGCATAAAAAACAGGGTTTTTCAGATCGAAATGGCTTAAAATTTCATCTTTGACAAAACCCAATTGACAAATTGATTTTTTAAATAAATCTAGTTCTTGCCCTTGACTAAATAGGTCGTTTTGAAGTTCTTTTTCTTGTAAATGTGGAGTTAAACCAAGTCGATCAAACAAAGCTGTCACAAGTCCTTTTAAGGTAAAATATGAAACTAGTACTTTGTCGCTATTCCATCGTTCATTGTATTTTTCGCCCGTAATGCAGAGAATCAACTCTTGTTTCTCCTTGTACTCTGCAGAAAATTTAAAGTAGGTCTTTCCAAATTCAAAGAATTTTAAGTTTGGATTTTGCCGATTCTGATTTCGTTGCATATTTTCAAGAACTCCAAACAGCAAAGTTTGACGCATAACATTTAAATCTTGACTAAGTGGATTCAGCATTGTAACGTTGTGTTCCGCTTTAAAGCTTTCACCTCCGAATTTTTCAATGTAGGCACTTTTCGTTAATGAATTATTCATTACTTCGTTAAAACCCTTAGAAACTAAAGTTTCAGAAATTGCTCCTTGAATTTTATCGGTTTTATTTTGTGCTTTATTACTCAGCGCTAAATTCCATTTTTCAGGAATTGGAATTTGATTAAAGCCAAAAATCCGAAGAATTTCTTCCGTAACATCTGCTTCTCGTGTAACATCAATTCTGTATCCTGGAATACTGATTTCTAGTAGGTTTTCGTTGTCCTTCAGAATTGTAAAATCTAAATCTTTTAAAATTTCCAAGTGACTTTTTTTGGGAATTTCGAAACCAATTAATTTGTTAATTCTACTTAAATCAATACTTATTTCCTTAGATTTATAAGCTCCAGAATTCCAAGAAAACTCATTCATTGCAATTTTTCCTCCAGCAATTTCTTGAATAATCCCAGCTGTTCTTCTCAAAGCATAAAGTGTTAATTCAGGATCAACACCTCTTTCAAACCTGAAACTTGCATCGGTATTTAAAGAATGTGCTCGGGCAGTTTTACGAACTGAAACAGCATCAAAAACAGCAGATTCTAGAAAAATACTTGTTGTTTCTGCACTAACACTTGAATGAGCTCCACCTAAAACTCCTGCAATACATAAATTTTCTTTTCCATTGGAAATCATTAACTCTTCGCCAGATAATTTTCGTTCGATGCCGTCTAAGGTTATAAAATTCTGTCCTTTTGCTGCTTTTTTAACACTTATTCTCCCATTTAAAAACGCAGTGTCGAAAGCATGAATAGGTGTGCCTAATTCCCGCATCACAAAGTTTGTGGCGTCCACAACATTATTTATGGGATTTAGTCCAATAGCACGCAGTTTTTTCTGCAACCATTCTGGTGAAGGTGCAATTTTAATATTTGAAAGAGAAATTCCGCAGTAAGCACTACAAAGTGTTTTTTCTTCAATTTCAATTGATATTTTATGATTTTCAGTAGCAGTTTTTAATTCTTTTACTTCAGGCCACTGAATTTTGAGTTTTTCATGCTCATGAAAGTTCAAATAAGCCATTAAATCTCGAGCAACACCAATATGTCCCATAGCATCAGCTCGATTGGGAGTAAGTCCAATTTCAAAAATATAATCATCTTCAAGATCAAAATATTTTGCAGCTTTTGTGCCGATTGCTACGTCATTTGGTAAAACCATTATTCCGGAGTGTGAATTTCCAAGTCCAAGTTCATCTTCCGCGCAAATCATTCCAAAGGAATCGATCCCTCTAATTTTTGCCGCTTTAATTTTAAAAGGTTCACCTGGATTGGGGTAGAGTGTGCAGCCAACAGTTGCCACAACGACTTTTTTTCCTTTTCCGACATTTGAAGCACCGCAAACTATTTGCAATTTCTCACTGCCAATATCAACCAGTGTTAATTTTAATTTATCTGCGTCTGGATGTTGCTCACAAGAAACAACTTGCCCAATTATTACTCCTTCTAATCCGCCTTTTACGGCTTCTAATTTTTCAATACTTTCAACTTCAAGTCCGGTATCTGTTAAAATACGACCAATTTCTTCGGGTGTTTTATCCGTAGAAATATAGTTTTTAAGCCAATTGTATGAAATTTTCATGTCTCTATAGTAATCTGCCGTGAAATTAGTAAATACTTACTATTATTTGGAATTTTTTACGCGATTTCTCTTTCAAGCATCTAATAAATTGTTTAGGAGTCTAAAAAATCAACTTTTTTCTCTAATCTTGTATAACAAACATTCTTCTTTAAATGAAAAAACATTTAAAATTTTTTCCGATACTAATTTTCCTATTCCTTTTTCAACTTCAAGGCATGGGACAAAGTGCTGAATGTGCAACCGATTACATTCATACTAACCTTATGCAAACTGATTCTGATTATCAAAAGCAAATACATCTGCTTGAAGCGCAAGTTGAAGCGAGTATTCAAAATCACGGACATAGTAAATCAAAATCTACCATTTACACCATCCCCGTTGTTGTTCATGTTCTTCATT
>JBIKOE010000027.1:0-27749 GCA_044358215.1 Crocinitomicaceae bacterium
AATTTAAAAAAGCCGAATCTTGTCGAAAATAATTTTGAGGGAATTGATACCAAACATGATACAATTTTAATTGGCGATGATTTTAAAGGTTTTGAATACCACTTAGCGAAATGCTGTAATCCTATTCCTGGAGATATTGTTTTTGGATTTATTACGATGAATGATGGCATTAAAATACACCGTGGTAATTGCCCGAATGCTGGAGATTTATTATCAAAATTAGCATTTCGTTGCATCAAAGCAACATGGAAACAGGATAAGTTAGTTGAGCGAATAGCCGCGATCAAAATTATTGGAATTGATCAAATTGGTTTGGTTAATAAGTTGACGGATATCATTTCCAAACAAAATAATATTAATATGAAAAGTATTTCATTTGAGACAACTGATGGTGTCTTTGAAGGAAGAATAAAAGTACTGGTTTTTGATACGGAACATTTAGAACAATTAACCAATAAATTTGGAGAGGTAGATGGTGTGCAGCGAGTTACTCGTTGGGATACGGAAGAAGAAAGTCAATTTTAATCGCTGAAAACAAATGAATTTTTTGGTCTTTGTGCAGCATTCCAAACAAAGTTTTTTATAAATTGCTCTTCGGGTTTAATCTGATCCATTGGAAAGAAGATGCCATCAGGTTTATCATAGTATGTTATACCCTTAACTTCGCCACTATCCAAATAGACTTTTAATTTTGAAGCAAAAATACGGTTTAGCCCCATTCTTTTATTAGAGATAAGTGAATCTTTATTTTCTTCTTCCTCGGGATATAAAATTGTCCAAGCATTTCCCAATAAATCAACATGAATTAATTCATTGTTTTTAAACCAAGCTATCATCTCGCGTCCAGATAGTTGATTGTAAAATTTTCCAGAATCTAGTTCCATTAAAGCACTTGTTTTTCCACTTATTTCTATTTTTTCAATTATACTATCATTTATGATTATATCCATCTTTTCGCCTTTTAATTCTGCATTTTCTGACCAAACAATTGGGTTAGACCTCAATTTTAATAACTTGATCTTTGGTCTATACTCGGCACTATCGGATATTGCTTCTAATTTATTTTGAAAAATTTGCACCTTGGCATGAGCAAATATAACTTCTAATTGATTAAGTGAATCTTTTTTCAGAATTAAACTATCTGCAAAAACATAAACAGTATCTTTTTCTTGCAGTTTTACTGCCACTGCTTTTCCACATAAATGAGCGGTATGCAAAGAATCATTTGCAAACCCTTTATTGCCAAGAAATATTAAGTTTTGTTTCAAATCTTTAATAAACACATTTCCTGTTCCTTTAAAAATTTGTCTCGGTTTGTTGTAATAAATCGTATCTCCACGAATGATATTTGTTTTTTGAATAATTTCAGCTTTATTATAAAGAGTTGCCTCATTCTTATTTACATGATACCAGCCATTTTTGCAAAATATAGTTATACTATCATTTATCACTTTTGTTGGACCAAAAAAATAGACTGTTTGCTTTTCATATGAGAATTGTAGGGTGTCAGTTGTCATCGTAAGGTCTTTTTTACGGTATGCGACTTTTTGACTAAAGAAAAAACTCCCTGTTTTTGGAAAGAAATAACCAACTTTACTCGTTATTTTTTCGTCAGAAACTATCGATTCTACTTGACCTTGATTTCGATAAATCGCCTTGCTATTTTTTGCATCATAATCCATTGAATCACTAGTAATTTTATATTCCTGATCGCGCACCCGAACATGACCCCAAAGTTTTGCATATTTTTGAGCTCCATTATAATACATCGAATCACAAAAAAGATTAATCTCATTCTTACGTATTTGAACCCTCCCATAAGCATGAACTATTTTTTCTTTTTCTTGATAGTGAGCTGAATCGCAATACATTGTATTTCCTTGATAAATAAAATTGACGGAACCAATTAAACGATGTTTTTTAGATTTCTCATCGTAAATTATTTTTTCTGATCCAGGAAGCAACTCAAGTACATTGTTTTGAGAAAATAAAAATCCACTTAAAAAAAATGCGCTAAAAATAAGCGCAAATTTAAAAGTAGGATGTGTTTTAATAATCACAATAATTTAGAAAGGGTTTGCGTTCTGTCTGGACCTACGGAAATAACGTTAATTGGAACTCTTAATTGCTTTTCAAGATAAGATACGTAATTTTTTAATTCTTGAGGAGCATCTTTATAGTCACGTAACTTAGTTAAATCACAGTTCCAACCGGCAATTTCTTCATAAAAAGGGATAATCTCAATATCATTCACGTCAAATGGAAAATCTGATACTTTTTCACCATTAACAAGATAATGCGTACATACTTTTATTTTATTAAAAATACTGAGTATATCAGATTTCATCATCGATAGTTCTGTAACTCCATTTATCATAATAGCGTAACGCATTTGAACTAAATCTAACCAGCCACATCGCCTTGGTCTTCCTGTTGTTGCACCAAATTCACTACCTTCTTTTCGGATTAACTCCCCTAACTCATTGTCTAATTCTGTAGGAAATGGACCGCTTCCCACTCGAGTGCAATACGCTTTAAAAATTCCTACAACATTTCCGATTCTGGTTGGGGCAATTCCAAGACCAGTACAAGTTCCTGCAGTTACAGTATTTGATGAAGTAACAAAAGGATAAGTTCCAAAATCAATGTCTAACATTGTTCCTTGCGCTCCTTCCGCTAGGATTTTTTTTCCTTCAAGCAAGGCTTTATTTAGAAAATGTTCGCTGTCTACAGCTTCCAAAGTTTTTAATGTTTCAAGACTTTCTAGCCACGGCACCTCAAGTGAATTTAAATCGTATTCAAAACCTTCATAATGGGATAAAATTCCAATATGTTTTTCAACAAGTGCCTGATATTTTTCTTTAAAATTTTCTGAAAATATATCTCCAACACGTAAGCCATTTCTACCTGTTTTATCCATGTAGGTTGGACCAATTCCCTTTAAAGTAGAACCAATTTTATTTTTTCCCTTTGCTGCTTCAGATGCTGCATCAAGTAAACGATGAGTTGGTAAAATTAAATGTGCTTTTTTAGAAATATAAAGACGTTTTTTAAAATCAATATTATAGGGAGCAAGTTTATCAAGCTCTCCTTTAAAAATAAGTGGGTCTATTACAACTCCATTCCCAACCAAATTAATAACTTCAGGATGAAAAATACCAGAAGGAATAGTATTTAAAACGTGTTTAATCCCTTCAAATTCCAATGTATGTCCTGCATTAGGCCCACCTTGGAATCGTGCTATAATATCATATTTTGGAGTTAAAACATCAACAATTTTACCTTTTCCTTCATCGCCCCACTGAAGGCCTAATAATACATCTACTTTCATGCTCACTTCTTAAAATAATTGTCTACTGCAGCTAGTGAATATACTATTGAAAATACTTCCTGCATTTTAGTAATTTCAAATAATCTATTTAATCCAATATTTGGACTTAGTAATAAAACATCTCCTTGATTAATTCTAGCCTTTGTCATAGTTTTTACCATAAACGCTATTCCACTTGAATTCGTATGAGAAAGTTCGCTAAGGTCAAAGACTATATTCCAGTTTTTATTAGATGATAACACCTCATTTGCTATTGTTAAATCCGCATCTGAAAGAATTTTCCCTTCAAATCGAAAAATAATGAATGAAGTATTTTTTTTTACATTAAATATAACACTCATCTTATTGTTTTTTATTTTTCATCCCGTAAAAATAAAGTGAATGATGTTGAATTTTAAGATCAAATAGTTCTTCAACTGTCTCTTTTATTTGTTGAATTCGAGGGTCACAAAATTCAAAAACTTCACCTGAATCTGTACAGATAACATGGTCATGTTGCTTTGATCCGTGCGATTTTTCAAATTGCGCTATGTTTTTTCCAAATTGATGTTTTCGGACAAGATTACAAGCAAGTAATAAATCAATAGTATTGTACAAAGTGGCCCTGGAAACTCTGTAATTATGATTTTTCATTTTAATATACAAGGACTCAATATCAAAATGCCCTTCATAGTTATATATTTCAACGAGTATGGCAAAACGTTCCGGTGTCTTTCGGTGCATATTTTGCTCTAGGTATGCTGCAAAAATATCCTTTACGGTTTTTTGTAATTCTTCAATTGTCATTTAGCAAAACAAATTTAAGTATTTATTTAGTTTTACTACTTTATGCTTTAAAATCACAAAGCAACTTTATCAACACTTTATGAACGATTAAGCAAAAAAAAAGAGGCCCTTGAGACCTCTTAATTATTTATTGGTTAAAAAGCTTATTCGCCTTTTTCCATTTTTTCTTTTAATTCAGCAAGTGCATCGAAATCACCTAGTGTAGATTTTTCGGTATTCTCATTTACTGCTTTCACTGCTTGATCTGTAGATGAAACAGCTGCCTTTTTGGGAGCTTTAGCTGTTTTTGCAGCAGCACTTGGCTTAGCGCTTGAGCTTGGTCGATCTTCACCATCTTCAAAAGTACGTGTATGAGAAACAACGATTTTCTTTAATTCTTTATTAAACTCAATTACTTTGAAATCAAGAGTTTCTTCAACTTTAGCATTCTGACCATCTTCTTTCTTTAAATGTTTTGCAGGACAAATTCCCTCAACACCGTAAGGCAATGAAACAATTCCTGACTTATCTTTCATTTCGATAATTGTACCGCTATGAACAGATCCATCCAAGAAAGTAGATTCAAAAATATCCCATGGATTTTCTTCTAGTTGCTTATGACCTAGAGAAATTCTTCTATTTTCACGATCTATTTCTAAAACAATCACATCCATTCCTTCTCCAACTTTGCAGAACTCAGAAGGATGTTTGATTTTCTTTTGCCATGATAAATCTGAAATATGAATCAATCCATCAACACCTTCTTCTAGTTCAACAAAAACACCAAAATTGGTGAAATTTCGAACTTTTGCAGAATGTTTAGAGGCAACAGCATATTTTGTTTCAATATCATTCCATGGATCAGGCATAGATTGCTTAATTCCAAGGGACATTTTTCGGTCTTCACGGTCTAAAGTCAAAATAACTGCTTCTACAGTATCTCCAATACTCATAAAATCTTGTGCAGAACGTAAATGTTGAGACCAGCTCATTTCTGAAACATGTATCAATCCTTCAACACCAGTTGCTAATTCGATAAATGCACCGTAGTCAGCCATTACAACAACTTTTCCACTTACTTTATCACCAACATTTAAGTTTGTATCTAAAGAATCCCAAGGATGAGGTTGTAATTGTTTTAATCCAAGAGCGATGCGTTTTTTGTCATCATCAAAGTCTAAGATTACAACATTTATTTTTTGATCTAGTTCTAACATCTCTTCTGGATGCGAAACACGTCCCCAAGATAAATCTGTAATGTGAATTAAACCATCAACACCTCCTAAATCGATAAATACACCGTAGGAAGTGATATTTTTTACAATACCTTCTAAAACTTGACCTTTTTCAAGTCCAGAAATAATTTGTTTTTTCTGTTCTTCTAATTCAGCTTCAATTAATGCTTTGTGAGAAACAACGACATTTCTAAATTCTTCGTTAATTTTCACAACCTTGAATTCCATGTTTTTTCCAACATAAACATCGTAATCGCGAATAGGTTTTACATCAATCTGAGATCCTGGTAAAAATGCTTCAATTCCAAATACATCAACGATGAGTCCACCTTTGGTGCGGCATTTAACATACCCAGTAATAATTTCTCCAGTACGTAAAACATCATTTACACGTAACCAAGCACTGTGCATGCGAGCAGTTTTGTGAGAAACGACTAATTGACCAGTTTTGTCTTCACGACATTCAACATAAACATCTACTAAATCACCAATTTTTAAATCAGCATTGTAGCGAAATTCATTTGCTGCAACCACACCTTCGGATTTATATCCGATGTTGATGATTACTTCTTTTTTTGTAATTAATACAACTGTTCCTTGGATTACTTCTCTCTCGTTGATTGAAGTTAAGGTTTTTTCGTAACGATCAGATAATTCTGAACGTTGGATTTGATTGTAACCGTCTAATTGCAACGCTTCCCAATCAAAATCTGCAGTTCCCTGCGGGTTAATTGTTTCTGCCATTTGGCTTATAAGTTTTGTATTTCATCGCCTCTACACGAATGAAAGTAGGTTAGTAAAAAGGTCTTTTGTAGAGAATTGACCCACAATTAAGGGGTGCAAAGATAGTGAATTATTTTATAAACTAAAGAAAACAGACAGATTTTTTCTCTAAGTATTAATGCATTTACTTATCTTATATAATTTTAAGAAATCCTATATCTATGGGCAATAAAACAGATTAAATTAAAAAGTAATCTAAATTCTATTTTGTTTATTATAATCTCTCTTTTTTTATCTTTGCAAACTTATGAAATACGCAGCAATAGATATTGGCACAAATGCCGCTCGACTTTTAATTGGAGAGCTTATTGAAGATAAAGGACAATCTTCTGTAAAAAAAATCACTTACCTAAGAATACCACTGCGTTTGGGAGATGATGTTTTTGAAGATGGAAAAATCTCAAATACAAAACTTGAAATGTTTATCAAAACAATCTCTGTATTCTCTCTATTAGCTCAAATTTATAATGTAAAAAATATAAGAGCCGTTGCAACCTCTGCAATGAGAATTGCTGAAAACAGTAAAAATGTTATAGAAGAAATAAACGCACAAACTGGTGTGAAGATTGAAGTAATATCTGGAGATGAAGAAGCAAAATTGATTTTAGGGGGATTTTCATTGCTAAATATCCCAAAAAAAATAGCTTTTATCGTAATTGATGTTGGAGGAGGAAGTACAGAAATTAGCGTTTTTGAAAATGGTCATCGCATCGCATCAAAGTCTTTTGAATTAGGAACAATTCGCATATTAAAAGGAAAAACTAGCCCTGAAATTTGGAGCGATTTAACAAATTGGATTAAGGAAAATGTTGATGTTTTAGAGGATCATTTACTATTTGGAACGGGTGGAAATATCCAAAAAGCCCATGATATTATTGCTCAAAAAGCGAATGACTCTTTATCTTTAATAGAAATTGAAAAACTTCAGGCTGAATTGGCACCTTTGAGTCTTACCGAAAGGATGAATCGCTTTTCAATTAAGGAAGAACGTGCAGATGTGCTAGTTCCAGCTCTAGATATTTATATTTATATTTTAAAAGAACTAAATATTCGTACCTTACAGGTTCCAAATATTGGGCTTTCAGATGGAATGATTTATGCCATGCACAAAAAAGAATTTGAATAATAGTGATACAAAAACCGACAATACCAAAAGGAACTCGTGATTTTTTACCACAGGATGTGGCAAAAAGGAATTATATTTTTGATACAATTAAGTCCGTTTTCAAAGTGTATGGTTTTGCTCCAATTGAAACTCCAAGTTTTGAATTATCCTCAACCTTAATGGGGAAATATGGCGAAGAAGGTGATCGCTTAATCTTTCGGATTTTAAATTCTGGAGAAAAGATGAAACGCGCAGATCTTTCAGCACTTCAAGAGGATAATTTACCGCGATTTGCAAATTCACTATCTGAAAAAGCTTTGCGCTATGATTTAACTGTTCCTTTTGCACGCTTTGTAGTCCAGCATCAAAACGAATTGACTTTTCCTTTTAAGCGTTATCAAATTCAAGCTGTTTGGCGCGCTGATCGACCTCAACACGGCCGTTATCAAGAGTTTTTTCAATGCGATGCTGATGTTGTTGGAAGCGATTCATTGCTCTGTGAATTAGAATTAATTCAAATTTTTGATAATGTTTTAAGTCGTTTTAATTTACCAGGATTCACGATAAAAATCAACAATCGCAAACTACTTACAGGAATTGCAGAATTAATAGGAGAAAGTGAAAAATTAGTTGATATCGTTGTTGCTATTGACAAGCTGGATAAAATTGGTAAAGAAGGTGTAATAACTGAATTAGAAAATAAAGGAATCTCAAGTGAAGCGATTGTTGCTATTCAACCTTTATTCGATTTACAAGGAACAAATAAAGAAAAGTTAGATAAAATAGCGAAATTTCTTTATGAATCGAAAATTGGCTTAAAAGGAGTTGAGGAGTTGAGAAGTATCTTTTCACTACTCGATAAAATTGGATTTAATCAAGATAAAATTGAATTCGATATTACATTAGCACGAGGTTTAAATTACTATACTGGGGCAATTTTTGAAGTGCTTGCCCACGATGTTAAAATGGGAAGTATTTGTGGTGGTGGAAGATACGATGATTTAACTGGTCTTTTTGGACTAAAAGATTTATCTGGAGTTGGTATTTCATTTGGTGCAGATCGTATATATGATATTTTAAAAGAATTGGATTTATTCCCAAAATACTTGACTGAAGGATTGACGGTTTTATTTGTAAATTTTGGTGAAAAAGAGTCAGAAATAGCATTAAAATTAGCAGTTTCTCTGCGAAAAAATTTGAGTGATTGTGAAGTTTATCCCTCTCCTGCAAAAATGCAAAAGCAATTGAAATATGCCAATGACCGAGGTGTAAAATTTGTTGCAATTATTGGAGAAGAAGAGATAAAACTTGGAAAAATTACATTAAAAAATATGGAGTCAGGAGAACAGATTTTAATGAGTCACTCCTCATTTATTGACTATTTTAAACACAACTAAATGAAAAAAAATGCTTTACTGTTTTGTGTTGCTTTAATATTTGTAGCTTGCAAAAGCAAAAAAGGTTCTTGGACTTCCTCTGATAAGGAAAAAGCACGAAAGGAAGTAGAAAAATTTACCTCATCATTGGATATTTTAGGAAAAAACAAAGATCTTTGTTTTAAGTGTTATTTGTCTGCTCTTGAGAAGAAATATGAAAATAATGATAGTGCATCAAAAGATGATGCTGGTCGCGATCTGATTTTAATGGATTGTGCTATTAAATACCTGCATTACTAGAATCAATTCAGATTTGGGTTAAAAAGCATTTCCACATGTGGAATTCCATCTTCTAAGTATTCTTTTCCTGTAGAAACAAATTGATGTGCCATATAAAAAGGCTCTAAATGCTTTTGAGCAGAAATACGAATTGCAACAGCACCAAATTCAGCTTTTGAAAATGCAAGACACTGCTTCATAAGTTCATGTCCATTTCCATTTCCTCTGAGGGCTTCTGTCATTACGACTCTTCCAATTGATGCTTCTTTGTACGATAAGCCGGGAGGTACAATTCGTGCAGTAGCAACAATATCACCAGCGCCAGTCCTACATATCACATGATAACATTTCTTATCTTTTCCGTCTAATTCTAAATACGGACAATTCTGCTCCACAACAAAAACCTTTATACGAAGTGCAATAATATCATGAAATTCAGAAGTGCTGAGCTCGTGAAATGTTTTAAACTGAAATTGAAGTCCCATAGAATAAAAGTACAAACTATAATAAAATCTCACATTCCAAAATAAGATCTTTTATTAAAATATTTTTCCTGGGTTTAAAATTCTATTGGGGTCAAATACAGCTTTTATTTGACGCATTAAATTTAAAGTTATTTCCGGAAAGGCAATATCCATATATTGTTTTTGAACCAATCCTATGCCATGTTCTCCAGATATAGTGCCTCCAAGTTTTATCACTTGAGTAAATATTTCTCGAATAGCAAGGGACAACTCTTTTTCCCAAAATTCATCACTTAGATCGCCTTTAATGATATTTACATGAAGATTTCCATCTCCCGCATGGCCATAACAAACAGATTTAAAACCATACTTTTTGCCAATTTCTTTCACCTGATAAAGCAATTCTGGAAGCGCAAATCGAGGGACAACTGTATCCTCTTCTTTGTAGATAGATTGAGCTTTTACAGCTTCTGCAACTTTTCTTCTCAAGCTCCAAAGAGTTGTTTTTTGTGCTTCGGAGTCCGCAAATAAGATTTCATCCGTTTCAAAATTTTCTAAAACCGCAAATATTTTCTCGCACTCTAACATCAATTGCTCTTGATCAAATCCGTCTACTTCAATTAATAAATGTGCTTGATGATTATCGGCAACAGGAACAGAAGTTTCGCCCATAAATTCTTTTGTCCAAATTAAAGCATCACGTTCCATAAATTCAAGTCCACTTGGTGTTATTCCAGCTTGAATTATTGCAGCAACTGCCTCGCATGCTTTTTGAGCATCAAAAAATGGAACTAGCATTAATAAATCATGTGTTGGATGCGGAATTAATTTCAATACTATTTTTGTGATAATTGCTAGAGTTCCTTCAGAGCCTACCATTAATTGTGTTAAATTATAACCCGTTGCATTTTTTAAGACATTCGCGCCTGTCCAAATAACTTCGCCGGTAGGCAATACAACTTCCAAGTTTAATACATAATCTTTTGTCACGCCATATTTTACTGCTTTAGGACCACCAGAATTTTCAGACACATTTCCACCGATAAAACAAGAACCTTTACTTGCTGGATCTGGTGGATAAAAAAGTCCTTTTTCCTTAACTGCATCTTGTAAAACTTGAGTAATTACTCCAGGTTCGGTTATTACTTGGTGATTTTTTTCGTCAATTTTTAGAATTTTATTAAACTTTTCCATTGAAAGCAAAACACCTCCATGAATTGGCAGAGAACCTCCACTAAGTCCAGTGCGTGCACCTGCAGGTGTTACTGGAATTTTTTCTGAGTTACAATAACGCATAATCTCAGATATTTCTGCTACACTCGTTGGCTTTAAAACTATTGCAGGCGGATAACTTAAATCTTCTGTTTCATCGTGCCCATATTCAACAAGCGTATCATAAAGAACAAATGCTTTCTCTTTTAAAAGAGTAGTGAGGTGTTCAATCTGAGTGGAGTTAATGCTAATTTGCATTTTTTGTACTAGTTATTCAGTAAAAATAACAATTCGCTCTGAATTGATGCAATTCAATCGAAAATTGTAATTTTAAGGCAAATTATAAATAAGATGGCCAAGGAAGTTTATATTGTTGACGGAATTCGAACAGCAATTGGTAGTTTGGGTGGAACATTGGCTACAATGCGAGCAGATGATTTAGCTGCTTTTGCTATCAAAAGTTTAATCGATCGTCACCCTAATTTAGATCTTAATGCAATCGAAGATGTAATTCTTGGTTGTGCAAATCAAGCTGGTGAAGATAATAGAAATGTAGCAAGAATGGCTGGATTGTTGGCCGGACTTCCAGTTGGAGTAGCTGGCGAAACAGTGAACCGTTTGTGTGCATCTGGAATGGCAGCAACAATTAATGCTGCAAGAGCAATCAAAGATGGAGCTGGCGAATTGTACATTGCTGGTGGTGTTGAACATATGACTCGTGGACCATGGGTGATTTCAAAAACTTCAACTGCATTTGGAAGAGATGCGCAAATGTATGATTCTGCCTTTGGTTGGCGGTTTATAAATCCCAAAATGGAGGAACTTTATGGCGTTGATGCTATGGGAATGACGGCAGAAAATTTAGTTGAAAAATACAGTATTGAAAGAGAAGCTCAAGATAAATTTGCTTGTTGGTCGCAAGAAAAAGTAGCGAAAGCACAAGCAAATGGTTTTTTTGATGGCGAAATCGCTACTTTAACTATTCCCCAAAAGAAAAAAGAATCAATTATATTTCAAAAAGATGAATTTGCTCGAGCAAATACGAGCTTAGAAAGTTTAGCAGGATTAAAACCAGCATTTAAAAAAGATGGATCTGTTACCGCTGGAAATTCTTCTGGTTTAAATGATGGTGCAGCTGCATTGTTGATTTCTTCTGGTGAAGGACTTTTAAATCATAATTTAAAACCATTAGCAAGAATTGTAAGTTCTGCAGTTGCTGGGGTTGAGCCAAGTATTATGGGGATAGGTCCGGTTTTGGCATCCCAAAAAGCGCTAGAAAGAGCAGGTTTGACCCTAGCAGATATGGATATTTTAGAATTAAACGAAGCTTTTGCAGCACAAGTTTTAGCTTGCACTCGTGCGCTAGGAATTGCAGATAATGACCCACGGATCAATCCAAACGGAGGTGCTATTGCACTTGGTCATCCACTTGGAATGTCGGGAACTCGTTTACTTTTGACAGCGGCAAGGCAACTTCAAGAAAGCTCCAAACGTTATGCTTTAGTAACAATGTGTATAGGAGTTGGTCAAGGTTATGCTTCGATACTAGAAAGAACTTAATATTTCATGATTTATAACATTTTAATATAATAATTAATAACAGAGAGGTGAAAAGACAGTTTTTTATTTTATTACTTTTAACTATTCTAATTTGTTCTTGTAAAAAGAAACAGACGACTTGGAATAGCGATTGGTCAGCACCTCTTATTTCAGATACAATTACTCTTTCCAATTTATATAACGATTCAACTCTAGTTTCGAGTAATCAAACTTCAATTGATTTAAATTTAAGTCGAACTATTTTAAATCTTGGTCTTTCTGACCTTGTAGGTTTTCCAGATACAACAATTAATCAAAGTTTTAATCTAAATTTTAGTTTAAGTAATGTCCCAGCTGGTTATCCTTTTGCAAATACAATCGAAGAACATTCCTTTGATTTAAATGACGTACAATTAAAAAAAGTAGATGTTTCCTCTGGCACTATCAATCTGAAGGTTTTTAATTCTATTGCTACAAAAGTTTATTTTAAAATTATTTTACCTGGAATTACAAAAAATGGGATTCCTTTTGAGCAGATTTTTTTCGTTAATGCTGGCACAAATGCCCAACCAGGAAGCGCAGAGGAACGCTTAGATATATCTGGATACTCATTTGACTTAAGAGGAGTAAATGGATTAGGATATAATAAACTTCAATCACAATTAATTATTAACTCAGATCCAACTGGTCCTTCAGTTGCAATATCTTCAAACAATGATTTTTCTTTTTCAGCTGAGTTGAGTGGGTTGAAATTTAGTTATGCAAAAGGGTATTTTGGAAATACTTTGATTTCTGAAACTGCAGAATTCCTTGTTCCCTATTTTAATTCCATCGTTGCGGGAAATTTGGATTTACCAAGTGCTAATTTAGATTTTGAAATTGAAAATGGCATGAAATTTGGGATTAAAGGCAAGATAATTAGCGCTGAAAACACAAATTCTAGCGGAAACACTTCGCAATTGATTGCCTCTAACTTGGGAAATGATTTTTTGATTTCTCCGGCAACAGGCTATTGGAATAGTTTACAATCTTCAAGTCAGCATTTGATTTTTAATGCCACAAATAGCAATATTGAAAATTATTTAGAAAATTTAGGGTCTTCGCATCAACTTGCATATCAATTACAGTTAAATCCATGGGGAAATGTTTCAGGGGGAAATGATGAGATTTTTTCAAATAGTCGACTAAAAATCAAAATTAAATCGCAATTCCCATTACTAGTTGGTGCAGATGGCTTAACACTTAGAGATACTTTTAACATAGACTTAAAGCAGAATTCTAATAAGACACATGCAAAAACAGGACTACTAAGCTTAAGTGCAACGAATGCTTTTCCCTTAGCCTGCGAGCCGATTTTATATTTGCTAAATGAAAATGGGTCTATTTTGTATACAATTAATGCAACAAGTCAAATTTATTCCAGCTTATTGGGTTCTTTAAATAATCAATCTGGATTATTTGAAAAATCTTCTTTGCTTGACTTTGTCTTAACAGAAGATATTGTAAAGAATCTTGATAAAATTAAAAAAATTGTTGTGCAAGCTAAATTTGATACACCAAATCCATCTTCTGGAATAAATGAAGCACAATCCATTCCATTTGGTGCTTTTTTAGCTGTAAAATTGAGATTAAAGTTAAATGCTGAAATTATCTATTAATGAAATATATTTTTCTTTTTAATTTTCTTTTTGTCATCTTTCTATTTAAGGCCCAACATTGGTGTCCAGTTCAACATGACACATTGATTAAAAGTAAAAATGAAATTATTTTTTCAGCTTGTGCAAATTATTCGTCAACGTCATTGGATAATTCTCTCACAAAAAAATTATTCTATGGTGGAGAAATCACAGAAGCTATTAAAGACAAAAGTTTTAAGTTACATGGCGATTTAAATCGCTTTGGGACTGATGTAAGTGTTGAAATTGAATACCGAAACTTTTCTGTAAATTTATTTAAGAAAAAAAATTGGGGATTTATCATAAAATCAGGGATTTACACTTTTCTCGCCGCCCAATATTCAAAAGATTTATTCGGGGTAACTTTTTATGGTAATGAAATGTACCAGGGGCAACTTGCTTCATTTTCAGGGACTAAAATTTCAGCTTATTCTTTTGAGAAATTAGGCTTTGGTTGGCTAGATAAAAAATCTAAATCGTCAGTTTGTTTAAATGTCTTTAATTTGACAAATACACTTTCTGCAAAAATTAATACAGGAGGAATATACCAATCAAATGAGGGAGATACATTAATTGTTCTTTTTGACGGGGAAGCTAGTTTTATAAACTCAAAAAGTTTTTCTAATGGATTGGGATTAGGAATCGACTTCGATATTCGAATCCCCTTGACTTATAAAGCAGATGAATCAAATTACATTCAATTTCTAGGGCGTAATTTGGGGCTTGTTTCTCTAACACAAGCACAAACAATCTACAGAGCGGATTCAGTTTATACTTTTACAGCATATACTTTCGATCAATTATTAAACAATGGCGATATTCTTACTTCGCCGTCCAATATCTTAGATTCAGTTGGCATTTTAAATTCCGAAAAAAAATCTATTGTTTTTTTACCCGGTTTTTTGCAAGTTTCTAAATTAATTAATGAAAACTCGAAAAACCGCCTGCAAGAATTTTATGGCATACGAATGTATCTTTCCTCTATTTACACACCAATGTTATTCATTGGAGCAAACTATCGGGTTGGAAAGATTTTAAATATAGGATTAAATGGAAGTTATGGTGGTTTTACTTCTTATCGCTTAGGAATGTACTCTTCTTTAAAACTTCGAAATTGGAATCTTGCTTTAGCGAGTGAAAATTTGATAAGTAAAAATGGTGAATCTTTAATACTTCGTCTACAATGCGCATTTTAATAAGCTTTATAATTTTATGTGTTTCATTGCTGAGCTATGGACAGAATAGTTTTTTTAAATTATACTCAGGATCCGGATACGATCGTGGAGAAGGAATTGTTCAGTTAGAAGATTCAAGTTATGTTATTACAGGAAGTTCTAGTAGTTGGAGTGAAAGTTCACAAGCTTTCCTATTAAAAATTGATGCTGAAGGAAATTATTTATGGAGTCAAAGTTATGGCGGACCAGAATCAGAAGCAGGGAAAAGGGTGTTGTACAATGCTGATTTAGGTTATTATATCACCGGTTTTTCAAATTCTTTTGGGGTAGGAGATTTTGATGCATATCTTGTAAAAACTGATCTTAACGGGAATAAATTATGGGAAAAAACCTATGGAAAACCAAGCAATTGGGAACGAATTAATGACGCAATTTGGACGAAAGACTCAACAATTTTAATGGTTGGAGAAGTTCAAGCTACAAATGGTGAAGCATCTGATATTCTTATTATTCATGCTGATAAAAATGGTGATACTTTGTGGACAAAAACCTTTGGTAGCATTGGTGAAGATCGTGCAAATTCAATTATTAGTGTGCAGGATTCTCTTTTTATTATTGGTGGTGAAATGTTTATCCCTGACTCAAATCTTGTAAAAGGATTTATCTTAAAAATGAATGCCCAAGGAAACATTATTTGGGAAAATACTGTAAGTGATTTAGCTGGAAAATATGGTGTAAGCGATTTATCACTAGGACTTAATAAAATTTATGTTATCGGTTTTAGAGAGCTTAACCCTGAAAAATTTGATGAATATGCTGGTATATTTGACTTAGATAGCAATTTAATATATCAAAATACTAATGAAAATTTAGATCCAATAGTATCTACTTATTTTAGTGAAGTTTCATTTTTATCGAGTCAAAATAAAATTGTAATTGCCTATGGTAAAATAAATAGTGGATTTGAAGAACAAGATTATAATATTTTCGTCGCTAATTTTGATGGAATTGTCTATTATTGGTTAAATCAGTATCATGGTATTATTAATGAGGGATTAGATGAGGCGGGGCAGTTATTAGTAACAAATGATGGAGCATACGTACTAGTAGGAACAAATTCTTCAACTGGACTTTTTGCAAATACAAGCAATGGAGGATCGCATATTTATGTGATGAAAGTTGGAGCTAATAATGATTTTCCAATTACATTCAATGTAAATACACTGAATCAGTTGGTTGAAATTGAAAGTCTTGCAAATACAATCCAAGCTAAAATTTCGCCAAATCCTTTTAATGAGGAACTAACCATATCACTTTCTTCTGAAATTCCAATTCAAGGAATTATTTACAATGCTTTATTAGAAGAGGTTTTAAAGTTTGATGTTTTTGGTGAAACAACTATTCAAACAGATAATTTGAGTCCAGGCGCTTATTTTGTGAAATTAGGAAATAGTTTTTATCAAAAAATAATCAAAGTAAATTAATTCTTCTTTCTTCTATCTAACTCTTTAATTATCAATGAAAGTTCCCTGCCTGTTTGACCAGCAACTGAAGTATTTTCATCTGCTCGCCTCAATAAATAGGGCATCACTTCTTTTACTGGTCCAAAAGGAACATATTTTGCTACTTTAAAACCAGCATTCGATAAATTAAAAGAAATGTGATCGCTCATACCAAGCAATTGGGCGAAGTAAAATTTATCATTGTCCCTTGAAATTTGCTTTCTCTCTAATTCTTGGGTTAACAACAATGAACTTTCTTCATTGTGTGTGCCTGCACAAAGCGCAAAAAGCATTTCATGTTCCAGGATAAATTTTAAAGCTGTATTGTACGCAACGTCACTTGCATTTTTATCTGGATAAATTGGTGATGGATATCCTAGTTTTTGAGCGCGCGCTCTTTCTTTTTCCATGTATGCGCCTCTCACTAATTTTATTCCATATTTTATTCCATACTTTTTTGCGTTTTCAGAACAACTTGTAAGAAATTCTAAGCGGTCATGTCGGTACATTTGCAATGTATTGTATACGATTCCTTTTTCAAGATTGTATTTTAGCATCATTTCCAGCGCCCAAGTATCAATTATTGCTTGAATCCACGATTCTTCTGCATCAATGAAAACAGGAATCATTGCTGAATGAGCAGCAGCACAAATTCGCTCAATTCTATTCTTTATTCCTTCTAATTCAAGTATTTGTGATTCATTGAGAATGTAATTCTGATCAGAAGCCTTTTCTAATAAATTAATACTGCCAATTCCTGTTACTTTAAACACGGCAAAAGGAATATTTTTATTGTTTCTTCCTTCTTGAATTGTCTGAATAATTATTTCAACTGTTTGCTCGAAATCTTCATCTGTCGTTTTTCCTTCTATAGAATAATCTAAAATTGTCCCAACTTTAAAAGTTGCTAATTCCTCCATTTTATTTCTGCAATCTTCAATGCTTTCACCACCACAAAATTGTTTGAAAATGGTTGCTTTAACAATTTTACGAATCGGTAAACGCAAACTTAGAGCAAAATTAGTAGCTACTTTTCCAATTTTTACAATGATAGGAGACGAAACAATCTTAAACAACCAATATGCTCTTTTTAAATCAGGAGTAGATTTACTCTTAAAGGCAATTTCTGTATTTTCGAAGGATAACATGGCACAAAAGTAATTGCTTTTTTATTACGAAGTTGCGTTCAGAAAAGTTTAATTAATTTTGATATCAAATCAGAAAATGAAAATTATAAAGGCTACTAATTATCAGGTAGAAATTGGTTCTATTCTTGAAAGTTCATTTTCCAATGTTTTATCAGCCTTCTCAGCGCATAAAATTATTATAATTGTTGATGAAAACACCCATGATAATTGCTTAGATTACCTTGTTACTTCTTTCAACGAACTTGAGCGCGCAGAAATTATTCTGCTGCCAACTGGCGAAACAAATAAAGTCATGGAAGTGTGTTTTCAAGTTTGGCAAGCACTTACAGAGTACAATGTTTCTCGAAAAGATTTAATCATCAATCTAGGTGGCGGGATGGTATCAGATATGGGTGGATTTATTGCTTCAGTTTACAAAAGAGGATTAAAATTTATAAATGTTCCAACCTCACTTCTTGGAATGGTTGATGCGGCAATTGGTGGTAAAAATGGCATCGATTTAGAGGGATATAAAAATCAATTGGGTACATTTTCTCATCCTTCTCATATTTTTATCGATCCACTGTTTTTAGCAACACTTCCCGGCGAGGAAATTTTTAATGGCTATGCTGAAATGCTAAAACATGCCCTAATTCAAGATAAGGATTTATGGTTAAAAATTCAAAAAATTCATTCTGAAAATGATTTAATTCAACTTGATGTTATCTATAGTTCTGTTTTGATAAAAACTAAGATTATCGACAAAGATCCATTAGAAGGAGGATTGCGAAAAATATTGAATTTTGGTCACACAATTGGTCATGCGCTTGAGGGCTACCAATTAAATAAAAGACAAATTTCTCATGGTCATGCAGTAGCTTTAGGAATGTGCGCCGAAGCACATATTTCTATGAAAAGAAAATTTATTTCTATAGAAGAATTTAGGGATATTGAAGCAACAATTACAGCAAGTTTTCCGATGGTGTCAATTGAACTCGATGAGGTGCCAGAAATAATTTCCTTTATGTATCAAGACAAAAAAAATCATTCTGGGAAAATTTTATGTAGCTTACTAAAGGGAATTGGATCTGCCGTTTATGATATCGAAATAAATGAAGCTGAAATTGGAGAAGCCTTGCTTCATCTTAATCTGTTGGCTAAAAACCCAAATTAAATTAGCGCCTTTATCTCTGAGATAATTCGATTTGCTAGATTATTTGCTGCTTCTTCATCGCTTGCTTCAGAATAAATTCGAATAATTGGCTCTGTATTACTTTTTCGTAGATGCACCCATTCTTTTTCGATGTAAATTTTGACACCATCTGTTGTATCAACCTCGTTATCAGCATATTTTAAAGCCATTTTCACTAAAATTAAATCAACATCAATCTCTGGAGTTAATTCAATTTTATTTTTGGAAATAACATACTTTGGATAACTATCTCGCAGAGCAGTCATCGACTTTTTTTCTATAGCAAGATGAGTAAGAAATAAGGCAATTCCAACTAAGGAATCACGTCCATAATGCAAATCCGGATAAATTATGCCGCCATTTCCTTCTCCACCAATTACGGCATTTACTTCTTTCATTTTAGCTACAACATTTACCTCTCCAACTGCTGCCGCAGCATATACTTGTCCTTTTTCTTCTGTGATATCTCGTAAAGCTCGAGTGGATGATAAATTTGAAACTGTTGCTCCTGGTGTTTGACTTAAAACATAATCAGCAACTGCAACTAAGGTATATTCTTCTCCAAACATTGAGCCATCTTCGCAAACAAATGCTAAGCGATCAACATCAGGGTCAACTGTAATTCCAATAGCAGCTTTTTGAACTTTCATTACCTGAGACAAATCTTTCAGGTTTTCTGGCAAAGGTTCAGGATTGTGGGGGAAATCTCCATTTGGTTCGCAGTACATTTCCGATATTTGTGAAACACCAAGCGCTTTTAGAAGAGCTGGGACAAAAATCCCACCACTGGAATTTACGGCATCTACGACAATCTTAAAATTTGCTTCTTTAATAAGCTTTGAATCCACAAGAGGTAGCGCTAAAATTGCAGCAATGTGCTTCTGCATGTAGGAGTCATCGTTTCTTATTGAACCTAAATCGTCAACTTCTGCGAATTCAAAATCTTGATTTTTTGCAATTTCTAAGAGCATTTCGCCTTCCGCTCCAGAAATAAATTCTCCCTTTTCATTCAACAACTTTAGTGCATTCCATTGTTTTGGATTGTGACTTGCAGTTAAGATTATACCACCTTGTGCATTTTCCATTGGAACTGCAATTTCAACAGTTGGAGTTGTAGATAAACCTAAATTTACAACATCTATGCCCAAGCCAATTAAGGTTGAGGATACAAGATCTGAGATCATTTGACCTGAAATACGAGCATCTCTTCCAATAACGACTTTCAATTTTTTTGAGGGGTTTTGTGTTTTTAGCCAGCTTCCATAAGCTGCAGCAAATAAAACTGCATCTAAGGGCGTAAGTCCTTCGCCGACCTTTCCACCAATTGTTCCTCGAATCCCAGAAATAGACTTTATCAATGTCATGATTTCTTATTTAATGAAGCGCTGCTTATTTGCAATCATTTTAAGACACGCAATTGCCGCTTCTGTACCTTTGTTACCGTGAATACCTCCGGAACGATCAATCGATTGCTGAATGTTATCATCTGTCAATACGCAAAATGCTACAGGTTTATTGTATTTTAACATCACCTCCATTATTCCATTTGTAGTTCCAGAACATACATAATCAAAATGTTTTGTTTCTCCTTGAATAACCACGCCAATTGCAATTACACCATCTATTTTCTGTTCTTTAAAAAAATATTGAGCACCTAATGCAAGTTCAAAAGCTCCTGGAACGTATTGAATATGAATATTTTCTTTAGCAACACCATTTTCTTCTAAAGCTTTTTGTGCACCCTCTAAGAGTTTAAATGTAATACTTTCATTCCACTCAGAAACAACAATGCCGATTTTAAAATCGGCACCATTAGGAACAAGTTCCTTATTATATTTTGAAAGATTTTTACTGGCTGTCGCCATTCCTATTTCTTTTTAATTGTACTTGTTCTTGCAATATATTTTTCAATTGTTTTTTGAGATCCATAGGCAGGATAATCATCTAAAATACGCGTGTAATAAGTTGTTGCAGCTTCGTAATCTTTCGTTTTTTCAGCACACAAACCAGCTTTTAAAAGATACATTGGAGTTGTAAACTCATTGTCTTCTTCATCTGCAGCTTCTATATATTTTTCTATTGCTGTGTCATATTTTTTTAACTCAGAATAGCAATCTCCTTGTAAGCCAATTGAATAAATTCGAATGTAAGTATCATTCACATCAACACCCTCTAAGTTTTTAATAGCTTTTTGAAATTGTCCTTTTTCCATGTACTGACGAGCCAAAAGGAATTGACTTATTTCGCCACCTGACTTACCATCATATTTTTTTACGACAGGCTCTAACGCTTTAATTGCTTGATTTGTTGAGTCTTTAGAAATAAAATTTTGACCTACCCACCAACTATCGTTAGATTTTTCATTACTCGGCATCCATATAAACTGTCGGTATAAAAAATAAAGTAAAGCCAATAAAATTAAACCTCCAAGGGCATAACTTGTGATTTTAAATTTTTTATTTGAACTAAATTTAGATTTTATCTCCTCAAAACTTAAATTATCCATATTCTAATTATTTAGATGGCAAAAATAAGCTTTTTTTTCTAATTTTCTATGTCCAAATGCTTAAGGTGATAACTTTTACTAATTTGTTTTGAAAGTAAGAATTAATTAATCTGAAATTTGCAGTATTTAATAGTGAAACCTTTTGCAGTAAACAACTTTTCATAATGGGTTTTTATATGAAAAATCGCTTGAGTTTCCTCATCCATTTTAGCTGACAATTCACCATATAAATCCCATGTAGTTTCCAGGCAAGTATATTTATTTTTCGCTATCTCATCTAGTGTAAATTCGAACAAAAGTTCGCTATCAGTCTTAAGATGAATAAGTCCTCCGGGCTTTAATATCTGCTGATAACGCTCTATAAATAATGGAGAGGTTAATCTTTTTTTAGGTTTTTTTCTCTGAGGATCAGAAAAAGTTAGCCAGATTTCATCGATTTCATTTTCCTCAAAATAATCTGTTATAAAATCAATTCTTGTTCTTAAAAAAGCAACATTTTTCATGTTTAATGCTAAAGCTTCTTTGGCTCCAATATAAATTCGATTTCCTTTTAAATCAAGCCCAATAAAATTCTTCTTTGGGTAATGTTTCCCCAATCCTAGCGAATATTCGCCTTTTCCACAGCCTAATTCTAATACAATTGGGTTATTGTTCTTAAAAAAGTTTTTTCGCCAAGATCCCTTCAGTGAAAAATCAACTTCAGGTTTTGCTTCAATTACATTTTCAAAAGATTTTATCGCCGCAAAGCGTCTTAATTTATCTTTCCCCACTACTTAGTTTATTTAGAACACAAATTTAAGTATTGTGATTTAAATATCTAGTCAAGTTATTTTTAATAGTTTTTTAGTTTATCTTCCTGCTCTGCGAAGTCTATTTCTTCTGTGTCTTTTACTTTCTCCTGGATGACATCCTTTTCTTCTTCTTGGCCATTTAAAGCAATTTTCATCAGAATTTGAAGAATTGGAATACGCAAAAGGATTTTCTACTGATGAATTTTTAATACGCTCTAATTCGCAACTTTTATTTTCATTAAAAAAGGCAAAGGAATTGTTTGACATTAAAATAAAAAAACCTGAAATAATTATAGGTTTAAAAAAAATAGCACAAAAAGTTTTTTTAGAAAAAAAAAGAATGAGTTTCATGACTTAAAAGTTTAAAAGGTTCGTACTTGATTAATAAAAATTTTCAGATAAGTTACAATTTAAAAGAAGATTTTATATATAACTTTAAAGATGGATTTTTTTACTGTTTATGTAATAATTTTATAAAAGGTACATTCAACCGCTAAATGCAAGTTTATTTTCATAAATATATTTAGAAAAAAGATAATTGGGTGTTTTAAAGCCATAAATTTTTCTCGGTCTACTATTTAACTTATTCATTACCAGTAAAGTGTCCTGAATACTTACCTTGTCCAATTCCATCTGTTTAGGGAAATATTGTCTTATTAATTTGTTTGTATATTCATTCAAACCCCTTTCCCAGGAAGAATATGGATGAGCAAAATAATATGAAAGTTTCAATTTTGCTGCAATTTGTTCATGGAGAGCAAATTCTTTTCCATTGTCTGATGTTATGGTTTGTGCCCACTTTTTGTAAGGAATTAAGGCATTATAGACTGCTTTCGTTACTTCTACCGCTCCTTTTGATTTTAACGGCTCTATGAGCACAAAACTTGTTTTTCTATCAACGATAGTTAGTAAAGCGCCTTTATGATTTGCCCCAATTATTAGATCGATTTCAAAATCCCCAGCTCTTTTTTTATTTTGAACAATTACAGGGCGATCGTCTATGGAAACTTTATTAGGAATGATGCCTCTTCGATCATTGGAGCCGTAACTTTTTTTATAAATTTTCTGACCTGTCCTTAAGTGTTTAAATAATAAACCACCCGCTAGTTTGTCCTTCAAAACGAACTGGTATATACGTTCATGAGACACCATTTTTATATTCCTGGTTTTACACCATCCTACAATTTGTTCTGGCGACCACTGATGATTTTCCAATTTATCTTTAATTGTTTTTTCCATCCCAGAATTAAAAACGGTCTTGTAATGACCGGTCTTTCTGCGCTCTTCTGCTAACATATTTGCATAATGTGCATTGTAAACGCACTTCTTGCTATTACGTTTAAGTTCACGATAGAATGTCGATTCAACTAATCCCATTGTGGTAATAATGGATTTTTTTGAATGTTTTTCTTTCAACATATGCTCTATTGCATATCTTTGCTCAAAGGTTAATTGTTTGTGTTTCATATTCCAAATTTTTAACTTTTAAAGGATTATTCCTAATCTTGTGTTAGGGTAATCCTTTTTTTATTAAAAACTTGCATTAGCAATTGAATCTAGTAAATAGTAAAAGCTTTAAATACTAATAATTCAGTTATACTACCATTATTTTCAAAATAGGCAGCGTTGCTATTGCAAACTACAATTCCATATATGAATTCAAATTCATTATTAGGATCTGTAAATTCAATTTCAAAATCTTTATCTGATTTTTTATTTTTAACTATAAAATTAGCTCGAATTAATTCGCCGCCTGCAGTTTTAAAAATACACACATTATGTGTAAAATCAAGTTTATATGAAAATGTAAGTGGTAAATCAATTGGTAGTTCTATATCCGGATGATTTAAAATTTCAGATAGTGATCTATCATTTGATCCGACAGCATCTGAAGTTTGAAATACAGTAATGGTAACTACTTGAGCATTATTTGAAAATACTACTACTGCAAAAATTGCGGAAAGGAATAACTTTTTCATGGCTTAAATTTTTAATTAGTTAATTAAATTTTAAAAAAGAACAATTAATATACTATCTAACTGGTAGACTAATAAATGTTACTTTTTTTATGTTCTTATTATACAATTACTTAATATATACTTTAAAATTATAAGTTGATTCCTGTTTGTTTTGTTTATAATAAAATCCAACAACTGTTGCTTTAGAATTAATCATCGTAAAAAATAATTCTGAACCAATAGACATTACATCAAATTGATAATCACAGAATTTTTCTTCTCTATTTTCAAATTGTTGGACAATATTAAAATCATTAAAGAATCCATAACATCCCCAAGTATCAATAATACTCGAGTTAGTTTCTACAGAATATTTTAAATCATTTGAAATTTCACTACTTAACTTTAATGGCTTTTTACCATATTGTTTACGAAAGGCATTAAGTGATTTCAATAAATTTTGTTGCACTAATTTTTCATTTAATGGAACCGGGCTCGGATTCCACTTTATATGTTTATTAAGTGGAACAATCTCCCAAACTCCTCCTAAACCAGCTAAGTTATCGTCTGTACCGTCTGTAAATTTTATAATATCAGAATAAAATGGATATTTTGTGCCAGGAATCATTGTTGTTTGTGATAACGATATTAATGCTACTAATGCAAAAATTAAAGAAAGGATTAACTTTTTCATGGCTTATTTTAAATCTACTGAATAATCCGGCCTGCCGCATACGTCCATTTTTGTTCCATATGCTACAATTGTTAAATATTCATCGAACTCGTTTTTCTTAACTGTAATACAACGATAAAAATAGGAATCGTTTGTACGTAAATTATTATCAGTTTCTGCATCGATAATATATTGAAGTTGTTCTTTCCATACTACTTCATTAAAATATCTAACTGGATATACTTCTACACTTACAATATTAATTTTGAATTTTTTGGATATAGATTCAATATCAATGTTATTGTTATTGCCTGAAATTAAGTGATTATAATAAAAGTCAACAGCGATTTTTAAATCGGGATGATTTTTAAATATATTTTTATTTAATTGTGATCTAGATTCATTTAATTCTTTAGTGATACTACTACTAATAAATAATTCTTTTTGACTAAAAGAATTGCTAATGAAACCTAATGCTAAAATAAATGCTAACTTTTTCATGGGTTAATTTTTAAGTAGTTGATATACAAGTTTATATTTAAAAAAGGACGAAAAGATATTTGAGAATAAAATCTGAAACAAAAAGATTATTAGTAAAAAAAGTGTGCTTAGATTTCGCTAAATAAATCCTGTCGTTTATAATTCTTTAATAAAAAAAATAGAATAAGTTACAATTCCAAAAATTATTTTATTTATAATTTGTTTGTAAGAAATGAAAATCCCAATGTAAATTTGCACGTGCATTCTATTGAACCTTTTTATAATTGGAGAGCTTATTACATTGCTTCAGAAGATAAGCGTTCTCCATTTTATGGACGGAATTACAGCGAGTTTGAATTTACTAACGCCATCTATAATTATTGTATTCATCCGCAATGGGATTCTATTGGCTCTGAAACCTTATTTCTGAAAATTTTATACTGCGATTATGATCTAGGATTTGCAATTCTTGAAATGATGGGCGAATGGAACGATGCAATAGAAAATGATATTATGTTATTGAAGCGCGATTTTATTGAACTTATGATTGAAGAAGGAATCACAAAATTTATTTTAATCGGCGAAAATGTACTTAATTTTCATTACTCTGATGATTGCTATTACGAGGAGTGGTTTGATGAAGTAGAAGATGGTTGGATTGCACTAGTAAATTTTCATGAGCATGTTGCCGCAGAATTTCATAAAGTAAACATCGATAATTATTTTTTAATGGGCGGAACTCTCGACGAAATTGAATGGAGAACTTATGCACCTCAACATTTTTTCCAAAAAGTAGATGAGTTGGTAATAAAACGGATTAGCTAAGATATGCTAGTTTGGAGCTAATTATTCTTTTAAGAAATCAAACTACTAAACTTTGGAATTTTCGGGTGTATGACCAACTTATTGGTTAATGTTGTTAAGCACTCTCACTGGAATGATTTCAATTTTCATATACGGATAATAGGGTAAAATTGAAAGTTTAGCATGCACATCTTCAGAATCATTGGCCATCATTACCATAAAAATACCAGACATATCAAGTTTAATATAGGTTTCTACAATACTCCCATTTTGTTCTAATTCTTTTACAAGCTCCTGTTCTCTTGGAAGTAGTTTCATTCTTGTATCAATGTCCAATCCTTCTAATAGAATATTAAGCATAAATTTTTTCATCTGTTTGTTCTTTCGGTTTATTTAATAGTGTAAAATTAAGTACATTTTCGCCGATTAAAATAAATTTTTAGGTTTCATAATTTTTTGATTTTAAGTTATATATTGTTAGACTATATTTTTTATATTTTCTTGCGGTCGGTATAAATTTTGAGTTATTTTCTGTAAAATATCAGCTATCGCGGTTTGCGGCTACAAGAAGTTGGCGATTTCGGAGCACAAAACTGTCTGCCAGCAGTGCACTTGATACGAAGCACAAAGCTTTATTTAACCACTGAACCGCCAATTTCTTGTAGGTGCTGTTATGGGCTGGGCTTAGTTGTTCTGTCTTCAATTATTAAATATTTCGGTTTATGCTGTCTGCAATTTCAACTCTACTTGGTTTGCTCTCTGGCGTAATTGTTAGTAGGTGTGGATTAAAAGTCCTAACTGGTCGTAATAAATAATTTTCAACGATATGAATAATCCCAATCCTTGTTTCCAAAAAAGAGGCTATCACATTCGTCTGACCAAACACTATTAAACTGTTCCTCTTTCAATCTCAAAAATGTTCCTAAATGAACATCAGTAATTGCATTTATGAAGTCAATTTGTCCTTGTGTCATATCAATTTTGTTTTTAAGTAAGCGAAAGTAGGGCGAACTCATATTTAAAATTCGCCCTACTTCCTGTTTTAATTAAGCAGTAAATCCCTTTCGCCAGTTCCTTTTACAGATTGAACAAGTCTTCTCATTAATTTTCCCAATCCCATTACATTTATTGCATTTGACTTTTTTCGGTTTTTTTGTTTTTCAATTATTTTCCCCGTTGTGTTTAGTTTTTTACAAACTTATAAATTGATGATGTGGATGAATTTTTACTGCTCACGTGCAAAAAGTAAATTCCGTTATTTAAATCAGAAACGTCAACTTGTCCTGAGTTATTTTGAATGGCTTTTACAACTTGACCTGTATAATTATAAATTCTTATGTCAACAACTTCGGCTGTGTTTAGATTTATTTTTTCGGTTGAGGGGTTAGGATAAATAAATGAATTGGTGTTCATTGCATTTTCGTTTAAACCTGTCGTTGTCGAAGGTGAAATAGCAAAACACAAGTCGTTCCAAGTCGCACCTGTATTTGTAGGTAGTGAAACTCTTGCCATGCCTGTTGCTTGAATATTATCACTTGTCAAATCAATCCAAATGTTGTAAAGTGATGTTGTAACAGTTGTATAAGAGAAAGGATAAGTTGCGAGTGAGGAATTATATGTCGTAACTCCCGGACAATAAGCAAAAACAAAATCATAGTCGCTTGTAGCGTAACCAGGTCTTGCTGCATCCATATAAACAGAATCAATTTTGAAACCACTTGGAATAACATAATCTTTATAACTCCAGCTTGAAGCATCTGTTCCGTCTGGTGTATT
>JBIKOE010000028.1:0-27646 GCA_044358215.1 Crocinitomicaceae bacterium
GAGTCTATATTGTAGCGAACATACTCCTGGCTTAATTCTAAAGCCATTTTAGCTTTCCTCAAGTGATTTTTTTCGTTTTTAAATGCCGGGAAATCATATTTATTTTGCCCAAAAGAAAGTGGATTCCACAAAATAATAAAGCAAGATAAGGCCAAAACTACTTTTTTTCCAAAGGAAGATATCTTTATTAACATTGAAACCAATTGAATTCATTGCAAGGATAGTTAACAATCGTTACTTTTGCAACAAAACAATTTGTTATGTCAAATGCATTTTACAATGTTCCAGTTGCTATAAATGAACCCGTTAAGTCTTATGCACCCGGTTCACCAGAAAAAATAGCTTTAATTGAAAAGTACCAAGAAATGTACAACCAAGAACCAATCGATGTTCCGATGTATATTGGTTCAAAGGAAGTTCGCACACAAGCAAAAAAAGCATTGACAAGTCCTCAAGACCACAAAAAAGTCTTAGGATATTTTAATCTTGGAGAGGCAAAACATGTTGAAGATGCTATTAATGCTGCATTGGAGGCACGAATAAAATGGTCAAATATGCCTTGGGAGCAACGAGCGGCAATCTTTTTAAAAGCTGCAGATCTCTTGGCAGGCCCTTTTCGCTACAAAATGAATGCTGCTACTATGTTAGGTCAATCTAAAAACGTTTTTCAAGCAGAAATAGATGCATCTTGTGAGCTAATAGATTTTTTGCGTTTCAATGTGCAGTATATGACTCAAATTTACAAGGAACAACCTGAGTCATCACCTGGAATATGGAATCGATTAGAATACCGTCCTTTAGAAGGTTTTGTATTTGCAATAACGCCTTTTAACTTTACAGCAATTGCAGCAAATTTATGCGCTGCTCCTGCAATGATGGGAAATGTGGTTGTTTGGAAACCCGCAGATTCCCAAATTTATTCTGCTCAAGTAATTATGGAACTTTTTAAGGCTGCAGGTCTTCCTGACGGAGTTGTGAATATGATAACTGTTGATGGTCCAGTTGCAGGAGATGTAATATTTAAACATAAAGCTTTTGCAGGCCTTCATTTTACAGGATCAACAGGTGTATTCCGTCATTTATGGAAAGAAATCGGATCGAATTTAGAAAAGTATAAATCGTATCCTCGAATTGTCGGTGAAACTGGCGGTAAAGACTTTATCATAGGACATAAATCTTCAAATCCTGCAGAACTTGCAACAGCAATGTCAAGAGGAGCTTTTGAATACCAAGGCCAAAAATGTTCGGCTGCTTCAAGAGCTTATATTCCTAGTAATTTATGGCCTGAGGTAAAAGCAATTTATGTTCAGCAAGTAAATTCCTTTAAAATGGGAACTCCTGCGGATACTGGAAATTTTATGAATGCAGTTATTGATGAAAGGTCATTTGACAAAATTGCAGGATACATTGATTATTGTAAGCAGCAAGCTGATGCTGAAATCATAACTGGTGGAACTTACGATAAATCCATAGGGTATTTTGTTTCTGCAACAACTGTTGTCACAACAAATCCAAAATTCAGAACGATGTGTGAAGAGATTTTTGGACCGGTTCTTACAATTTATGTCTACGACTCAGAAAAATTTGAGGAAACACTGTCGCTTATCGATGAAACTTCTGAATATGCATTGACAGGTTCCATTGTATCTCAAGATCGTTATGCAATTGCATTAGCAACCAAGAAATTGGAAAATGCTGCAGGAAACTTGTACATTAATGATAAGCCTACAGGAGCAGTTGTTGGACAGCAACCTTTTGGTGGAGCAAGAGGATCAGGAACAAATGACAAAGCAGGTGCTAAGATGAATTTATTGCGCTGGGTTTCTGCCCGAACGATCAAAGAAACTTTCGTTCCTCCAACAGATTATCGCTATCCATTTTTAGGGTAACACATCACACGATTTAAAAATATCTGAAATACAATGTATAAAAAAAGGCGACTATTAAGTCACCTTTTTTTAAATAAAAATTTGGATTATTAGTTACACCCCATAGTGCCAGAACCTGGGTATAGTGAAGCTGTAGTTGATCCTTGTGTAATTAGATTAAAAAAATCTTCTATTCCATAATAGTCACCACTAAAAGTCATGTCTCCTCCATTAACATTTAAGGTTCCTGATTCAGAAAAATAGAAATTCCCTTCGTTGCAATTTTCGAAACTAAATACGAAAGCAAAACCATTCTCAGGTGTAAAATAAGTAGTAAAAGCATTTGGATCAGTCCAATCAACAACATCATAAGAGCCTGATGCCGGAGATTCAAAAACCTCATAAAAAGCAACCCCATGAATGAAATCGGAAAAACACAGAGTGCTTGCATTAGCTATCATGGAGAAATCTGCATCTAAACCCATAACAAGAGAGACCCCATCTATTGGAAATGCAGCGCTTGAAGAAAATAGAGATGAAAAACCACTCATTGCTAAGCACATTGTTTGAACTTGTAAAGTTGTACTTCCAGCAGTAATAGTTTGGGTACCAGCACCCATTCCCCAATCTGGATTTGAGTCAGAAATGTAAATAACAAAGCCAGAAGTTGTAGAATACACAGTATTAGGTGTAGGATTTGCAAAAGACCAACTCTTAAGTATGGAAATAGATTTGTTTTTAATATCAAAATCTACAAATCTATTGTTTTTCTCATCTCTTACCCGAATAATTGTAGGTAACTCATCCAACATTTTTTTCAAGTTTGAAACCGTTGTTTGCGAAATTTCTTCCTGCGAGTTAGGTGCTGCTATTTTACTAGGGTTTTTAGTACAAGAACTTGAAATCAAGATTGCAGATAAAAATAATAGTTTTATTATATGTTTCATGCCTTTAAAGTATTAGTTAAAGATTTTTTTTACTTAATGCAAAAACCCAAACGGATTGTAGCTTGGTAATTTGGGCCCCAATTTAATGTGGTACTATTGCCTACCACATCATCCGGTTCGTCTTCCCCTGCAGGATAATTATCATACTCAACTTTTGTTTTTCCTCTGCCTTCCCTTGTCAATCCAAAACCTAATTCAACTCCCAAATAAACTTTATCCGTAAAGTAATAATCCCCTCCAGCAAGAATATTCAATCCTAAAGTACTTTTGGAAAATTTTGTAGTTGTTGTTCGTACTTCATTAACTATGCCTTCTTGATAGGAATTATTTGTAGTCGATAAAGCATAATAAACTTCAGTGCCTAAATATGGTGATAATTTATCAGTTCCCTCAAAATGATATTCATAACCTGGGCGAAATACAAAGTCAAAAGTCTTGTCTTTGCTAATTAAAGTGGGCTGTCCTTCTTCTTCTTCTTTAGTTGGTGTGTATTTTCCACCCATATACAAAGATAAACGAAAAGCCTGTATCTCATCAATAAAGTACCTGCCTCTCAAGCTGCTGATTTTTAGAGGCGATGCTCCTAATGGAGCAAACTCAAGTTCTAGTGTTACATTTTCTTGTTCTTGTTTTTGTCCAAAAAGATTAGTAGCAATCAAAATTGCAGAAAGCAAAATAATTTTTTTCATAGTTTATATTTTAAATTAAATATTTTTGATAAAAGTAATATTTTTTTTAATATTTTAAAATTATTTGTTCAACTTGCTTTAAAAGTGGTGATTGTTCATCATTTAGAACTCGAAATTCAGTAAGCTGGTATTTCTCTTCATCTGAAAATTGTGAATTCATTCTTTTTAGCACTTCATTTTCAGAACAATTATCTCTTTTCATGATTCTTTTTATTCGTAATTCTGCAGGAGCATATACTAAGATAATTGCGTCAAAATTTTTAAAAGATCCTGTTTCAAATAGAATAGCCGATTCATTAAAAACAAGGGAGTTATTTTGCGCCAAGGCCCAGAGATTAAAATCTTCACGAACGATTGGATGAATTAAAGCATTCACTTTTTCACGTACGGATTCATCTGAAAAAATAGCTTGAGCTAAAGCGAATTTATTTAGTTTATCATTTTGATAAATTTCTTCCCCAAATAAATGAATCAGCCCCTCTTTAATTTTTGGGTTGCTGTCCGTTAATTCTTTGGCGCGTTCATCAGAATTGTAAACCGGATAGCCCATTGCTTTAATAATTTCTGCAACTAGACTTTTTCCAGCGCCAATTCCACCTGTTATGCCTATTCTTTTCATTTGAGAACGAATATAATCTTTTCTTGAAAACTATTGTAATTTTGTGGCATGCAGAAAGAATGGTTTGCTGAATGGTTTAACACAGAATATTACCACATTTTGTATCAAGATCGAAATGAAGAAGAAGCAAAGCGCTTTATTTCAAATTTAATTTCTTTTTTAAGCATTCCAAAAAATTCTAAACTTCTTGATTTAGCTTGTGGAAAAGGGCGGCATTCAAAAATCTTGAACAGTTTTTCATACGATGTTTTGGGTGTTGATTTATCCGAAAACAGCATTTTAGAAGCTAAAAAAGAAACAACTGCAACACTTCGTTTTGACACGCATGATATGAGAAAAGTCATTCCAAAGCTAAAATTTGCTGCGGTATTCAACCTTTTTACGAGTTTCGGTTATTTTGATTCCCCTGAGGAAAATCAGAAAGTGTGTTCTTCTGTTTCAGATATGTTAAATTCAAATGGGAAATTTATAATTGATTTTATGAATGCAGAAAAAGTGATCCGGAATTTGGTGCATTCTGAAGAAAAAACAATTGATGGAATTACTTTTAAGTTAGCAAGACGATTTGATGGTGAGCATATCTTTAAAGAAATACATTTTTCAGATAAAGGTCAAAACTTTCATTTCACAGAACGCGTTCAAGCATTAAATTTACAAAACTTTCAAGCTTTATTATCTGCGAATTTTAGGATTCTAGAAACTTTTGGGTCTTTTGATTTAGCACCTTTTTCAGTTGCTAATTCAGATCGTTTGATTATTATTGCAGAATTAAAATCATGAACTTAACACTCGTTTTTCTTGGATTATTTCTATCTGTAATAGCAGGTGGTTTGATTGTGAGTTATTTTAATGCAACGAATAAAAGTCACGTTATAAAATTGGCACTTTCCTTCAGCGGAGGATTTCTTTTAGCAATTATTTTCCAGCATTTGCTGCCTGATTTGTATCATGCTGGTGCAGAAAAAATCGGGATTTGGATTTTACTTGGCTTTTTAGTTCAATTGGTATTGGAATATTTTTCTGGAGGTATTGAGCATGGGCACGTGCATGTTCATAAAGGACAAGCATTTCCTCTTATCTTATTCCTTGCTTTGTCTGTTCATTCTGTTATAGAAGGAATACCTCTTGGAAATCAATATGCAGGTATTATTTCTGAGCACCAGCATGCAAATGGTTCGCTCTTTTGGGGAATTATCTTCCACCAAATACCGGTGTCTATTGCCTTAATGACCTTGTTAATTAGCACGAAATTATCTACTATTTATTCGTGGCTTGTGCTTTTGGCTTTCGCAGCCATGACACCAATCGGAGTTTTATTTGGATTTTATATAAGTCCTTCACAAATTGGGCTTGATGTTCCAATTATTTTGGCTGTAGTTGTAGGAATGTTTTTACATATTTCAACAACCATTATTTTTGAAACAAGCGAGAATCACAAGTTTAATTTTATAAAATTAATCAGTATTCTTCTTGGCTGTAGCCTAGCAATAATAATGTATTGACCGAAATTAGAACGGCAAATCGTCTGATTCCTCTGTACTTTCAGAATTCGCATTATTTGAAGCGCTCATAGATGCTACAGGTTCAGATCCAAGTGACATTGGGGATGGTCCGTCTGAAGGAATAGCAGATCCTTGTCCAGCTTTTTCAATTCTCCACGCTTCCAATGAGTTGAAGTATTTTACTTCTCCTGTTGGGCTAGTCCATTCTCTACCTCGTAAATTAAATGAAACTTCAATTTGATCTTGCACTTTAACGCTGTCTAGAAGCGAGCATTTATCTTGTGTTGCTTGAAATAATATATCTTGAGGATACATAGAGCTAGTTTCTGAAATTACAAATTCTCTTTTAGAAAATTTTTCAGAAATTTGTTGTGTTTCGCTGATTAGTTTTACTGTTCCGGTTAGTTTAAACATTGTTTTTTATTTTATTATTATTAATTATTAAAGGAAAGCAAGGTGAGCCATGCCTCTTCCAATTTGTTTTCATCCAACAAGCTTTGTGCTCGTTTGTGCAATTCTTCCTCTAAAGCAAGAGGATTGTCTTCTAAAGATACAAATAAATCACTTAATTCAAGTAATTTATATTCATTTACATTTGTTTCATCAGGAATTTTTTCAATTCCAGCCAAATGTCCCAAATTATTTCCACTTAAAATTTTTGAAGATTTAATATCTATAGGTAAAGCATCAAATCCAATTCCACAAGTTGAAATTGGCTTGGTTATTTCAAACATAGATTCAGCATTAGCACGACTATACCAATCTCCTCCCATTCGAGCTACAAGATCAATTTTTTGTTGGTCAATCATTCCATTAGCATCTAAAACCTCATCGTGAATATGAATTTTTAAAACTTCACAAATAATCAAATTCCCTGCGCCACCTTCTGTTCCCAATTCTATTACTTGATTCACCTTACATTCAAATTGTACAGGAGATTCTGCAACTCGAAAGGGTTTCACACTATCTGATTTTAGTGCAGTAAATCCAGCTTTTTCAAATTCATTTACTCCAGGAGCATAAGGCGAACTCGCCAAACTCATTTGATGTACAATGTCATAATTAACAACATTAATTACAACTTCAGGAACAACTTTTACATTATTGTAAGTATCTTTTGTAGTATTTGTTCTTCCAGAACGAGCGGGCGAAAAAATTAATATTGGTGGATTTGCACTAAAGACATTAAAGAAACTAAATGGCGCTAAATTTGGTTTGCCCTCCGCATCAACAGTAGAAGCAAAAGCAATTGGTCTAGGTCCAATAGCACCTAGTAAGTACTGATGTAATTTTTGAACAGGAAGATCTTTTGGGTCTATTGAAACCATTTTAATTTTCTTAGGTCAAATTTAAGGACAATTAATTTTATTTACACTCCTTTTTTTATGAGTTATTCACACCTTTTGATATGACTTTTATATCTTTACTTATAATTCTTAAAAGTATGATTAAACCTCTTGTTTTTCTTTTATTTTCTTTGAGCTTAATTTGTTTTACAATAAACGGACAAAATCTAAAAGATAAGCAAGGTAAACGAATAGGAAAATGGGTTATTTTTAATTCTAAAGATTTAAAAATTGAAGAAGGGGGTTTTGTAAATGGAAGAAAAGAAGGGCAGTGGGTCAAGTATTTCGAAGATGGTAAAGCGCCAAAATTAAAAGGATCATATTCTAATAATAGGCCAGATGGCGAATTTATTCGCTATTATAAAAATGGGAAAATCAGAGAAAAAGGATCATTTTCAAAATCAAAATTAAAAGGAGAATATATTCGCTATCATTCTAATGGAAATATAGAATATATCGGGAGTTACAATAACTTAGGTGAAGAGTCAGGAGTGATTCAGTATTTTTACAAAAATGGCAACCTAGCGTTGGAATACACCATGAAAAATGCACACTTGAACGGAAAATTAACCCGCTATTTTGAAGATGGATCTTTGAAAACAAGCATTTTATTTTCCGAAGATGGAAATATAATAGAATCCAAAATATTAGAAAAAAAACTACCTGAAAAGAAAATTGTAAATACGGGAAATAATTCAGATAATCCGCCTAACTTAAAAAATCCAAAAACAAAGGGAGTTAAATTTAATTTTTTCGGTTATAACAAGGTTTACAATGAAAATGACGAAATATGGATGGATGGGATTTTTAAAAATGGACAACTTTTGGATGGGAAAGTTTATAGATATGATAGAGACGGGATTCTGCAACGAGTCTTAGTTTATAAAAACGGAAAGTACCATTCCGAGGGTCAATTGTAAGTCCATTAAAATTTCTAATTTGACCAAATGATTTTTATCTTTGCTAGACTTTAAAAAAATACGAATGAAAGCATATGTTTTTCCTGGTCAAGGAGCACAATTTAGTGGAATGGGTAAAGAACTTTACGAAAATTCTCCCTTAGCAAAAGAATTATTTCACCAAGCAAATACTATTTTAGGATTTGACATTCAAAAGATAATGTTTGAAGGAACGGATGAAGAACTTAAACAAACAAATGTTACGCAACCTGCAATTTTTTTGCATTCAACAATTTTAACTGCTTGTATTGGAAAATCATTTCATCCCGATATGGTCGCAGGGCATTCTTTAGGAGAGTTTTCGGCACTTGTGGCAAATAAAACCCTTTCATTTGAAGATGGATTAAAATTGGTTTATAAACGTGCAATTGCAATGCAAAAAGCGTGTGAAAAGCAAGCATCAACAATGGCTGCAATTTTAGGTTTAGAAGATGAGCTTGTAGAAAAAATCTGTTCTAAAATTAATGGAATTGTCGTTCCTGCCAATTATAATTGCCCCGGTCAATTGGTTATTTCTGGCTCAATTCCCGCTGTGGAAGAGGCCTGCCTCAAACTTACAGAAGCTGGAGCGAAAAGAGCGCTAATTTTGCAAGTCGGTGGAGCTTTTCATTCTCCATTGATGGAGCCAGCTCGTGAGGAACTTGCTGCTGCAATTGAAGGAAGCAATTTTTCAAATCCCATTTGCCCAGTGTATCAAAATGTATCTGCCCAAGCTGTTTCTTCTCCTGAAGAAATCAAGAAAAATCTTATTTTGCAATTAACAGCACCAGTAAAATGGACTCAAATAATGGAAAATATGCTTAAAGATGGTTGCTCAGAGGTAATAGAAGTTGGACCAGGAAAAGTACTACAAGGATTATTTAAAAAAGTCAATAGGGATATGCCTACTCAGAGCGCAGAGTTCATTTAGCCTTTTTAAATCAAATCTAACTTTTCTGAATAAGGGACTATTTATTTTTCTTTAGAACAAATTTATTAATCAAGATAATAAGTGCTGCTTGCGCAACAAAAATTAAGGTGATAGGAGGCATAAAATAGGGCCAATTAGTTGGAATAAACCATCCATTTGCGCCAATTGAAGTTACATGAAGGATATTTAAATAGATTCCAAAGCGACCAAAGCGATATAAATGCTGCAGGGTTTCTCTTTTTTGGAGGGAAGCGTAAAGTGGTAAGCTAAATAAAAGCAGCGAGCTAAGACCTAGAAAAATTGTTGTGTAGCCGTCATAATTTAATTCTGAATTACTATAAAATTTTGGGTATAAATCGGGATTTAAAATCACTAAAATCAACAAAATATGTACAAGAGCAAAACAATATCCTGTAGTGCCAAGTTGCCGCCTTTTGAGATTAAATTTATCAAGCTGGTATTGAGGAACCAGTGTTAGTAAAAATAAAGTTCCAGCTGTCCATGCAAGAGCTTTGTTTAAAACAAAAAAAGTTTCTGTAAATCCAATTAATTCTTTACCGAAATGGTACCTAATAATTGCATAGCCATAGAAACTAATAAATAATATGCTTATTAATTTCTTCATTTTAGTATAAAATCTCCCATAAAAATAAGCCGTGAGCTGGAACAGAAACTGCTGCCTCTTGTCTGTTTTTTGCAGTAAGAATGGTTTGGATTTCTTCTGGTGGAATTTTTCCAGCGCCTACTTCTAAAAGCGTTCCAACTATTGCGCGCACCATATTTCTTAAAAATCGATTAGCGCTAATTTCAAAATAAAGCCCATTTGCATCAGTGTGCCATTTTGCAGAATAAACAGAACAGATTGTGGTTTTTACATCCGTATGAACTTTCGCAAACGAACAAAAATCTTTTTCTCCAAGCAAGAAATTTGCTGCTTTGTTCATCTGAACAACATCAATTTTTTGCGGAAAATACCAGCTTAACTCTTCTTTAAAAGGATCTTTTTGAGGATGTATAAAATAGCGGTACGTCCTCTTTTTCGCAGCAAATCTTGCATGTAAGTCACTTTCAACTGACTTCATTTCTTTAATAAAAATACTTTCTGGAAGCATTCTATTGAGCTTGAAAACAAATACTATGGGGTCTTCACTGTTTTCTAAATCGACATGAAAAAAGTATTGCTTTGCGTGCACGCCAGCATCTGTTCTACCGCAACCTATAATACCAATGTCTTTATTAGAATAAAGTTTTGAAAAGCAGCTTTCTATTGTTTCTTGAACGCTCACGGAATTAGCTTGGCGTTGCCATCCATGGTAGTTTTTGCCTTTGTAGGAGATTTCAAAAAAATAACGTGTCATATAGAGATTGCCAAATTACGAAAGTTTCTTTTTAAGGATCAAATTTTAACCTTCAATCTTTTAAAAATGGGAAATCTAAATCGTTTAGGTCAACTTGGAAAATATCGTAATTAAATAAACCTTCAGTTTCATTTATTCGCGCTATTACTGCTTTCTTTAACCGAGGATATACTTGAAAATGAGTATCGTCATTTACTGAATTGAAAGTTGCTCCAAGATTTACAGGATTTCCCCAAACGCCATTTACATTTTCACTATAATAAACATCATAACCTCCCATTCCAGGAAGAGCATCCGAACTAAAAAATAAAAATCTTCCAGATGCTGTAATGAATGGTGTAGTTTCACGACCATCAGTATTAATCGTTTTAAGCAGCGGTTTCATTTCCATCCAAACGCCATTTTTTTTCTCAATACAGTAGATATCTGTCATCGATTCTTCTGCCTTTCTATCACTAACAAAGTATAAAAATTGAGAAAAATCGCCATTATCGCTAAAAATTGTGTCCGAAATTGTGGCAGATCCATCAAAATAGGATGTATTAATATTTTTGTTTTTAAGAACTTCAACTTTTTCAAAGAAGAATGCTTCATCAGAAGAAACCTCAAAAATATCAGAACTTTTAGTCGATTTTTCTTTTGATGCTGCTGTATTTATAGTCCCCAAAGCATATTTTCCGTCTTTTGAAATATAGTTGAGCGCATCAAATCCTTCGGTGTTTATACCTTCTATTGCTCGAGCTGACAAAATCCATTCATTCTTCTCAACATCCCATTCGTAATGAACGATATCCTCAAAAAATCGTTGATCTCCAACGTTTTCATTATTTCCTGTCGATTCAGGAGTTCGTGCTGTAAAAAATAGATGTAAGCCATCACTAGATAAAATCGCTCCATATTCATCAAAAGTTGAATTTACATTGGATGAAAATGGTATACATTTGTTCAATATTCCTTTTTCTTTTTGATCTAAAGCAAATTTACATTGTGGTAGATATATTGGAATGCCATAATAAGCTGCATTTTTTTCTCCAAATTCCTCCTTCGCTTTAGAATAGTAATTCATTGCTTCGTTAAGTGCTCCTAAACGATGTTTTATTTGCCCTTGTAATAAAGCCAAGTCCGCAGACTTTTTATCACTTATTAACAACTCAGCCTTATGCGCATTTTCATCAGCGGCATAAAAATTAGTTAATTCTAATTCAGTCCTCGCTACCCAAAAATAAGCTTCCCATTCATTTGGGTCTTTTTCTATAGCCGCTTTGAATACCATATAAGCATCTTTAACTCTTCCTGCATCTAGTAAATCTTCGCCCTCTTTTATTAATTGCTGGCTCTTCAGTTGATTTATTTTACTAGTTTTTTCAAGTTGCCCTAGTGAGTTAAAACATAGGAAAAGTATGCTAAAAAGTGCAATAGATTTCTTTTTTATACTAGTTGTATTCATGTGCTTTCTTTCTTTTTTTAAAGTGTATGTTCAAATTTAATTTTCTATTCTGCTTTCATAGCAAAAAATAAAAATAACAAAAAACGTAAGATAATAAACAATAATTTTTACTGTGGATTTTTTTATACTTTCGACTTAGCACTTATCATTTCAGAATAGCTTAAAACAGTTGCTCCTTCCTTTGGCTTATGCAAATTGTCTAGCATGCTTTCAGCCACTTTTTTTGCTTCAATACTGTGGTATTTTTGTGCTTTTCCGAGCAAGAATACATCAAAAAAGGGCATGAGTTTTTGCGCTATAAATTCAGCAGGTCTGCTTTCACTTCTTTTGCCAATTAACATGGCTGGCTGGTAGATAAGAGTAGTGGGGAAATCTAATTTTAGCACGTCTTTTTCAATTTCTCCCTTCAAGCGATTATAGAATATCTTTGAGGAAACAGCTGCTCCGATTGCACTTACCAAATGAACCTGAGGAACTTGATTTTTTCTTGCAAGATTTGCCGCGGCAAGGACAATCCCATAATCAATGGCTTTGTAAGCTGCTAAATCGGGTGTTTTTTTTCGTGTCGTGCCGATGCAACAAAACAAGGCATCACCTTGAAATTCGTGTTTAAAATCTTCTAGACGCTCAAAATCTACAAGTATTTCTCTTAGCTTTTGATCTGTTATAGCGAGTGTTTTTCGCACAAAAACTTTAACTGTTTTAATTTTATCATCTCTTAGTAGGAGCTGCACTAATTCACTACCAATTAATCCAGATGCGCCAATAAGCAAGATATTTTTTTGCATTGACAAAGGTAGAATAGTTTAATTACATTTATTAATTTTGTATTTATTCATTAACACATGAGACAATATACCCTATCTTTTTCATTTCTTATCTTTTCTCGTTTTTGCTTTTCTCAAGCGCTTTATTTCCCTCCAAATACCGGAAATAATTGGGATACTGTTTCTCCTTCAACATTAAATTGGTGTCCATCAAAGATAGATAGTTTGTACGCTTTTTTAGATACAAATAATACAAAATCCTTTATTCTACTTAAGAATGGGAAAATTGTTCTCGAAAAGTATTTTGGAACACACACACAAAATTCAAATTGGTATTGGGCTTCTGCAGGGAAAACACTGACCGCTTTTATGGTTGGAATAGCGCAGCAAGAAAATCACCTCTCTCTTTCGGATACAAGCTCTAATTATTTAGGTCTTGGTTGGACAAACTGTTCTCCTACTCAAGAAGAGAAAATCACAATTCGCAATCAATTGACAATGACATCGGGTTTAGATGATGCTTCCGGAGATCCAGATTGCACAATAGACACCTGTTTAGAATATCTTGCAAATGCCGGTTCACGTTGGGCCTATCACAATGCGCCTTATACTTTGTTGGACAGCGTTATTTCTCAAGCTACAGGAATGAGTTTAAATTCATATTTCACTCAAAAGGTTAAAAATCCAATCGGAATGAACGGTTTTTATTTTTATCAAGATTACAACAATGTGTTTTTCAGTACAGCAAGAAGTATGGCAAGATTTGGCTTGTTGCTTTTAAATGAGGGCAATTGGAATGGAAATCAGATTTTGACAGACCAAGATTATTTTACTGAAATGACAAGTGCTTCTCAGTCTTTAAATCCAGCTTATGGTTATTTAACGTGGCTTAACAATACAAACCAGTTTATGGTGCCGTATTCCCAGTTTGTTTTTAATGGTAGAATTTCTCCCGATGCGCCCTCAGAAATGTATGCTGCAATGGGAAAGAATGGGCAATTTATAAATATCGTACAAAGTGAGGATTTAGTTTGGGTAAGAATGGGAGATGCTCCCGTAAATGACCTCGTTCCTTTTATATTAAACAACGAGATTTGGCAACATCTAAATCAACTTGAATGTCAAAGTGGAGGTGCTTTTGAAAATGAATTTCTAAGCGAATTTAAACTTACACCTAATCCTGCTTCTGATTATATTGAGGTAAATACTGCAAGTCCTATGGCAAATTTGCGGCTAGAAGATATTCGTGGGAACTTAATTGAACTAAAGGCTGTTCAAGCTACTTATTCTAAGCTCGATCTATCTAATTTAGAAGTTGGCACGTATTTCTTGCGACTTACACTGTTAAATGGGGTTGTTTTAGCAAAGCGTTTTGTGAAGTATTAATCTTTAAGAAAATTCCGGAAACAAACTACAAATACCTTCTTCCGTTGGCGAACAAATCCCTCGTTCTGTAATTAAGCCAGTAATTAAGCGTGAAGGAGTCACATCAAAGCCATAATTTAGAGCTTTTGTAGTTTCAGGGCAAATCAAAATTTGTTCCATTTCTCCTTTTTTGCTGAGTCCTTGAACGTAGCGCACTTCGTTTTGATCTCTTTCTTCAATGGGTATTTCTGATAATCCATCTCGAATGCTCATATCCAAAGTTGTGGATGGAAGCGCCACATAAAATGGAATATTGTTGTCTTTTGCAGCAAGCGCTTTTAAGTAAGTACCAATTTTATTTGCAACATCCCCATTTCTCGTTGTACGATCGGTACCAACAAGCACAATGTCTACTAATCCATGCTGCATAAGGTGACCACCAGTATTATCTACAACTAAAGTGTGATCTATTCCATGTTTTGTCAACTCAAATGCTGTTAAATTGGAACCTTGATTTCTTGGTCGTGTTTCATCCACCCAAACATGAATTTTTATTCCTTTTTCATGGGCTTGATAAATTGGCGAAGTTACCGTTCCCCATTCGATACAACCTAACATTCCGGCATTGCAATGCGTAAGGATATTTACAGCTTCCCCTTTTTTATTTTTGGAAATTTCCTCAAGAAGTGGAAGTCCATGAACCCCAATCATACGACAAATTTCGATGTCTTCTTCAACAATTCTTGCAGCTTCTTCCCACGATATTTTTAAATAATCATCTGACTTTTCGAGTGCAGCTTTCATTTTATCTAAAGCCCAAAAAAGATTAATTGCTGTAGGTCGGGAAGCTCGTAGCGCTGAAAATGCTTCGTCCAAAAATTCTTTAGACAGCCCTTTTTCATGCATTTCTCGAACGGCTAGATAAATTCCATAAGCTGCAGTAGCGCCAATTAAAGGTGCACCTCTAACCGTCATATTTTTTATGGCAATTTCAGCATCCTTGAATGTTTGAAGCTTAACAACAACAACTTTATGGGGAAGTTCTCGCTGATCAATTACCTCTACAAAACGATCTTCAGTTGTCCAAATAGTCCGAAATGTATTTGCCATGCTTTTGGTATAAGTTACAAAGATAAAAAAAACCTCAGATTTCTCTGAGGTTTAGTACCCGAGGCCGGAATCGAACCGGCACACCCGAAAGTACAGGATTTTGAATCCAGCGCGTCTACCAGTTCCGCCACTCGGGCAATTTGGTATACCAACGGGCAACAAAGATATTGTTTTTTTCAAAATAAAAAGTAAATTATTTTGAGATTACGCTTTCTTAACACCAATCAAAATTCTAAACAAATTCATAATGCGAACAATAATCTCAATTTGAGAAATTATTCTATTTTCCTTTCTTTTTTTCTTGATACTTCGACAAGCTCAGTACAAGTCAAGAAACCAAAAAGTCAAGGCTCTGAATTTCTATTTTGTTCGCAAATCATTATTTTACAATTATTTACAACTCGTGGCGAACAATTTTTACTCCTTTCTGAAACTGAAATTTTTCAAAAATGTTCTTGCAGAAATTTTAAAAATTAACAGTTTCATTTCAGTAGCAAAAACCATAAAATTCAAGGCAGAATAGTGTTCGCTACTATTCACTAAATAGTTCTCAATTTGAATGAATTCTTGATTTTTTACATTAAAATATTTTACTGGTACGATTGCGAATACTCAATGAATTATTATGCTTCACTTATGATTTTAATCCAATCGTCCACGGATTTAGTATTTTCTATAGAGAAATCTCCAGAATGTGTCCTGCGAAGTTCGATCAATGTTGCACCACTGTCAAGTTTTTTTCCGAAATCGTAGGCAATGGAGCGAATATACGTTCCTTTTGAGCATTTTATTGCTACGCTTATTTCCGGAAAATCTTTTGTGTCAATTGAAAATGATTCTATTTCAATTTGATTTTGTTTCATTTCAACTACCTTTCCTTCACGAGCATAATCATAAGCTCTTTTGCCATCTATTTGTTTTGCGGAATAAATTGGTGGGGTTTGGAGTTGAATCCCAAGAAATGAAAGTCGAACTTCTTCGAGTAATTCTTCTGTAATATGTTCTGTAGGGAATGTTGCTGAATAAGGGGTTTCCAAGTCATAGGAAGCAGTTGTTTTTCCAAGGAGAAATTTTCCGGTGTATGTTTTTGCTGCTCCTATAAATCCTTCAATTAGCTTGGTGTTTTTTCCTGTACACAGAATTAATAATCCTGTTGCCAAGGGATCAAGTGTTCCGGCGTGCCCAACTTTGATGTTTTTAACATTTAGTTTTTGCTTGAGATTCCAGCGAATTTTATTAACAACGTCAAAAGAAGTCCAGTTGAGTGGTTTATCAACCAAAAGAATTTCCCCGGCTAAATAATCCATCACAAAGAAAAATAAAGTAACAAGGCAAAGCCCACAATTATGCGGTAATAGCCCCAAATTTTAAAGCCAAATTTTTCTAGAAAGCCAATAAAAAATTTAATAGCAAAAGCTGCAACTACAAAAGCAATTATATTTCCAAGAATAAAAACAATGAGGTTGTGGTTGCTTGAAAGAATCATTTCATATCCTTTTTGTTCTAATCCCTTATAATTCCAATCTTTCAAGAAAATGGAATAGAGCGTAACTGCTAGCATTGTTGGAACTGCTAAAAGAAAGCTAAATTCTGCAGCCATTTTTCGCGTTAATCCTTGTTGCATCCCACCAATAATAGATGCTGCTGAGCGACTTGTTCCAGGCATCATAGCTAAGCATTGCCAAAATCCGATTACAATTGCTTTTTTCACTGTAACTTCTTCTTCCTTATTTATTACTGGATTTTTAAACAAGCTGTCAATAAAAAGTAGGATAATTCCTCCCAGAATAAGCACGAGTGCAATAGGAATAGGTTTTTCTAAAACCGCTTCAATTTTATCATCAAATAACTTTCCAAGAACTAAGGCTGGAAGAACAGCTAAGCCAAGTTTTAAATAAAAAGTATACGTTTTAAAATCGAAGAACTTTTTCCAAAAAAGAAATACAACTGATAAAATTGCGCCAAACTGAATGGATACCTGAAACATTTTAACAAATTCATCGGCTTCATTGTGACTAATAGCACTTGCAAAAATCATGTGTGCAGTTGAAGAAACCGGTAAAAACTCTGTTAATCCCTCAATTACTGCAAGAATGATCGCTTCAAGAAAGTCCATCTTTCTTGTTTATTTTTTCTTTGGGTTCTTGTCTTCCGTTTTTGGATCTTCCGAAATAGCAGAAACTTTTACAGCTGAGTTTTTGCTTTTCTTCATCACAGAATATAAGATGATTCCGTAGCCAAGGACTATTAGAATTGGAGCTACTGTTATGCGTGTTGTACTAAAAAGTTCATCAGCATTAAACTCATTAAGACTTTCTGCTCCGCCACCAATCATTAATATATAACCAAGGATGTTTACTGCTAAACCAATAAAAAGCAACTTGTAATTTTCAGGATTAAATCCAAAATGTTTAATTGAATCTTTCATTTTCTACTAATATAAATCATCTAACTTCATGCGAAGATACTTGTTTAAAGCAAACCATGTTGAAATTAAGGTGATAAAAACACCTATTGCTATTAATGATGTTATCAAGATTATGAAGCTTGTTAGCGTATAACTTATTTGAAAAGTTTCTAATATGTTGTTTAAAGCATAAAAAAGTGTTAACAAAAGGGCTAAGCCAACTATAGCTGAAACAATTCCTTGAAAAAGAGCTTGCTTTAAAAATGGTTTGCGAATGTGCCCACTTGTTGCACCTACTAACTGCATCGTTTTTATTGTAAATCTTTTAGAATAGAGCGCTAAACGAATGGTATTATTAATCATCGCTACAGCAATAATAATTAAAAGTAGCGCAACTGAAAGGAAAAGAATAGCAAATTGTTTGAAACCTAAGTTTACATTTTCTACACTTGATTTATCATAATTCACCTCATCAATTTCTTCTGAAAATTCAGCAAGCAATTTCGACTCAATGCCTTTCATCCCTGTTTTTGTTGCAAATTGTTCTTTCGGTTTAAACCCAATAGTTGCTGGCAAGGGATTTTCTCCATCAAATAGCGAAAGCATTTCTTTTTCTGATTTTCCCTCACCACCAAATTCTTGGATTGCGCGTTCTGGAGAAACAAAATACACATCACTAAATTCTTTCCAAGATTTAAGCTGCTGTTCAATTTGCTTAATATCTGCATCATTTAGTTCAGATTTAAAGAAAATATCTCCTTGAAGATTTTCTTTAGCTTGTTTTTCTATACTGCGCAGCGCTAGAACCCCACCTAAAACTAAGCCAATCATAAAAAGCACAAGTGAAATACCAATAATCGTAGAAGCATAACTGCTCCTCAAGCCCTTTTTAGTATATTCTTCCGCTCTACTTGTCATAAGACGAAATTAGAAATAAAACATCTAATAGCATAAAATTTTAACACAAGTATTGAACGATGAAATGTGGAATACACAAAGAGGATTTTTGAAAGAATTAATAAGAACTGCTTGCACCTCCAACATTTTCAATTGGATGCCAAGTGGTTTTTAATTCTTGTAAATCAGAAATATAATGCAAAGCTTGCTTGTCTTTTTCAACCCAATTCACTTCATAATCAAATTTGCGCTTTAAATTATCAACTGAAAGAAGGGATAATTTATTTGAAAGTTGTGATTCCAAATTTGAAGTAATAAGCGCATTTACATCCATGTGTGAAGCAAGTATTGGTGCCATTTCATCTGTAGATCCTGTAAGGATATTTATTATACCTGCAGGAACATCCGATGAATGTACTACTTCGCCAAAAGTTACAGCGCACAAAGGGAGTTTTTCGGAAGCTAAAACTACCGTAGAGTTTCCACCACAAATAGCCGGTAAAATAAGAGATACAAGACCGATTAAAGAAGTGCTTTGCTCAGCAACTACTCCAACAACGCCCATTGGCTCTAAACTTGAAAAATTAAAGTGCGAGGAGCTTACAGGATTTACAGAACTTACTACTTGATTGTATTTATCGCACCAGCCAGCATAATAAACAATTCGATCAATACTTAAATTTACCTCATTTGTAGCTGCTACTTTTGAGCTGCCTTGACGCATTAATTCGTCTACAAATTGCGCCTGTCTTCCTTCCAACATTTCTGCAATACGGTAAAGAATTTGCCCTCTGTTAAATGCAGAACGTTCAGACCAAGGTCCAAAGGCTTTTCGAGCAGCGACTACCGCATTACGAACATCTTTTCGTGAAGAGAGACAGATATTTGCCAAAGCTTTTCCTTTCGAATCTAAAGGTGTGTAATACCTTCCTGATTCTGTTCTTGGAAATTGCCCGCCAATGAAAATCTTATATGTTTTTAAAACTTCTATTCTACTCATTTAACTTAGTTTAAGATAAGCACTCAATCCATGCAATCCACCTTCTCTACCAAAACCACTTTCTTTGTATCCTCCAAAAGGGGATGTTGCATCAAATTTATTGTAGCAATTTGCCCAAATTACTCCTGCGCGAAGTTTACTTGTAAGATTAAAGATTCGAGAACCTTTATCCGTCCATACACCAGCTGCTAATCCAAAAGGAGAATTATTCGCTTTTTGGATAACTTCATCAACCGTTCTAAATGTTTGAATGGTCAAAACAGGTCCAAAAATTTCTTCTTGAGCAATTATACTTGACTGAGCGACATTCAAAAATAGAGTAGGGGCGCAATAGAATCCCTTTTTTGGAATAGTACATTTTGGCTGGTACATTTCAGCTCCTTCATCCATTCCAATTTTTAAATATTTTTCAATCGTTTGAAGTTGCTCCTTAGAATTAATAGCGCCGATGTCTGTGTTTTTATCCAAAGGATCTCCAACATACAAACTTTCCATGCGCTGTTTTAATTTTTTGATAACTTTTTCTGCAATTCCTTCTTGAACGTATAAGCGAGATCCAGCACAGCAAACATGCCCTTGATTAAAGAAGATACCGTTTACAATTCCTTCAACTGCTTGGTCAATTGGTGCATCTTCAAAGATAATATTCGCAGATTTCCCTCCCAATTCCAATGTTACTTTTTTCGAGGTTCCCACAAGTGCTTTTTGGATTATTTTTCCAACAGCTGTTGAGCCAGTAAAAGCAATTTTATTGATATCTGGATGATTTACAATCGCTGCGCCTGTTTCTCCAAAACCTGTAACAATATTTACAACACCAGGAGGTAATCCAGATTCCTCAATAATTTCTGCTAATTTCAAGGCGGTTAGACTTGTAGTTTCTGCAGGTTTTAAAACTACAGTATTTCCTGCGGCCAAAGCTGGAGCAATTTTCCAAGCTGCCATTAACAAAGGAAAGTTCCAAGGTATAATTTGCCCTGCAACACCTAAAGATTCAATTTTTCGATTGGGGAAAGCATAATCTAATTTATCTGCCCATCCGGCATAGTAAAAAAAATGATTGAAAGCGAGTGGAATATCAACATCACGTGATTCGCGAATAGTTTTACCAGATTCAAGAGATTCAATTACAGCAAATTCGCGCGCGCGCTCTTGCATTAATCTTGCAATTCTGTAAATGTATTTTGCTCTTTCAGAGGCTGGCATTTTCGACCATACATTCGTGTATGCTTTGCGAGCTGCTTTAACCGCCAAATCCACATCTTCTTTTGATGCAGATGCAATTTCCGCTAAGGTTTCTTCGTTTGCAGGATTAATAGTCTTAAAATATGTATTTTTAGATGGCGCAATCCATTTTCCATCAATGAAAAGATTGTACTTTTTTTTAAGCTGAATATGATTTATCGCTTCTAAAGAAGAAGAATAGTCCCAGTTGTCGTTAAGTTCCTTTTTCATATTAATCTGTTGAAAAGTAATCATTAGATTGATATACTCCAGTTTCTATTTTTACTAGTTGCATTAAAACATCATTAGCAAGACTACTTGCTCCAAAACGAAACCACTCATTACTTAACCATTTCGTTCCAAGAATTTCTTTGACCATTACTAAATTATGCAGTGCCAATTTTGCAGTTGAAATACCTCCAGCTGGCTTCATTCCAACCATAATTCCTGTTTCATCGTAGTAATCTCTAATTGCCATGAGCATTGTATAAGTAACTTGCATTGTTGCCGCCGGTTGTATTTTTCCCGTAGAGGTTTTTATAAAATCTGCTCCTGCATAAATTGCAATATCACTTGCTTTTCGCACATTATCTAAAGTCACTAATTCTCCAGTTTCTAAAATAACTTTTAATCTTGCTTTTCCACAGGCCTCTTTTACTGCTGCAATTTCGTCAAAAACATAAGCAAATTCACCAGTTAAAAATTTTCCTCTTGAGATTACCATGTCAATTTCGTCTGCTCCTTGTTCAACTGCAAATTTTGTATCTTTTAATTTAAGTGCTAAAGAAGTTTGACCTGACGGGAATCCTGTTGCTACAGAGGCTACTTTTACAGAAGAATTTCTTAATTCATTCTTTGCAATTGCTACCATTGAAGGATAAACACAAACTGCAGCTACCTGCGGAATGCCCTCAAAATGATTATGTAAATGCTTTGCTTTATAGCACATTTGCTTTACTTTGCCTTCGGTATCTTTCCCTTCGAGTGTTGTCAAGTCAATCATGCTCAAGACCATATTAAGTCCTTGCTTTTTTGCTTCATTCTTAATGCTTCTAGATTGAAATCTAGCAATTCGCTCTTCTACACCAACTTTATCTATTGAAGGTGAAACAGGAATTTTATTAGAAATGTGACTTTTGATTTCCATAAAGTTGAATCAATAGTCAAAGATAGGGAAAAGAATTGTGCGAGTTACTAAGCTTAAAATTTACTAAAAAAATTATAAATATTATGTATATTTGCTTTTACTATACTTTTTACTTTTTCATATTTTTACTATGACAACTATTTTAAGACCTAAATTTATCTCTCATTTTGCAACAAAAGCCTTAATTCTATTTTTAAGCTTATTTATTGCAAGCCAAACTGTCAATTCTCAAACTACAGCAATCCGAATGGATATGGAGTGGTTGAGTTCAACAACAAACACTGCAGATTTTCAGATACGCTTAACAAATACTGGAACTTCTGCTGTTACATTTAACGCATTGATTATTCGTGGTGTACATGCTGCAAATTTAACATCGGGGACAATAACCTGGAAAGCATTAAATGACAATACTCTTCCAGGATGGTTAAACTGGCCAAATACTGGAACAACTAACTTTCCGTACATTACATCTCAAAGAAAATTAAATTTCTCATCAAGTAACGGTATATTTACTTCAGCTACAGCTCCGGCTATCCCATCAGGTGCAGGTGTAGTTGTGGGTACATTTAGAATGTCCACAACAACAACGTGGGCACCAAACAGCGACTTTGGGTTTGTATGGGAAATGACATCAGGGGGAGTTGTGGCTTATATAGATGTTGCAACATCTGTTACTAATATCCAACCTTTTGGCACATTAAGTGGTTTAACGACTTGTGCCTCCTGTTTAACGTTAACAGCATCAAGTGCTCAGCCTTTAAATGTAGGAGGTGTAGTTCCTCCGATAACAGCTTCAGTTTTAAGTGTAATTAGTGCTAATGACACTATTTGCTCAGGAGCTTCTACAAATTTAAGTGCAGTAGTAACTGGAGGAAATCCTCCATACACAGTTACAGTAACAGATGGGACAAACAATTACTCAGCAACAGGTGCAAGCCCAGTAATTATTCCTGTAAATCCAACAACAACTTCCACATTTACTATTGTATCTGTATCATCAGGAAGTGTTACAGGAACCGGTAACAGTGGATCGCCAACAGTAACAGTAACTGCGCCTGCATTGCCTACATTTACTCAAGTAGCTGCAGTCTGTTCAGGAGCTGCGATAAATTCTTTACCAACAAGCTCTACAAACAACATTACAGGAACCTGGAGTCCTGTAATTAATAATACGTCAACAACAACTTACACATTTACTCCACAAGTTGGACAGTGTGCAAGTACTGCAACAATGACAATTTCAATAAATTCGCCTAGCGTGCCAACATTCAATACGCCAGTTACACCAATTTGTTCCGGATCAACGTTATCAAACATTTCAACTAATGGAATTTCCGGAACGTGGTTTCCAGCAAGTATTAGTGCCTCAACAACAACTTACACTTTTACTCCTACAACTGGACAGTGTGCAACTTCGGCTTCTACAACATTAATAGGAACTCAAAGCACATCAACTACAACTCCAATAAGTGTTTGTGGAACATATACTTGGGCGAATAACGGACAAACCTATTCAGCAAGTGGAACTTATACTGGCACTACAACAAACTGTGTTACCGAAACTTTAAATTTGACAATTATACCAACTAGTACAACTACAACTCCAATAAGTGCTTGTCAAACATATACTTGGGCGAATAACGGACAAACCTATACAGCAAGTGGCACGTATACTGGCATAACAGCAAACTGCGTAACAGAAGTTTTAAATCTAACAATTACGACAATTACGACAAATAATATTTCAATTATTGCTTGTGATTCATATACTTGGGGAGCCAATGGAGTGACTTATACTTCAAGCGGTATCTATACTGGACCAACTGTAAATTGTATTACCAAAGTTCTAAATTTAACACTTATTCCTAGCTCCATAAATACAACTCCAATTAGTACTTGTGGGACATATACTTGGGCGAATAATGGTTTAACGTATAATTCTAGTGGTACTTATTATGGAACAACAACAAATTGTGTAACGGAAGCACTTAGTTTAACAATCTTAGCGCCAATTTCTATAAATACAACTCCGGTAAGCGCTTGCGGAGCGTCTTACACTTGGGCAAATAATGGTCAAACATATACAGCAAGCGGTATTTATACTGGCATAACAGGTTCAGATTGTATTGGAAATACTTTGAACTTAACACTCAGTCCATCATTAACTAGCTCAGTAAGCCAAGCTGCTTGTGGAAGTTATACTTGGGCAAATACAGGGCAAACTTATACAACAAGTGGAATTTACACAGGTACTGTAGTTAATTGTATAACTCCAACTCTTAATTTAACAATTAGCCCTAGTTCAACAAATAGTACAAATATTACATCATGTGGATCTTACACGTGGCCAAATAATGGACAAACATTTACCTCTTCAGGAGTTTATACAGGTTCAACAACAAATTGTGTAACCCAAGTTTTAAATCTCACAATTTCTACAGCAGCAGCAACAACTACTCCTCCTCCAGCTTGTGGTTCTTATACATGGAATGGCCAGACTTATTCTTCATCAGGTACATACACATACATAAATTCTTGCGGTAGTTCAGATACTTTAAATCTTACAGTAATACCAAGTAATAATAATCAAACAGATACAATTGTTTGTGGAACAAGTTTTTTCTGGAGTGAAACAGGCACAGTATATAACACATCTGGAATTTACCAAAGTCCTACAGTACAATTAGATGGACAATGCTACACTGAAATATTAAATTTAACAATAGTTCCGGCAAATACAACAAATACAACAACTATTACAGCTTGTGATTCATACACTTGGCCAAATAACGGAGTTACATATACTACTGCAGGTACTAATACATTTGTAGGCTTAACAGTAAACTGCGTTACCGAATTACTAAATCTAAGTATAATTCCAAGTTCAACTAATACAACTACTGTTTCTGTTTGTGATTCATATACTTGGGGAGCAAATGGAGTGAATTATACTTCAAGCGGTATCTATACAGGGATAACAAGCGCTTGTGTAACAGAGACATTGAATCTAACAATTATTCCTACTGCAAATAATATAACCACCGTAAGTAATGCTTGTGGAACTACCTATACTTGGACAAATACTGGACAAACATATTCAGTTTCTGGAGTCTATACAGGTTCAACTGCAAATTGTATTACAGAAGTCTTAAATTTAACTATAACACCAAATACCACTACCAATACTCTTATTAGTGCTTGCGGCAGTTATTTGTGGGCAAATAGCAATCAAGTTTATACTGTTTCAGGAACCTATTTTGGTCCTACCGTAAATTGCGTAACCCCTTCACTTACCTTAACTATTACACCTAATTCTACTAATACAACAACAATTTCTGCTTGTGGTTCTTATACATGGGCAAATACAGCAATCACTTACACTGCATCTGGAGTATATCCTGGGAGCACCCTTGCTTGTATAACACAATCTTTAAACTTAACGATTATTCCAAGTACGTCTCAAACTACAACAATAACTGCAACCGATACATACACATGGGCAGTTAATGGCTTAACCTATACAACATCAGGAGTTTTCACTGGGCCAACAGTAAATTGTTTAACGCAATACTTGGATTTAACAATAAATTCATCAGGGATTTCAGAAGAGGAAATGGTTTTATTTTCTTTATATCCAAATCCTGTTTCAGAGGCCCTTACTATTGATTTCAATGGAGTATCGAATGAAGAATATCTAATTATAGATAATTTCGGTTCTGTTGTTAAAAAAGGTATTTTAGAAAATATGTCAACTGAAATTTCAGTTTCTGAACTGAGTGCAGGACTTTACTATTTTAAAATAGAAGGCACTAAACCGAGAAAATTTAGTAAAATAAATTAAAAAAGCACTTCAAAAGCAGTGTTTATAATTTTCTAATAAAGGCTGTAAGTAATTTTGATAGGGGTTCGAAAGCATCAAAACTAAGTTCTTCAAAAGTATCAAAGACATCATGGTAATGTTTGTTTGGCCCCATTGTATATATAAAGAAGGAGGGAACGCCTTTTTGTGTAAAATAATAATGATCTGAATTTGCTGCGGGTCCTCTTGGCTTTATTTGTTTTAATGCTTTCTTTTTATTGTTTAATTTACACAGAAGTTGATATTCTTTATCAAATAGTGTTGAATTTACAACTGTAACACCTTCTTCACCACTTCCCATGATATCTAAATTTAGTAGAAAACGTATATCTTTTAGTGGTAAAATTGGGTTTTCAACCATATATTCAGAGCCTATAAGTCCAGCTTCTTCAGCCGCGAATGCAATAAAAATCACATTGTACTTTTTTAGTGGTTTAAGAAGAAGTTTTTCCGCTAAAGAAAGAAGCATTCCATTTCCACTTGCGTTGTCATTTGCTCCGGGGAAGTAGGTATTTTTTCCCATTCTACCAAGATGGTCATAATGGGCGCTTATAATAATTGTCTTATCCGTTTCTTTTCTTGCTTTAATTACTCCAAAGACATTACGAGCCTGGAAATTTTTTAAAAATTTATTTTCAATATTTAGAAAAATTGCCCCTTTTGAAGTAGAAAAAGCAGCTTCTTTCAATTGAATATAAGGGTACAAAAATGCTGTTTGACTAACAGACCATGTAAATTTTTCATTTGTAATTTCGACAATTGGTCGGGAGTTTGCAAGTTGCATTAAAGCTACCCGAATTTCTTTTATTTCAGTGTCTTTACAGCCAATAAGACTTACAATTAGTACAGAATCTTTATCATAATCAAAAACTTCATTGGGATTTAAAAAAAGTAATTTTTTTGCTAAAAAATCAGCGCCTTGAAGATGTTGAATTGGAAAAAATCTACCAGCAGGACAAGCGGGGGAGTTGCACGTAGAACCAGAGGCAGGGTGCACTAAAAAATCTATTCCAGGTTGCAGAAGGTGGGTATCTAATTTTACAATGCAATTAGCTGGAAAGGTATTAACATCAAAAGTAAATTCTTGAAAATAAGTTCCGTTTATAGGCTCTAAACCGATCTCTTGAAATGTTTTTCCAATGAAATCTGCTGCGATATTACTTCCATTTTCAACATATCCTCTTCCGTGGAATTCTGAAGAACATAATGTTTTTGTAAATTCTTTTACCTGCCTACTTTGGCTGTAAAGTTGAAAGCTGAGAAGAAAACTAATTCCCCAGATTAGCTGCATAGCGACTACAAATTTTTAGCATAAAATCTTCAACAACTTCACCATCTAAATCCCAGTTGTTTTCTGCAGCATATTCTGCAATAACAGAACGCGCTGAATCTCTATTATCTAAAGCATCTAATCGTTTTATGGCGCTTGAAAATAAATCACTAGAACCGTCAAATAATTCATTAATAAACTGAAGTCGTTCATTTAAGGTAAATGATCCAATTAATGTCTCTAGTGTCATCACTTGGTAATTCTGCGCTATGGATTTTTCTATTTTCATTAATTTTGGAAATAAACTTGAAGCATCTTCAGTTATTTCTTTAGAAGTTTCAGCACTGTCATTTGCTGTATTTTCAATTTCTTTCAATGCAGCTATAATTTCTTTTTCAAGAACCTCCTCTTGAATATCTTCTTTAATCAGATTAAAAGTTGGTGCATTTTCATTTGGTAAAATAGCTTCTTCAGCTTCAGTACTTGGCAGAACTTCTTCCTCAACCTCAGACTCAATTTCAGGAGTAGCAAACAAATCAAATCGAATGATCGAATCTTCTGCTATGTCGGTAGTTTCCTCTTCAAAAATAATTTCTCTGTCTTTATTTTCCTCGGGAATAGTTTCTTCCTCTTTTTTTACCTCTGTTTCTTTGTCAACAACTTCAAGCTCTTCACTTTCTTCATCCGCTAAAATAGAATTTTCATAAACCTTGTAACGCACAATCAGAAGACGTTCATATAATTCTCTTGAAGAGGCAACTGTTTCCTCTAATTCTATTAGTGTTATGTTGCCTTTTGAGATTTTTTTGAGTCCATTTTCAATGGCTGAAACTAGTTCTTTCATAGTTTAATTCTACTTTTTATCAACATTTAGTGTAAGTTGCTAACGACTATTTTGTAATATTACGCAATCTAACGACTTTTAGAAATCAAATTTAAAAAACAACTTTGA
>JBIKOE010000063.1:0-8876 GCA_044358215.1 Crocinitomicaceae bacterium
AATTTTTACGATTGTTCTTTCTGCACTAGTTATCATTGCGCACAGAAATAATTTTGCTCGTTTAATAAATGGAAATGAAAATAAAATTGACATTCGCAAGAAAAAGATTTAGTCGATTTTATAATAGTATATAAAAAAATAATTTTTAGATTTTCTCAAGATTTACTAATTTTAATAAAAAAAGATGCATAATCCTGATTCGAAAGAACTTTTAGATTTATTAGAAGAAAAAGTTACAACACATTCAATTATTCTTTATAATGATGATTTTAATACTTTTGATCATGTGATTTCTTGTTTAATTCAGATTTGCAATCATGAGTTAATTCAAGCAGAACAATGCGCATGGATTGTTCATACAAATGGAAAATGTATTGTTAAAACAGGTGAATATAAAGAACTAGAGCCTTTATGTACTTTGTTGCTTGAGAAAGGTCTTTCAGCAATTATTGAATAAGATGAAAATTTCCTTTGTTTCTCGTGGAACCTTATTGATTTCTTTATTTTCTTTAATTGGAATGATTGCTCTAAAAATTTTTCCAAATAGCAGTCAATTCTTTATCTTGGATGGTAATTGTCATTTTACATCTTGGAAATGGTACCTTTCAAATTTCACGTATATTTTTGGACATATCGACACAATTCATTTAGTAGGAAATTTGTCTATTATTTTATTGTTGGGGCCACTAATTGAACTAAAATATGGAACTAAAAGGATGTTGATTATGACGATGGTTACGGCTGGGTTTACGGCATTACTTCACACTTTATTGTGGGATAATGGATTATTAGGCGCTAGTGGAATTGCATTTATGTATATAATTCTATCATCTTTGCTTAATTCCCGTGGAAGAGAAATACCATTTACTTTTATTTTAATCGTTTTATTGTACTTGGGTCAAGAAATATATTCCTCATTTCAAAAAGATAATATCTCTCATTTTGCACATTTATTTGGTGGAGCAATGGGAGCATTTTGGGGTTTATTTCGAAAATAATTATTCTCCAATTTGTTCTATTTTCCTTTTAATATCATAAAAGATCCTTTCGATTGTTTCATATGAACCATTAGGTGATGGTGAAAGTGCTGGTGAGGCAAGTAAAACTAAGTCTTTATCTAGAAATAAATAATAAGGAAAAGAAGGTATGTTTAATATTTTCCATGATTTTTCGCTTGGTTCAAGTTCAAATTTTCTCCACTTTATTAAATCGAGATTTCTTTGTTCTGAAATTGAAAAATATTCCTTCGGTTTGGAGTAAACACTTATGATATTTATGTATTTTTCATATTTCTCATTGAGTTTTAAAAGTGCTGAAATCTCACTTAAAGATTTTTGATTCTTAGGATCAAAACAATGAATATAAATTGGTTTTCCCTTCAACATTTGAAGTGTGTATTTATTTTTTTTGTCTAATTCTATATTTGGAAAGATGTCGCCAATCTTTATTTCATCTTTTTTTTGTAACGAATTTTTTGCGATAATTGAATGGATTGGGTAATTACTTTTTTCATTAATTATATTTAATAGATTGTTGGAAATTTTAGAGGAAAAAATACCTTGATTAATAAAAATTAGTAAAATTAATTCTGAAAGCTCTTCTGATTGTATATAGGGATCTTTATTTAAAGTTTTTATACAATTAACGTGATCATAATTTATAATATAATTATTTAACTGAGTCCTTAGGTTTTGATCTAGTTTATAATAATAGTTTTCATAAAATGAGTAAAGGTATTCTATGTACTTATCATTATTAATCAATATAGGTGAATCCTTTATATAAAATTCAAATTTATCTTCTTCACTTGGAGCACTTATAAAATTGATATTGTCAATTGAAAGTCCAATTGAATATTTTAAATACGAGCGAAAAAAGAGTGAGGTATCTTTTGAATAAACACTATTGACTTCTTTCTTAAATGCTGCAATTTTTTGCACGAATTCTCCTGGTTGCTTATCTTTTAGTATATAAATATCTGACAAATAATTATCCATCCAGGCTTCAAATCCTAAAATCTTATAATTAATATCATTGGTATCCAATTTAAAAAATACCATTTCAATTTCATTATTAGTAATGAACTGAGTAATTTGTCCGTCTTGAGGTATATCTATAAAATAAGTACTATTTGGTTGGATATACATCCATGTGAAGTTAGAATTTACGCGAAGAATAATTTTTTTAATACTATTACTCGAGAAGATTAATCTAAAATTACCTTTGTCGTCAACTTTTGTCTCGCTAATTTTTATTTCTTTTTTTGTTATGTAATCTTCAATTTCAAATAAAGAAATAGTTGCTTTTGGAAAATCGCAGTAGCCATTAATTATAACTTCAGCAAAAACTGTATGTGAGAACAAAGTCAAAAGAATAAGAATTGTATTTTTCATAGTTTTTATTGAAAAACCAATTATTTTTTAGCAAGTAAGTTTGGAAAAGTAACAAAAGGTGAGATATCAGCTTTATTGGTATACATTTCTCGGATAATGGATGAATTTAGTGCGCTGTGTTTTTCATCACTTAGAAAAAAAACAGTTTCTATTCCTGAAATAGCATTATTCATATGTGCTATTGTCTTTTCATATTCAAAATCAGAAGAGTTCCTAAGCCCTCTTATTATGTGACTAGCTTTAATTTCTTTGCAATAATCTACTGTCAATTTTTGGTATGTTCCAACTTGTACATTTGAATAATTCTTAAATAATTCTTTAATATGTTTAATTCTATTCTCAGTATCAAAAAGATATTTTTTGGTGCTATTAATTCCTATCCCAATATAGATTTCATCAAAAAGATTAAGGGCTTTAAAAACGATTGCTTCATGACCCTTTGTGAATGGATCGAATGATCCGGGAAAAAGTCCTTTTTTCATATTTATTTAGGATTTAAAAAAACTAAAATAGACATTCCCAAAGTTTCTGCAAAATTCAAAGTTATCCATAGTAGATAGATTTGTTTGTTTTCCGTGTTCAACTATTAGGTATCCATCAGGCTTTAGCAGTGATTTTTGGAATATCACAGTAATCAATTCTTCGTGAAATTTGAGATGAAATGGAGGATCTGCATATATTAAATCAAATTTTTCTTTTCCATTTTTGCAATAAACAATACAATCTGTTTTGTAAGAATTCATAATCGTCTCAATCCCTAAATTTTGACTATTTATTTTAAGGGATTGCACACATCTTGGGTTACTGTCAATTGAAAGAACTGATTTTGCACCTCTCGAAACAAATTCAAATGATATGTTTCCTGTTCCAGCGCACAAATCTAAAATAGCTTTATCTTCTATTGAAAAATAATTTTCTAGAATGTTGAAAAACCCTTCTTTAGCATAGTCTGTTGTTGGCCTTGATGGAAAATTAGGTGGTGTTGCAAATCTTTTTCCTTTTAAGAAACCTCTAATTATTCGCACGTTAGGGTAGAATTATATTCTAATTTATTCAAAAAATGAACAGAATAGTTACATAGTTCCTTGAAGTGAGCAATTAAACCTATAATTTTTTCTGAATTCAGATTTTCCATATAGCTCATAAGCTTTAAAGAGTTGTTTTCAGTAAGGCCTAGTTGTTTATGGTGCGACAAAATAAAATAAATTAAGTCTTCCTCATCTTGATAGTCGAATGAATTACAAACCAAAAGTTTACCCTCTTTTTTAATGTACATAATGAAAGATTTCCCTTCAAATAGAATAGAAATAAAATTTTTATGTTGTTCCTTGAAACTATTTTTAATTAAACAGGAAGCATGATGTTTTAATTCGCCGTTAAAAAAGTAATTTCGTTTGAAATCGCGAAACCAATTTGGGATTGAGTAAACTAAAGATAGATTTTCCTCATAAATTGAATCGTAAAAAAGGGATTCAGTTGGATTTAATTCTCCAAAGTTTAGTCGGTAATAATTTTCTAGTTGACTTGGAAGGAAAAGTGCATTAGGAATTAAGGTGAATTGGCTAGAAAACCATGTAAAATGTTGTTTAGTTTCTGAATTTGAAAAGGGTCTAATGGCTTCTATTAATTCTTCATTGTGAAAGGGTTGCTTTGCTTCTATTCTATTTTCATGAGCTATTGTTACTGAACTATCACTATTTTTTTTCAGAATAGTAAGTTTAGATGGATGAAAATCAAAAAAATATTTTTCTGACATTTATATTTATTCTTCCTCCCACGAACCAGAGAGATCACTCATTTCTAATTTACCGAAATAAATAAGTTCTTTTGTTTTTTGTCCTTTGATTTTAGTGAAAGGGATAAAACCTTCTACACGAATTGTAGCAATAGAATCTATTCCAATTACTATTTTGTCTGATTTTATTGTCCATTCCTTTTTATTCTGAGTAAAAGGTATATAACGCAATGCTTTAGCATCAAATGCACCTAATTCATTATCTATTCGTTCCTTTAGGTAACTTCTATTTTCTGTAAAAGTTGTTTTTATAAAAGATACTTTAATGGTATCTCTTTTAAAATCTTTTAAATCAACAGGGCAAATTTTTGATTTCGAAAGTTTATATGCCTCGAATTCATTCATATTATTATCAATTGGACGATTATCGCGGTAAATATAATTTCTTTCTGCCTCTGTAATTTTTCTACCTGGCACACTTCCTTCTGATACAACTGTATTTACGCTGTCTGTTTCGATAAAATTAATGATGGTTTCCCAATCTTGGGCATAAGAATTGTATCGTTCGAAGTAGGCTTTTTGTGCAGTTCTTAAATCACTTAAATTAAGACGTGACAATTCTTTACACAGTTCATAATTTTTTTGGTCGTTCATAGTATCAGAAACACTGTAAAAAGAAAGATATAAGACAATTATTGCAATTATTAAAGAACCTAAACCGATAATTCGAGTCATTAATGTTGACAATTTTCCTGAAACATTCAAAAAAGAAATTATTGCTGTAATTAGGATTAAAAAGGAAGCAGCGTTGAAAGTCAAACTTTGCTCAGAGCTATAACCAGTTATTAGCAATGCTAATCCAAGAATCAAGAATAAAGTTGGAACAGAATATTTTTTTAGAAGTAGACCAATGTTTAGCATAGTTTAAAAATTAATTATATGATGTCAAATTTAGCATTTTTAATTTTATCAACGTATTTTGTCTATTAAATTTTTGTAATCTTTGGATTATTTAAATGCCAAACACAAGCCATAATAATTTCGAGCAACTAGTAGAAAGTTATTTTCTGCATTCTTTCACTGAAGATCAGAAAAATGCCATGGATGTATTTATGCGTTTTTTTAATTCGGAAAAGCAATTTTGTCTTTATATTTTACAAGGTTTTGCAGGAACGGGCAAGTCATCATTAGTAGCAGCAATTGTAAAATCATTACAGGAATTTAAAATAAAAACTCGCTTGCTTGCTCCCACAGGTCGTGCAGCAAAAGTTCTTTCAAATTTCGCGAAAATACCAGCATATACTATTCACAAACAGATTTATTTTTCTGGAAATGAATTAAGCATACAAAAGCCAACATTGGCTAAAAATTTATTTGAAAACACCTTGTTTTTTGTGGATGAGGCTTCTATGATTGGGATTAGTGATAAAAACAATGATACTAATTTATTAGAAGATCTTTTAAGCTTTGTTTACCAGGGTAAAAATTGTAAGTTGATTTTTATGGGCGATTGTGGTCAGTTGCCACCGGTTGGACAAATAGATTCTCCAGCTCTTAGCAGTTCGTTTTTTTCTGAAAATTATCCTAAAATAACAGTCTTTAAAGCAGAATTAAAAAATGTTGTGAGAACAACTGAGAATTCCTCCATTTTAACAAATGCAACTTTTATTCGGGATAAATCTATTTTTGCTACGCCATTTTTCAGGATTATCAATAACAAGGAAACTTTTCGCATTGCAGGTGGCGATTTACAAGATTATTTAGAAACTTCTTATAATGAGGTTGGAATGGACCAAACTATTTTAGTCACCTTGTCTAACAAAAGAGCAAATCAATGGAATCAAGAAATTAGAGGGAGGATATTATTGCGAGAAGAAATCTTTGAACGTGGTGATATTTTAATGGTTGTAAAAAATAATTATTTTTGGTTGGATCCTCAATCTGAAATAGGTTTTATTGCAAATGGAGAACTCATAAAAGTTAAACGCATTATTCGATTCGAAGACCTATACGGCTTTCATTTTGTGCACCTTGAGATTCTCTTTTTGGATTATCCTGATGAAACTGAAAAAACAGTAATTGTTATGACCGAAGCTCTTTTTGAAGAAGCCCCAAATTTAAAAAGAGAGAAATTGAAGGAATTATTTTATGCAATTGAACAAGATTATTTATACGAAAAGAACAAGCAGAAAAGATTTCAATTGGTGCTTAAGAATCCTTATTTTTCTGCCTTACAAGTCAAATACGCTTATGCTGTAACCGTTCATAAAGCACAAGGCGGACAGTGGAAACATGTATTTTTGGATTACGGTTTTGTCCCTGATGAATTAAAAAATGAAAATTATATTCCTTGGTTGTACACAGCTTTGACAAGGGCCTCAGAAAAGCTATTTTTATTAAATTTCCCTGATGAATTTTTTTCAGAGGATTAATGATCTAATAATTTAATTACTTTACATATGCATGAAATCGCTTACTTTCTATCTAGCAATTTTAGAATTATTTTCACTCCATGCAAAGATTGCTTTCTCCTGATTAGGAGTTAAATTGACTTTTTTATGAATTTTATGATTTAAATAAAAAAATCGATTTACTTCAGGCAATGTTATATCAAGTAGCTTTCCATTTCTAAAAAAGGAAAGTGTTTTTGAGCTTGCATCAAAGTAGTTTAGACATGCATCAAGATCATTGTTCAATTTTATTTTGTTCACTGCAATTAGTTCGTCCCCTAACGATAAGCCAGCCATTTCTGCAGGACTTCCAGGATAAATAGCACTAATTAATAGGTGATTTGATTGATTAACAATTTTCATTCCCAAATTTGCTTCGGAATAAGAATTAGAAGGAGTTTGAATAAGTTCAAGACCAATAAAGTCCAATGCTTCTAAAAGAATTGTTTCATACGGAGTTGTTCCATGAACATAATCGTTAAAGAAATCTTGGAATGAATAGCCACATATATTTTCAAGTTGATCAATGAAATCTTTTTCTGTATATCCTTTGTTATTTTGAGCAAAATTATAGTACAAGCGTTTCATAACTTCTTCAATTCCTCGCTTATTATTTGTCGCCTTTCGAATTTTTGCATCCATTACAAATGCCAACAGACAGCCTTCTGTGTAGATTGAAACTTTTCTACCAGGAACTCCAGGAACATATCCATCTAACCAAGTATCATAAGATGATTGTGCAACAGAGTAGGCAAATCTTCCAGGGTTATCAAAATGTTTTTGAAATTGCTTACTTAATTCTCTCAAATAAGTTTCAAGTGAAAAAACACCACTCTTTAACAAATAAAGATCACCTAAATAAGTAGTAATACCTTCGTAGATATAACCCAATTCAGAATAGTTTTCTTTTTTGAAATTATATGGCAGAAGTTCTTTTGGTCGGATACTTTTTACATTCCAAACATGATAGAGTTCATGTGAGGAAACACCAAGTAATTCCTCATAGCGATTTTCAAACAAATCATAAGAAGGACCAAGTGTGATTACAGTACTTTTAAGGTGTTCAACTCCGTGATAAGCAAGATACGGAAGGGATTGAATGAGAAAATGATATTCGCTAACAGGAAACTCTCCAAAATCTTCGATTTGTTTTTTAGTAAAGTTTCTGAAATCATCAATAACTCTTTCCCATGGGATATTTAATTGATTATTAAACCAAATATGGAAATTAGTATCTGCAACGGAATAAGTTTGTTTTTCTAAGTTTTCAGAGCAAATAAATGGCGAATCTGCTAATTCATCAAAATTTTCTGCAAGCAAAAAGTTGTTTTCTTGAACTAAGGAACTTGCAATTGTATAATTTTCTGGAATGTTCAATTCAAGGGAAATAGGAAATTGTTCTTTTCCTTCTGCATATAGAAAGCAATTTACTGGATTTACATATAATTGTTGTTCGTCAAAGTAGCTCGAGCCAGCATTGAGTTCATTTGCATAGTATTGGTATTCAATTTTAATATACTTTGTTTCATTCGAACTTATCTCCCAGGAATCTTTATTGATTTTATGAAAATTAATTGCTTTATTTTGATCATTAAAAACTTTAAAATTTTTTATATTTTTGGCGAAATTCCCAAGTTCATAACGCCCAGGTCGCCAAGAGGGAAGATGAATGATTGTTTTATTTTCATCTACGGGAAATTGCACTTTGATTTTTATAAAGTGTTGCTGTGAATTATCACAATCGATAGTATAGAATATTCTTTCTTGCAAATTATTATGCGTATAATTCAACTTGAAGCTGAGAAATTTTTGAATCTGCTAGGTATTCATCATAACTCATCATTTTATCAATAATACCATTTGGTGTAATTTCCACGATGCGATTTGCAACTGTATTTACTAATTCATGGTCATGAGATGTAAAAAGCAAGGTTCCTTGGAAATCCCTCATGGCATTGTTTAAAGCAGTTATCGATTCGAGATCCAAGTGATTTGTTGGTTCATCCATCATCAATAAATTTGCTTTCGCCAACATCATTTTTGAAAGCATACAGCGCACTTTTTCTCCTCCAGATAAAACAGATGATTGTTTCATTGCCTCTTCTCCAGTAAATAACATACGACCTAAAAAAGTTCGTAAATAAACATCTTCACGCTCTTCATCAGTTTGAGCATACTGGCGTAACCAATCTATTAATGAAATTTTCCCAGAAAAATACGTGTGATTATCGTTTGGAAGATAGGCAGTTGAAATCGTAGTTCCTACTATGACTTCTCCCTTATCTGCTTTAGCATTCG
>JBIKOE010000064.1:0-8792 GCA_044358215.1 Crocinitomicaceae bacterium
TACTTTCCAATTTTTTAAAGAATTTGATTGGTGCTTGCCTTTCAAAGCGCACTAGATCCAAAACATATTCAATTTTCAACTGAACTTTTGAATCTTGAGATTTATAAAACTCAATTACATTGCCCCCAAAAAAAATTATTTCTCTTGCCACATAAACAAAGTTAACTAATTAGTTAACTTTATCCAAATTTCCTCGATGTTTTTTTGGGTTCTGCAGTGTTATATAACGGTTTGCGTGTAGGCGATGTTGCCTTGTGTTGCGCCTGCGGCAAGGCAATATTGCTTACATGCTGTTATAAGGCGTTTTTATTCATTATATTTTCTGTGATTTTTAGTATTTAATCGCTCTCATTTCCTTAGATTCTGACAAATAATAGATTGTCCTTGAGACGTCATCCAAAATATATTTTGGTTCCTTATCCTTACCAAAATTCATTTCTGTATTTTTTTGACCTGTAATTTTTGATATTCCAATCAGGCCGTAATCTTTCGATTCCAATTTACCTAAAATAAACTGAACATCATTTCCAGAAGCAGATGCCTTGAAACGTTTTCTAACCATATCCATTTCTTTGGATGCAGCAGAAAGGTGAGCTGACGCACCCTTATTTGCAAGTTGTCCAATGGCATCGCAAAATTCTCTAGCTTCTGGAGACTTTACATTTTGCGATGTTAACTTTGCTCGAGCTTCTAAATCTGCGTATCGCATTGCATCCATTGTATTTAAAATCGCTGAAGTCGCATATAGCGCTTTTTTCCAGCCTGAAATCCCTGGTGCGGGAATATGAGACTTATATACTTCTTTACCATCTTTCGAATATGCTGCAACTGTTTGAGAAGAACTTAAAACAAGTAATTCTTTAATTAATTCGATTCGAGTTGGAACTTCTTTTTGTTCAAATTCAATTTTATTTGCTACCAAAGGTTCTTGAGTAAGACCTTTTAGGTCGGTTACATATAATGTTGACGTTGAAGGATTGAAAGAATATGATAAATCTCCTTCACGAATATTGATTAACGGCAATTCTTTAGACGAATTATTCTTGTCAAAAATTGATTTGTTGGTTTCTAAACTTACAATATCTTCCTCTAATTCAGTTCTGACATAAACTGCGTTATCAACCAATTTCAATTCTTGAACAAATCCATTTACCTTGTAAAAGTTTTCATATAGATACGTTCCCGTTTCTAAGTTTACAATATTCAAAAGACTTGATCCATTTGAGTTTTCCATACTAATAATTAACCCCTTTTCGCTGTAATTATACTTTTTTACAGTGCCTTTTAATTTAACTTGTTCAGCCCAAATTTCTGCACCTGTTGCATAATCATACATGGCCATTGTTGGCTTGAACATTGTGTTATTCGGATCAATTGCGCTGGAAATAATTAAACCAACTGGGTCATAAATCACTAAATCAGGTAGCCCTTTTTGCTTTGCGGGTTCTGACCAAATAGGTTTTCCCGTCGCTAAATCATACGCCATAACTCCTTGCCCCTTAATGAAAATGAACTTATCTTTTTCAAAGTAAGATAATGCGAGCTTCGTTTCAGTTTTCGTCGTCGTTTGAGCACCCTTTAATTTAGGTAGCTCAGATTTCCAAATTTGCTTTCCATCCTTGGAAGAAAAGCAATAGATAGCTCCTCCTTTCATACCCCCAGTTGTGGGAATAATAAAATTACCATCCTCCGTTTCAATTGGGTTTCCATCAATAACCTCTGCTAAAATACTCTTTCCAAAAACTTCTTTTAATTCCCACTTAACTGTTCCCGTTGCAGCGTCAACAAGAAAAAAAACAGATTCCATCCCTTTCAATCCTTGCATTAGAAAGTCGCCAGTACTTCCCAAAATATATTGTTTTCCAATAATAATATTTTCCTTTTTAGAGTCAAATAGAATCTTACCATCGGTTACATTGAAAATAACTTTTGTCTCCAATTTACCTTGACCCCGCGTGATCATACCAAAAGGTGTATTCGGAATCATTGTAAATTCATTTTCAGTTGGAGAATTTATTAAATTGACACTATAGTTAATTTCCCCCATTTTATCATCCATGCCTGAAATACCGTCTAATGTCCCCAAAATCAAATTTCCAGTAGGAGAAACTTGATACCAATTAACTGTTTTATCTAATTTCACTTGCCATTGAGCAAACGAAATGAAAGAAAGAGAAGTAAAAATTGTAAGCGCTAATTTTTTCATACCACAATTATTAAATTAAATACTATTTTTTAATTTTTATACAACGAACAGAGAAACCTAGCACCCAAGGCTCTGCATAAGTTTCAACAGTGTTTTTTTCTGCCTCTAAATAGCGATCCCACGCAGAATTTTCATATTCAACTCCTGTACCTTCGGTTGAAGTCCACCATCCGCCACTTGTTTCAAGGCCTGCAAATGTTCCATCTGCGAGACAAAAACCTCCAGGTAAACCGTTAAAACCGTTTGGCGCAGAGCCATTTCCTTTATCTTTCCAACCAGACGCACTTTTCAATTTTTTACCAGCATCCATAATTCCTCCGCAATAATCAACAAGTATTTTCCATTCGACGTCGGTTGGTATTTTGTAGCCTATGGGAGCAAGTCCTCTTTTATCGTTTACTGCATACCAATTATAAATTCGACCGTACTTTTTTCCATTTTCAGGTGAAAAATTATAAAATGCCCAAATTGGTTTTCCTTCCTCACCAGCCTTTTTCCATTCTTCGGCTGTTTTAGCTTGTGGGATTAATTCACCGTTTCTGAATTTGGCTGTGTTCAGATTCGAAGCGGTCCAAATTTGTGTCCCGATTTTAGCTTCTTTAACGGACGTCTGAGCTAAAATAGCAAGGTTTAATAATGAGCAAAGAATTAATAGAAACCGTTTCATATTTTTATTTTTTCCGATTTTAACAATAAATATACAAAGTTTATTTTTAAATGTTATCGTTGGTAATAATAATGTAGTTGTTTTTTAAATGCCCTATAACTTATATATAACCCCCATTTTTTGAGGCTTACCTCGCAAATGGGTTGGCTAAGCCTCATTTTATGAGGGTTATCAAATATAATTATTTTTATTTTGTAGGCAACAAGAAAACTCACCCAAAAAAATAGATCGGTAATAAAATTTAGTGAGAGTTCCTCAAAAGTGCTTCTGATGTTTTCAATGTTGAGGTATTCATTAACAAGGTCTCTACGATGAGAATTTCAAATATATTAAATCCATGCGCTTGGCTAAATCCAAATCTTTGTCAGTAATGGATGAGGAAGTATGTGTTTGAAGGTTCACGCGAACAAGATTGTAAGTATTTTCCCAATTGGGATGATGATCTAATTCTTCACATGCTAAAGCCACCTCACTCATAAAGGAAAAAGCCGATGTAAAATCGTTGAATTTAAAATCCCTATTCAAGAAATTTTCTTTTTCTGACCACTCAGGAAGGACCTGGCTTATAAGTAATGACAAACTTTTTCTTTCCTTAGATTCCATGATAAATTATTTATAAAATTACGTTAAAAATGATTTTTATTTTTAAAAGAATAATTGAAAATTAAATGATGAAAGCTTTCAAAAAGTAGCACCTGCTCAAAAATTAGTTTAAATTTAATCATACGGTAATTCTCTTGAAAAATCGTTGATTTCGTTTACATCTTCCCATGATAATCCGTTCATTAAATCCACTTCTCCATCGGAGTAAATTAAAAATTGAAACGTTCTTTCATAAGAACTGGAGGATGCAATCGCAACACAATCTGAATATGGGGCAATTGTTAGCGGACGTGAATGACGAACTTTGATGAATGTTTCTAATGGCTCAACATTTTTTGATTGTGGCAAAATATAAATAAAAGACTGAAGCAATGGAAAATAGGTTTGAATAAACTTTTGAGTATAAAACCCTTCTACTTTTAAATCCCAGTTGTGGTAACCACTTTCAGATTTTAAGTTACTGATTTTCCAGCCATTTTTTTCAAAAGCTGTTATTACTTCCTTTACGTATTTATCCGAAGTATCGCCTTTTACAAGTCCTGTTAGATAAACACTTGGCAATCGAAAACTGATTACTTGAGCTGTGATTTGATGTCCAGGAAAAGGGAAAGGAGCGTATTTCGACCAAGTATCAAACAAGTACATATAATACGTTGCCATTGAATCTACTTGTTTTTTCGTATAGTATAACTGTGTTTCATTTGGCGAAACGTATTGACTCAAATTGTTGTAAATGAAACTTACAAACAGATCTCTTTCGTCTTTTGAAAGTTCTTCAAAGTTTCGTTTTTTGGCAGGTAATTCACCCGTCATCTTTTTCGGACATGCGTTTTCGTAGAATTGTGCAAAAAGCAATTTACCAGTTTTGTCAAAGCGTTTGCACCAGCCATTTCGTAGATTATTGGTGTAATTATTTTCCAATAACAAGGTTCCTAAACTGTCAAAATGTTGGGTTTTGCCATCCAGTTTTGCATTTAAAAAACGAACTCCCGATTTTAAACTCCCGTTCTGAAAATAGTTGACTTCCAATCTTGTTTCATTCAATTGATAAATGTGTGATTTTGTTTTTCCTGTTGGCCAATATTCATACAATTCAATAAACTCATTTTCTGGAAGTGATTTTTTGTTTACTTCTGATATTAGAATTCCTTTTTCGTTCCATTTTTTATTAGAAATTACTTGGTCTAACTCGTTTTTTGTTTTCAAGTGAATTTCCTCCATTTTTCCATTTTGAAAATAGCTCACATAAGTGGTGTCGGCATTTCTCAGATTGTTCAAATACGATTTCAATTGACCGTTAGGATACCAATTTTTCTCTGAACCTTCTATTTTCGTGTTATTTACCAATTCGAGGTGCTGAATCAGCGTTCCATTGTCCGACCATTTTTTCTCAAATCCCGTTCCTTTTCGGTCAATGAAGCGCTCAAAAACAAGTAAACCTGCTTCGTTCCATTCTTTTTTATTGGCGTGAAAAATGAAATTTGATAAGGTGTCGTAAAGATGTTCAAAACGCGGTTTCCCATTGTCGTGCCAGCCTTTCCACGTTCCAACTTTCATGTTGCGTTGGTAGAATTGTTCTTCACTTTTTTGCCCCAAGTAATTATAAACTAACCAATTTCCGTCAGGATCTCCGTCCTTATAAAATCCTTTTGTTTTGAGTTTTCCATTGTGGTGATAGTCTTCATACAAACCTTCTCTTGAAGAATGTTCATGACCACCATTTAAGATCATTTTGTGGGTTGTTTTCGATTTCAAAACACCTGTATCATCGTATTCCAAAGCCAAACCAAAAGGAACGCGCAAGGTTGTGTAACCATCGTAATCAATGGTGTGAGGCGGATAGTCTTTGATGTCGTATTCATTGATTTCAGACAATCGTGCAAAGGCGTTAAAATTTACAAATCGTATTTTTCCATTGAGATGATAATCGGTGTATTTTTCACAGCGCCGTTGTGATTTGTCCCAATAATAAATATTCGTTTGTTTCCGATTTCCATTTTCCCAAAATAGTTCCAAGCTTGCAATGACGGAATCTCGCGTATTCCAAGTAGGATTAACTTTCGTTTTTGAACTTCCACTTTCATAGTTCAGTATTTCCTCCATCAATTTTCCGTCTTTAAACGTCCGTTTTTCAAAGATGCGATTGTCGTTGTATCTTCTTTCACACATGCCATTTAAAGGCGTCTTTAAATCCGTTTCGTAGTAAATAGAGAAAAGATAATTTCCGCCTTTTTTATTTTGATACTTGAATTCACAGTCCGTTTGTGCGAAAGAAAACGAAGAAAGAAATAGAAAAAGAAATTTAAAAAATTTCATTGAATAAAGTTAGCATATTAATATCATTTTGCTATCCCATTAATATGGTTTGAAGATGAAAATTTTTAATTACAAAGATGCTAGAAATTGTTCTGCATTGTTCAAATGTAATTTTTGTTTTTCATCGGGCATTTTATCAAATGTTCTTACCAACATCCCTAATCTCGGATTTTTCAAAAAGAAATCGCGGTGAACATGCATAAATCGCCAGAATAATCCGTCCCAAACGGGCTGCCAGTCGCCTTTTTGATAATCACTCATTTTCATTAAATAGTTGCTACCACTAATATAGGGTTTGGTTGCCATCAGTCCTCCGTCAGCAAACTGACTCATTCCATAAACATTGGGAACCATAACCCAATCATAGGCATCAATGAATAATTCCATGAACCAACGATAGACCTCATTTGGATCAAACTCGCAGAGCAGCATGAAATTACCAAGTACCATCAGTCGTTCAATATGGTGAGCATAACCGGTTTCTAATACTTTTTTGATGCAACTGTCAATAGGTTCTATTCCTGTTGTGCCATTCCAAAATGAAGCAGGTATTTTTCTTTTAAAGCCCCAATAATTTTTGGTTCTTTCTTCCTTTCCCTTCAATTCATAAACAGCTCTAATAAATTCTCTCCAGCCCAGAATTTGACGAATAAATCCCTCGAGTGAATTTAATGGAACTTCATGATTACTTGCATAGAGTAAAGCTTCCTCAATGACAAATTCTGGACTTAACAATCCAACATTCAACATGGGTGTTAAAACGCTGTGATGTAAAATATTTTCTTTTTCTACAATCGCATCTTCATAGGAGCCAAATTCGGAAAATCGCATTTTAAAAAATTCTGCCAGCCAACTTTTACTTTCTGCATAAGTAGTTGGGTAGATAAAATCAGTGTTTAGTTCTCCATAATTACTTGAGAAGTGCTTTTCTGTATAAGCAATCGCTTCCGAATAGAAGGCATTGGGTTTTAAAAAGGTGGTTTTCGGCACTGTTTTTCCTTTGGGATATTTCAGGCGATTTTCATCATCAAATGTCCATTTTCCTCCAATTGGCTTGTCTTGTTTTTCTAATAATATATTCTTAGTCAAGCGCTGATGTTTGTAAAAATCGGTTTGAAACATTCTTTTCTTAGTAGCGAAAAAAGAAGCGAGCTCCTCAGAGGTATTCAAAAATAGTGGCGTAGGTTTTTTAATCGGGTGAATGTCACTTTCCTTACAAGTGTTAGCAATTCTTTTCTCAAGCCAATAATCTGTGGTATCGATGTATTCAAAAGATTGAACTCCTTTATTTTTTAAATAGGGAATAAGCTTTGTTATATCGGATAATTCATCAATCGATTCAATGTAAACAACTCTACTATTTTTGGATTGAAGGTAATTCTCGTAAAATTTCATGCTTGCTCGGTGGAAAGCAATTTTCTTTTTGTGAAAATTATAGTGTTTGAAATAGAGGTATTCTTCCACTAGATAGATGGTGTCACATGTGTTAGCAAGTATATTTTGCTCAACTAGTTGATGGGGAAAAACAATGCCTATTTTACTCATGACTTAGATTTATTCATTCTACATTTATCGCTGCAATACTTTACTTCTTCCCAAACTTTTTCCCACTTTTTCCGCCATGTAAAAGGCCTAGAGCAAACGAGGCAAATTTTTGAAGGTAAATCGGTTTTTTTCATGTTTTTCATGCTTATTTTTTACTTCGTGGTGTCTTTCTTGAAGCACTTTCTGTATTCACGTGTTTCTTTAAAATTCTTTTTCCTTCACTTTTCACTTTATCGGTTTTTCGATAATGCCAAACAATATCACTTGCTGTTTTTCGGGATTCTTCAATATCCACAATTGGAAAGGGATAGTCTGTTCCAATTTTTACCGAATAAAGCGCTTGTTCCATCATGCTCATTTTCCAAGGTTCGTGAATTAATTCAATTGGAACCTGCTTTAATTCAGGCAACCAGGTTTTAATAAATGTGCCATCAGAATCGTGAACCTGCGAATTTTTTATAGGATTATAAATCCGAATGGTATTGATGCCTGTAACTCCCGATTGCATTTGTAATTGGGGATAATGAATACCTGGCTCATAATCCAAAAATTGCCTTGCTAAAAAATGTAATTCTTTCCAGTCTTGCCAAAGATTGAAAACGAAAAATGATACCACCATGGCTCTCATTCTAAAATTTATATATCCCGTAGCAATTAAACAGCGCATGCAGGCATCAACAAGGGGAACACCCGTTTGACCGGTTTGCCATGCTAAAATATGGGCCTCATTTTTGGGTTTTATCAAGGAGTCGTATGCTCTATTTACATTTTCAAATTCCATTCGACATTCGTCTTCAAATTTTTGCATAAAATGACAATGCCAATGTAAGCGAGAAATAAAATTGGAAAGCGCTCTTTTATTGGAAGAGGATACATAGTGCTGTTTCGTGTATTGATACACCATGCGCATGCTTATGTTACCATAACTGAGGTAGGGAGAAATGCGGCTGCAACTTTTTCGACTTAAGGCGGGTTTTGAAATATGTTTAGAATAATTGACGTGTCGAACTTTTAAAAATCCATCTAAATATTTCCAAGCATTCGTCTCTCCTCCTGGCTGAAAAGAGGCATTATTTGACCTTATTTCTTTCGCTAATGGTTCACCTTTTAAACGATTATAAAGTTCTTCATCGAGTTTAAGGAAATTACAATTTACATCAGCAATTAAGGCTGGTTTTGCCTCCATTTTTTCTTTCCATAAAGAATCCCAAATTTTTCTAGATTTCAATTTTCTTACAATTCCATTGTGTTGGTATTCTATCCATTCAATTTGATTGTTTTTACAAAAATCATGAATGATAATATCCCTGTCATATGTTAATTTATTACCAATTTCTTGGTGAGAAAATAAGGTTTTAATAGCATAATGATTCGCAATCTCAGACAATACAAATAACGCTTCGTTATGAAAAATAGCGATCTTTGAATCTAAGCTCTCAAGCTTTATTTGCATAT
>JBIKOE010000002.1:0-70628 GCA_044358215.1 Crocinitomicaceae bacterium
GAACAAGCTATACTGCATCTGGAGTATATACTGGAACAACTGCAAACTGTATTACCGAGTCTTTGGACTTAACAATCACTGCAAGTTCTACAAACACAACAACTGCATCAGCTTGTGACTCTTATGTTTGGAATGGAACAAGCTATACTGCATCTGGAGTATACACAGGGACAACTGCAAACTGTGTTACTGAAGCTTTGAACTTAACAATTAACCCATCTCCTTTAGCTTCTTTTAACCCTTCTATAAACTTATTTACAGAATCTCCTCAATCAGTAGCTTTTTCAAATACTAGCGTTGGTGCTGCAACTTATAGTTGGGATTTTGGAGATGGCTCATACTCAATAGAGGAAAACCCAGAACATATTTTTGTAGAGAATACAAATGGACAGACAATTACACTTGTTACAGAGTCAAGTAATGGTTGTACAGGGGAATATCAAATTTCTATTGAGTTTGATGAGGTGTTAATTTATTATATTCCTAATACATTTACCCCAGATGGAGATGGGTACAATCAAACTTTTAAGCCAGTTTTTACTTCAGGTTTTGACCCTTATCATTATGAAATGTTGATATATAATCTTTGGGGAGAAATTATATTTGAAACACACGATGTTTCCTATGGTTGGGATGGAACTTATGCTTTTGAAAATTCTATATGCCAATATGGAATTTATACTTATAAGATTACGTTTAAAAACCCAATTTTAGACGAACGAAAAGTAGTTTGTGGTAGTGTTAACCTACTAAAATAAATACATTTTCTGTCTTATAATATTCTCCTTTTAATGTAGTGTAGTTTTTTTTAATTTAAAAAGAACTAAATTTGAAACAACCTATTGATTATTAAATCGTTTAATCTAGTATGAAAACTATCATTCTTAGTATTAGCATAGCATTTTTATTTTCTATTTTAGGATTAAATAATACTTTTGCTCAACAGAATGTAGGAATATCAGAAATACCAATTACACCTGATATTACAAGTATTTTAGAGGTATATTCCACTTCAAAGGGAATATTAATTCCTCGGCTAACCTCAATACAAAGAAATTCTATCGTATCACCGGCTAATGGATTATTGGTTTTTGATACTGAAGAGGATTGTTTTATGTTTTATTCTTCATTTTCATCAGCATGGCAATCTTTATGTAATAGCGCTCCTACTGCTAATAGTTATTTGATTTCTTCTAATACTCTCTCATCTGGGACTTTATGTCCAAACGGAGGAATACAATTTTCATTTGGATTTGATTTAAACAACAACAATTCTTTAGATATAAGTGAAATTAATCCTGCTTTAAATACATTTGTATGTAATGGTTTACAAGGTTCTATAGGTTTAACAGGCCCACAAGGTGTCACGGGTCTTCAAGGCCCGCAAGGCCCAGCGGGTGCTGACGGAGCAACTGGCGCACAAGGTATTCAAGGTTTAACTGGCGCAACTGGCTCAGACGGAACTAATGGAACTAACGGTGCAACAGGAGCAACAGGACCAGTAGGTCCTCAAGGTGCAGTAGGTCCAACAGGCCCACAAGGTATTCAAGGAGCAACAGGCCCAACAGGAGCAACAGGTCCTCAAGGTATTCAAGGTCAAATAGGACCAACTGGTCCTATAGGAGTAACAGGTGCAACAGGAGCAACAGGACCAGTAGGTCCTCAAGGTGCAGTAGGTCCAACAGGCCCACAAGGTATTCAAGGAACGACAGGCCCTACCGGCATCCAAGGAGTAACAGGTCTTCAAGGCGCACAAGGTCCAATAGGTCCTGCCGGTCCACAAGGAGTTCAAGGTCTTACAGGACCAATAGGTCTTCAAGGCCCACAAGGTCTCGCAGGTCCTGCCGGTCCACAAGGAGTTCAAGGCCCTCAAGGTACTCCGGGAATAACAGGCCCACAAGGTCTCGCAGGTCCTGCCGGTATACAAGGAGTTCAAGGCCCCACAGGAATACAAGGCCCAATCGGATTAACTGGTGCAACTGGTTTGACAGGCGCAAACGGAGCTCAAGGACCAATCGGATTAACTGGAGCAACAGGTTTGACGGGTGTAACCGGAGCTCAAGGAATAATCGGGTTAACTGGTGCAACCGGAGCACAAGGACCAATAGGATTAACAGGCGCAACCGGAGCAATTGGGCCAATCGGGTTAACAGGAGCAACAGGACCTCAAGGACCAATCGGATTAACTGGCGCAACCGGAGCTCAAGGACCAATCGGGTTAACTGGAGCAACAGGACCTCAAGGTATTCAAGGTTTAACAGGCTTACCGGGCGTTGCAGGAACTAACGGAACTAATGGAGCAACAGGTCCAACAGGTTTAACAGGCGCTCAAGGACCAATAGGATTAACGGGTGCAGCAGGTTTGACTGGTGCAACAGGAGCTCAAGGACCAATCGGATTAACTGGTGCAACTGGTTTAACAGGAGCTCAAGGACCAATCGGATTAACTGGTGCAACTGGTTTAACAGGTGCAACCGGAGCTCAAGGACCAATCGGATTAACTGGTGCAACTGGACCAACTGGTGCACAAGGACCGATTGGAATAACAGGCGCAACTGGAACTCAAGGACCAATCGGATTAACTGGTGCAACTGGTTTAACAGGCGCAACCGGAGTTCAAGGACTAATCGGATTAACTGGTGCAACTGGACCAACTGGTGCTCAAGGACCAATCGGATTAACTGGTGCAACTGGACCAACTGGTGCACAAGGACCGATTGGAATAACAGGAGCAACCGGAGCTCAAGGACCAATCGGATTAACTGGTGCAACTGGACCAACTGGTGCACAAGGACCGATTGGAATAACAGGAGCAACTGGAACTCAAGGACCAATCGGATTAACTGGTGCAACTGGTTTAACAGGCGCAACCGGAGTTCAAGGACTAATCGGATTAACTGGTGCAACTGGACCAACTGGTGCACAAGGACCGATAGGAATAACAGGAGCAACAGGAGCTCAAGGACCAATCGGATTAACTGGTGCAACTGGTTTAACAGGAGCTCAAGGACCAATCGGATTAACTGGTGCAACTGGTTTAACAGGTGCAACCGGAGCTCAAGGACCAATCGGATTAACTGGTGCAACTGGACCAACTGGTGCACAAGGACCGATTGGAATAACAGGCGCAACTGGAACTCAAGGACCAATCGGATTAACTGGTGCAACTGGTTTAACAGGTGCAACCGGAGCTCAAGGACCAATCGGATTAACTGGCTCAACTGGCTCAACTGGACCTCAAGGCAATCAAGGTATTCAAGGATTAACAGGTGCAACCGGAGCTCAAGGACCAATAGGATTAACAGGCTCAACTGGTGCTCAAGGGCCAATAGGATTAACTGGAGCAACTGGACCTCAAGGTAATCAAGGTTTAACAGGCGTAGCAGGTGCAACAGGAGCTCAAGGGCCGATAGGATTAACTGGAGCTACAGGATTAACGGGTGCAGAAGGGACAACAGGGCAAAATTCAACTACATACTTTAACACAGGAGCTATAACTATTAATAATTCAAGTAATTCTTATTATGCCACCGGTTTTCCTTTGACCATAACAGTACCAGCTAATTGTAAGACATTAATTTCAGCAGATATTGGAATTCAATTTACTTCTAATAATAATACTACAGTAGCTGATGTGTTTTTAATTGTTGATGGAGCGTTTACTGCTAATGGAGCATATTACAGAGCTGCAGGAAGTAATGCATATGGAAATGGAAACCTTGATTCTTGGGAAAAAGTGAATTTTACTCAAGCACTTAGTTTGTCTGCGGGAACTCATACAATTGGAATAGCAGGATATTTATTTACAGGACCGGCCTTTACTTTAGGAGGTGATAGTACTTCAGTTCTTCAGGGTGAGTTAACAGTAACTTTCATTAAATATTAATTTACTGATCAGAAATGTTATGAAAGAGTTATTCGTGTTTATTTCTTTGAGTTATTTTTCAACTTGCTTTTCTCAAAAGGAATTAAGCCAAAGTAGTTTACCTATTTCTGAGATTTCTAGAATATCAATAAATGTTCAAGTGGCTCACGACTCAATGATTTTGAAGGAGACACCATTCGTATTGCAAAAAAATCAAGTGCTAAATGTAATACAAGCTGACCAATCCATGCTATTGTCAGATACTCCTGCTCATTTGAAAAAATACAATTCTTTATCTGTCGCTCCTGCAAATGGATCAATGATACTAATAGAAACACCTATTTTTTTAAAAAACGAATAAAATAAGTTATCATAAGCAAATAAAAAATGATAAGCCCTATACATATAAGAACAAGAAATTTAATCTTAAATGGGTTTGCCTTTTTCTGCTTCTTCTATTTCAATAATTTATCCGCCCAAGTCTTACAAAACTACGGCTCAGTTATTTCTGCCAAATCTGGATCTGTTATTACTGTAAACGGAAGTGTACTAAATGAAGCGGGTACAATTGATATTAACCAAAATGCCGGAACGGCAGCAACAATGTATGTTTCACAGGATGTCACCAATAACTCAACGATTTTTGCAGATGGCCACATTCATCTCTCCGGAAATTGGTTTGATAATGGGAGTTTTGAATCGACATTAGGCACTGTATTTATGGATGGTGCCACTCAATTCCTAGGTGGAAGTTCTGCGACTATTTTTCATAATTTATCGCTTAATGGATCGGAATTTAAAATTCAGCAAGTAAACAAGTTTGCTACAGGAGTTTTGAGCTTAAATCATCTAGAACTTAAAACTGAAACCTTCTCCTTCTTTATGGAGAATACTGCCTTAAATGCGATAACTCGAACCACAGGATTTGTATCTAGCTTAAATGGTGGATTTTTAGGAAGGCAGACAAATTCCAATGGCCTCTATCTCTACCCCGTTGGTTCAAGTGATGGTGTAATACGTTATCGTCCTGTAGAGTTAACGCCGGAAAATGCTACTCCCAATCAATATATGGTTAGGTTTGCTAATACAAATGCAACACTTGAAGGCTATGATTTGTCAATGCATGAGATTGATATTTGTGACGCTAATACACTCTTTTACCACCAAATTGCTCGAACTGCTGGAATAGCTGCTGCTGATGTAGTAATTAACTATGATCCTGTGTCGGATGGTTCTTGGTCTTCATTATCAAGATGGAACTTGAGTAGTCCGCTTTGGGAAAAAATTACCGGTAGTTTTACAAGTTCAGGAATGCCCTTTTTTAAAGCTCAAAAAACAAATTGGAGTAACTTTTCAGATATTCCATATGTACTAACAAATCAAATTGTTGCACCGATATTTTCTCAAGTTCCTCCTGTTTGTTTCGGAGATGTAATTCCACCTCTACCAACTACTTCTTTAAATGGAATTACAGGAACTTGGAGTCCTGCAATAAACAATACTGATACAACAACTTACACCTTTACTCCAGGAATTGACCAATGTGGTTATGCAGGAATAATAACAATAACAGTAAATCCATTGCCAATTTCAACATTCTCAGGTTCTCCGTTAACAGGGTGTATTCCTTTAGAGGTAACCTTACTAGCAGATGATAATTCCAATACATCCTATTCATGGTCAGCAAGTAATGGATTAACAGGTACAGGAGCACAAAGTAGCCTTTCGTTCACAAGTGGTGGCTTTTACGACATTACACTGACTACAGGATTAAATGGTTGTTTCACAACTACAACATTGAATGATGCGGTTGTGGTACAAACCCCACCAATAGCCTCTTTTTTTCCTTTTCCTTTTTCCTTTTCTGAAGCAACTCAATTAGTAGATTTTACAAATACTAGTATAGGAGCAAACAGTTATAGTTGGGATTTTGGAAATGGAGCATCCTCTACTGAGACAAATCCAAATCATATTTTTACGGATAATACAAATGGTCATACTATCACACTTGTTGCAGCATCAACTATGGGATGCACTAGCACATATCAAATAAGTATTGAGTTTGATGAGGACTTAATTTATTATATCCCAAATACATTTACCCCAGATGGAGATGGGCACAATCAAACTTTTAAGCCAGTTTTTACTTCTGGATTTGATCCTTATAATTATGAAATGTTGATATATAATCGTTGGGGAGAAATTATATTTGAAACACACGATGTTACCTATGGGTGGGATGGAACATATGCTCTAGCAAATTATACCTGCCAAGATGGGGTTTATTTGTACAAGATTATTTTTAAAAACCCCCTTTCAGACGAACGAAAAGTAGTTTGTGGTAGTGTCACCCTACTAAAATAATTTTCCTAAGTCAAAACTCATAAGAAAAAATAGTAAAGTCTTTAGTTGGATTATTTTAATTTATAAAGTAAACTAAAATCAATATTTTATCGTTTTTTAAGAAATTACTATCTTGATTATTAGTAATTCTATAAAAACATGAATAAAAGAAAATCCTAACATTAACGAATGTCCTCATCCTTTTTATCAAATTTATTATTAATGATTTTTCTCAATTTATTGATTAAACCATTAGCAATATTTGGAATAGATGCATCCGTGCAAAATGAAGTAGGATTCGTTCAATATGGAACTTACTTTTCCTTGCTTAACCTTTCCTTGATTCTGAATATCTTACTTGATTTAGGGCTAAATAATTATACGACAAAACAAATCGCACAAAATCCTGAGCTTGCAAAAAGATACTTCGGTAAAGTCTTTTCTTTCCGACTAATCCTTTTCATTGTTTATTATCTTGTTCTTTTACTAATCGGAATACTTATTGGTTATTCGTCTCACCAAATGTATCTTCTTTTCTTGTTGGGAATAAATCAGTTTTTAATTATTTCTATTGCCTATTGTCGCAGTCATTTTGGAGGTTTTCACTTTTTTAAATTGGATGCGATTATTTCAGTCATGGATCGGTTTCTATTAATCGTATTAGCAGGAACAATTCTTTTGTTTCCAAAAGCAACATTTGTAATGACAATAGAATTATTTATTTGGATTCAACTGATTTGCTATGCTACTACTTTAGTTATTGCGCTTTTACTCTTACTAAAACACATTGAAAAACCCTACTTTGAATGGAATATTAAGTTTAGTCTTTCCCTTCTTAGAAAAAGTTATCCCTACGCATTATTAATTATCTTGATGGTCATTTATACAAGAATTGACGGCGTAATGCTTGAACGAATTAATGGGCCATATCAAGCTGGGATATACGCCCAAGGATTTCGCTTACTCGATGCATTGTATATGTTTGGAATGATTTTCGCAGGATTATTGTATCCTATGTTTTCAAGAAACTTAAAAAAATCGAAAGAATCAGTTAATGATTTACTAACTACTTCGGCGAATTTATTAATGGGAGGAGCTATCGTAATTGTATTTGTAACTATTTACAATAGTTCTTATCTCTTATCTCTAATTTACACAGATTATCTTGTTGCAATTCCTGCATTTAATTGGTTAATGCTTAGTTTTCTTGCTATTTGTATGAATTTCATTTTTGGTACTTTATTAACGGCGAATGGAAGTTTAAAAGTGTTGAATTATAGCTCATTCCTTGGAATTATTATAAATGTTGCATTAAATCTATACCTTATTCCAAAAAGAGGAGCAGAAGGCGCTGCATTTGCAACATTTATTACTCAAAGTTTTACAGCAGTTATTCAATTTGGGTATTGCATGAAATTATTTTCCATTAAAATAAATAAGCAACGAGTACTCTATTATCTTTTCTTAATTGGAGGCTTATATGTTTTTTCAGCTAGTTATTTTAATAGCGGTTATTTTCTTTTTAAACAACTAACTATTGGAATAACCCTACTGCTATTATTGTCATTTTTTCGATTAAATGACTTAAAACAGCTTGTGAAAAGCTAAGAGTAATAAAATAACTTACAAAAAAAGTAGTTTATATAAAAGCTCAGTTAAAAGTCGTAAGTTTGCGTCGATAAATTATTATATGGAAGATCTAAATTTAAACAAAGAAAGAAATAATCTAATTCAACTTATTTGGGAAGAAAAAAAAATGTTATTCTTAATCACTGTGAGCACGATTTTTATATCGTTCATCGGATCTTTTTTAATCACTCCTCTTTTCCTATCAACTGCGATTGTTTTCCCAGCGGGTTCTAGTAATGTGTCATTTTCTGACCAGAGAAATGGAAATACAGCTGCCATGTATTTTGGTGCAAAAGAGCAACAAGAGCAGCTCGTACAAATACTTCAGTCTTCTCGAATACGAGACAAAGTTATCTCAAAATTTAATTTGTTAGAGCATTATGAAATTGCGGAAAATGATAAAAACAAATATTACAAATTATATAAAGAATATGATAGCCATTTTAGTTTCGTTCAAACTCGCTTTGGTTCAATTAAAATAGATGTTTTAGATAGAGATCCTGAATTAGCAAAGAAAATGGCTAATTCAATTGTTGATTTCATTGATACGGTTAAAAATGATATGATAAGAGAACGAACGAGGCCAGCATTTGAAATCAATAAAAGAAAAATGAGCCAAATGCTTCAAATCCGTGATTCAGTTTTTTATTTAATGGATAGTCTAACACGAATGGGAGTTGTTTCAGAAGGAGTTAGATCGAATCTATTTCAGGCTTTGGTAGATTCACGAAACGCTAAGGAAAAAGATAAAATTCTAGAGAAATTGGCGGTTAATACTGAATATGGCGCTCATTACAATGCATTAGAACTTATGCGAAATGAAATCATTGCAAAAATTGCAGATTTTAGAGTATCGTACGAACAAGCAGAATCAGATGCCAATGCCAATTTCAATCATAAATTTGTTGTTGAAAAGGCTATTAAATCTGATAAAAAAGAAAAACCCAAAAGAATAATAATTGTCATCTTATCAAGTCTTGGAGCATTATTTTTTGGTGTGTTATTCATTTTAATTCGCCAGCGTTTTCAAAAACTTAAATTACAGGCCTAGTGCAGACCAGCAGGAAAGTTTTAACACTAATTATATTAGCGTTCTTTTTGGCTATTTTATTTTCCTATTTTATTTGGTTTGATTTAGCAGAACTTTGCTTATTTCCAATAGCGTTAATACTTGTGTATTTGGCTATTTTTCAACCAGAAAAACTATTTCTATCCTTGGCTTTTTTAACGCCCTTTTCAATTAATATTGAAGAGTTTTCAAAAAGTTTCGGGCTTTTTATTCCAACTGAACCTCTCCTTTTTGGGCTAATGTTAATTTTATTATTCTTTCAATTTAAAACACCATTTGTAGATAAACAGATATGGAAACATCCGATAATAATTTCCGTGATTGTTTTTATTAGCTGGATGTTTGTAACTGCAATAACAAGTTCTAATGTTCTTGTTTCATTTAAATTTATTCTTTCAAAGTTGTGGTTTATTGTTCCCATTCTATTTTTTGGCACACATTTTTTTAAAAATGAAGCAAATAGAAACTGGTTTATACGGCTATTTATTATTGCTACAAGTTGTACGATTATTTACACATTGATTCACCATTCAACCTATAATTTTGGAGAAGAAGCAGGCCACTGGGTAATGGCACCCTTTTTTAAGGACCATACGATTTATGGTGCAATAATAGCCATGATTATCCCTTTACTTTTATCCTGGTATTTTTACGAGAAACATGCGCCCTTAATTCATATTTCATTGATTGTAATGATTATTATTGTGTTTTTGGGCTTATACTTTTCATATACACGAGCAGCATGGTTAAGTATTGTTATTGCTATTGTTTTTGGACTAATAATTCATTTTAAAATTAATTTCAAAATACTACTTTTTCTTGCTTCAGCAGCATGTATTTTTATATTTTTTCAATGGGATGCGATTCAATTGAAACTTGCTGAAAACACGTATGAACATACAACAGAAAAATTTGGTGAAAGAATTCAAAGTGCAGGAAATGTCACTACAGATGCATCGAATCTAGAGCGAATTAACAGATGGAATTGTGCATTGTCTATGTTTCAGACACGTCCTCTTTTTGGCTACGGACCTGGAACATATGCTTTCGTATATGCACCATTTCAAGAGCCGAAAAATTTAACAATTATATCAACATATTCTGGTGATATGGGAAATGCACATAGTGAATATTTAGGTGCTTTATCAGAAATGGGCTTGATTGGTTTATTGATATTTATAGCCTTGGTTGCCGCTATTTTTTACTCTTCGATTCAACTTTTTTATAATTGGCCAGCTGATGATCACAAGACAAGAATTTTAATTTTTGGAATGATTTTATCACTTATAACCTATTTTTCACATGCTTTCTTGAATAATTTTTTAGATACAGACAAAGCTGCAGTGCCTATTTGGGCAATGTGCTCTATTATTATTGTATTGGATTTAAAGAGAAGACAAATCAGGTAATAATTACTTTGAAATCCAAAGAGAAGGATTCAAGCTTTGCGTTATTCCATTAATAACTTGATGAATTTCAAAATGACAAATAGAAATGTTACCCTCCTGAATTAAAGAGCCAATATTTTGTTTTGTGACAACTTTTGAAGCAATTTTAAGATATGTCTCTTTTATGTTACTATAAACTGTGCGATAGTTACCGTGTTTCACTATAATAACTTTACCAGCACCTGGAATGTTAAAAATACTTGACACTTCTCCTCCAAAAACTGCTCTAACATTACTTCCAATAGAACAAGTAATATCAATTCCATTATTGTTGGTTATAACTCCATTTAAGGTGGGATGAGGATTTTTACCGTATTTTTCTGTTATACTCCCACTATTTACTGGCCAAGGTAAAAGCCCTTTGCTTAGTTGAAAGTTTTTACCTAATGCTATGGATTCTTTAGGTTCAACATAAGCCGTAAAAACTATATTTTCTTCGTTATTGGGTTCTTTATTTTCTAGTGTTTCTTTTTTTGTATCCGTATTTATTGTTGTTTTTGTTTCATTTGCTAATTTTTCAGCTCTTGCTTTTTCTTTTTTTATTTTCGCTTTTTTAGCAATCTCTTCTTGCTTCTTTTGTTCAATTAAGATTTCCAACTTTATCGCATTTGCAATTTGTTGTTTTAAATTTTGCTTTTTCTTTTCTGCAACATCTAATTGCTTAAATAAATTCTTTTCCTCTAGTTTGAGTTTATTAAAAGAAAGTTGTTTAACTGCCCTATCTATTTCAATAAGTTTTTTTTCTTTCTTTTTTTCTTCAATAATGCCTAATTTTTCTTGTTTATTATTATTAATTGTTTTGATATCACTATAAATTACTTTTTGAGTTTGCCGAATAATTGCAACTTGAGTTTTTTGTATCTCTGCCAATTTTTTTAAATAATTATTTCGTGTATACGCTTCATTATAATTTTGGGATGACAATATAAACATTATGTTTCTGTGATTTCCTCGATGTTTGTATGAATAAATCATCATTGAACGAAATTGAATTTTTAAATTCGATACTCGTTTTTTAAGTCGATTAATCCGTTGTTTTTTTTCTATTATTTCTATTTCAGCTGCCTTTACTTGAGTATCAAAAATTTGAACTAGATCTTCTCTGCTTTTAATTTGATTATCGATTAAGCTTATTGCATTTAGCGAATTTTGTTGATTGCTTTTAACTTGTTTAAGCAGTGTTTTTGTATTTAATATTTTTTTCTCAAGTTGTAATTGATCTTTTTTTAGGGATTTACTACTTGTTTGACTAAAAATAAATTGTAGGATAAAAATGAAAAAAAAGCTATTTACAAATTTCATATTTTTGAGGTATAATAAAATTTATTTCTATTTTTTCATTTACTTCTATTTTTTCGAAGTCTAATTGAGCAAATAAATTATAGCGAGGACTGGAAAGTGAAATGATGATGTCATAGGGTAAATTATATCCTGATACAACTTGCCTCTTATTATATTTGATTTGAATCATTGTCGAGTCAACTGACCTAAATATTCTTGTTTGAGCTAGATCTTTTAAATCGTCAGTTAAAATATAATTTAGCATAAATAACTCAGTTTTTAAAATGCTGTCTTCTTGTGAATATAAAGTACTATCTTTTTTATTATTTATTAATAGAGAATCAAATTGTTCTTTTCCAACAAAATACTTTTGATTGAATGCTTCTGTTAACGGTCTTCCTAATAAGATGTTTTCTAAATTAAAATAATCTATTTCAATATTTAATAAGTCTCTAAAACTATCCCATGAATTTTTCATAAAACATTTTTCTGGAATTCTTAATATTTTTACTGAGTCCAACGAGATTAATGCATTAGCAATTGGAAACCCAGCTTTTGTTACTATTGCATTAAGTAAACTATCTCTTTCAAGTTTTATAGAAGTTTTAAAACTTACATCGGTATAATTATCTTTGAAGTCTATTTTTATTTTAGTATAAAATCTATTTGGTTTAAATGCAGAAAGACTATCGAGCGTTTTAGCTAAGGCTCTATCTTTTATTTTATATTCGACAACAGGTGGAACAAATACTTCTAAATTTTTTTTAGCACAAGAACTTGCCAAAAACACAAGGAAAATAAAAAGAACTAGCTTAATAAAGCGCTTCATGATATGTTTTTGTATTTATTTTTCGTTCTAAATATTTATTTTTTGACCCCAATGATTTTGCGTTTAGCCAGAAATCATTCGCTTTTGAAATATCGCCAAGAAAATAATAAGTATCACCCAAATACTCATTTAGTACGGCATCATTTTCTAATAGTTTCAAAGCGCGCAATAAAAAATCTAATGCTTCGGAGTATTTTTTTTCATAAAAAAGCACTCTACCTTTAACGTTAAGAGATTTTGTATCTCCACTATCCAAAAGAAGTAAATTATCTACTAACTTATTGGCTTTTGGAAAATCTATCTGATTGCGGGCTAATTGTATTGCGAAAGTTTGAACTATTAAATTATTTCTTGGAGCTAATTGCAACGACTTTTCAAATTTTTGATACCCAATTTCATTCTGTTTTAATCCGAAATATGAAATGCCTAATTGACTGTTCATTTCAGCTTCTATACTAACATCATTCACTATGAAATCTAAACCTGTATTTAAGTGCTCAATAGCATTATCAAACGATGAAAGTTTATTTGCAGCTACTCCGCAGAAAAAATAGACCATAGGTTGAGTTGGAAAATAAGCAAGTGATTTTTCACTGTCTACGAATAATGAATCCCATTGCTCATTTTCATACTCTAAGCTAATTATTTGAGTCCAAATTTGGTATAAGTTTGGGTCACATTTAACAGCTTCTTTATAAGATTCAATTGCAATTATTGGCTGATTGAGTTTGTAATAATGGTCGCCTTTAAAAGCATGAACTTTCGCTTCTTTAGGATAAGTAATTGCTATAAAGTTCACTAATTCGGTAATTTCAACTGTGCTTATGTTTTTTTCTTTTTGTAAACGTATTAAAATGTCCATTCGTTGGTCGATATTTAAGCCGTCAGCTTTTATAGCTTTTGTTAAATTAGCAAGCCCTTCATTAATTTCTCCGTTATCAATTTGTATTTCCCCTAGCAACATGAAGCCAAATCCATTAAAAGTATCTACTTCGAGCAATTCTTTTAAGACTGAAACAACTTCAGAATAAGATCCAAATTCTAAATAATAGTCAACTAAGGCAGCCAATATAGACGGCTCTCTAGGAAATTTTTTGTTCGCTAATACGAGTAATGATAGGGCGGTTTTATTGTCTTTTATTTGTAAAGATAAGCTAGCTTTTTGAAGTAAAATTTGTGGATCAGAGCCTATATTGAATTCTAATTTATTTAATACGGAAATTGCTTTTTTAATGTTTTTGGCTTTTACCCAATTATCGGCAGCTTGTCCGTAAAGATCAATATTTTGTAGATCGGTTTTTATCAATTCTTCTAATAAAAGAGCTGCTTTCTTATACTCTCCAGTTTCGCCATAAATAGTTGCCATTTCAAATTTGTAATACTTATTTGATGGGGCAATTTTTAAGGCTTTTTTTATGTGGCTAGCAGATAATTTTATTTCATTTTTCCCTTTATAAATTTGAGCTAAAGCATAATGCACCGCATCGTCAATTGGATCTTCATTTAGACAAGTGGTGAATTTTGATATCGCTTGTGCTAATTCCCCATTTAGTTTATGTCTTACGCCAGCATGAAAACTTGAAATATAAGATGGAGAATGAGCAACTTGTGAAATTGCCTGATCTATTTCGCAAGTGAAGAAAACAAGAATTAAAAGAAATGAGCTAAAGACTTTATTCATTAACTATTGAAAAATCCCCAAGACTGAGGTCGTTTGCTTTTCCATTATAAACAACATGCGAGCCAATCATGGAATTAAAAATAACTGAATTAATAATACTCGTATTCTCTTGGATATTTGTATTTCTAATTACAGAACTACTAATGGTTGTATTTGCACCTACAGAAACATGCGGCCCGATAATTGAATTCTCAATACAAGCATTTTCTCCAATAAAACAGGGTGGAATAATCCGACTATTTGTAATTTTAGACGAGGCATGAACAAGTGGTATTTTTTTCTCAAAATCAAAATCTAGAACACGTTTGTTAGTATTCACTGTTACTTCTTTATTTCCACAATCAAGCCATTCTGTGACTTCACCGGGTTTAAAAACACAACCAGAAAGTGTCATTCTTCTTAAAGCATCAGGAAGTTGATATTCTCCACTTTTCATGACCTTATTGTCAATCAAATAATCTAATTCAGTTCTTAATCTAGCGCCATCCTTAAAATAATAAATGCCAATCATGGCTAAATCTGAAATAAATTCTTGAGGCTTTTCAATAAAATCGATTATTTCACCTGCAGCATTTAATTTGACAACACCAAATGAACTTGGGTCTTCAATTTGCTTCACCCATAAAATTCCTTCGTCTGAAGGCGAAATCTTGAAATCTGCACGAAATAAGGTATCTGCAAAAGCAACAACAACAGGTCCAACTAGTTTTTCTGCAGCACAGAGAACGGCATGTGCAGTTCCTAAAGGTTCTTTTTGGTAATAAATAGATCCTTTAGCACCCAATTTTTCTGCTACTTGAAGTAATTCTTTCTCAATTTGATCCCCAAAATCGCCAATTACAAATGCAATCTCATCAATTTTATCTGCACAAACTGCAGCAATATCTTCAACTAATCGATGTACAATTGGCTTCCCACCTACAGGAACTAATGGTTTTGGTAAAGTCAAGGTATGTGGCCTCAATCGACTTCCCCTTCCTGCCATTGGTACTATTATATTCATTTTATTTATTTTAAACCAGTACTTCCAAATCCTCCAACTCCACGTTCTGAATCAGTTAAAACGGCAACTTCTGTAAATGATACATGCTCAACTTTACAAAAAACTAGCTGCGCAATTCTTTCTCCATCTTCAATACTTACCGCCACGTTTGATAAATTCACTAAAATAACGCCGATTTCTCCTCGGTAGTCTGCATCGATTGTTCCAGGAGTATTTAATACACTTAATCCCTTCTTTAAAGCTAGGCCACTTCTCGGTCGGACTTGGCATTCCAAACCATTTTCCATTTCTAAATAGAGCCCTGTTTTTATCAAAACACGACCCAATGGTTCAATGTCAATAGTTGTCTCTATATCTGCACGAATATCCATACCTGAAGCTCCTGAAGTTTCATACTTTGGGAGTGGATGTTTAGATTTATTCGTTATTTTAACAAACATAATTTATTTATAGCTTCAAAAGTATAAAAAACTTAACCATGTGATACTAATCTTAACTTGTTTAATCAACAATAAATTGAATATAACTTCGCCTCTTTGTATATACTAGAAAAACTCACCTTGACAAAGTATCAAAATTAAAGCATATAAAATTCATATCATTTCATTATTTTTGTATTCCAATAAAGCTATTAAATGTTAGAAATTCAAAGAATAAGGAACGAAAAAGAGTCAGTATTACAAGGGCTCAAAAAAAGAAATATCGATGCTTCTCAAACTATTGATAAAGTTATATTGGTAGACCAAGAATGGAGAAGTAACAAAACAGAATTAGATAAGCTGTCATCAGAATTAAATCTCTTAGCTCGAACTATTGGTGAATTTTTTAAGTCTGGAAAAGTAGCTGAAGCGAATGAATTGAAAGAACAAACTACTGCTCTAAAAGTTAAAGAAACGCTTCTTAAAGCAAAGGTAGATGAACTAGACGTGGAACTCACCAATTTACTTTATACGCTACCAAATGTGCCAAATGAAGCCGTTAAACAAGGAAGAGAAGCTGCTGATAATGAAACAGTTTATGAATATGGCACAAAACCTGCTTTTTCTTTCTCACCTCTTGCTCATTGGGACCTTGCAAAAAAATATGATTTAATTGATTTTGAACTTGGCGTAAAAGTTACGGGAGCGGGATTTCCATTTTACCGAGGGAAAGGAGCAAAATTACAACGTGCTTTAATTGCATTTTTCTTGGATGAAGCAACAAAAGCTGGATACGAGGAATTTATGGCTCCACTTCTTGTAAATGAAGCAAGCGGAATAGGAACTGGGCAATTACCGGATAAAGAAGGGCAAATGTATTACATGCCGGAAGATGATTTGTATCTGATTCCAACCGCTGAGGTTCCATTGACAAATATTTACCGCGATATTCTATTGCCAACAAACGACTTTTCAATTAAAATGACAGGCTACACTCCTTGTTTCCGTCGCGAAGCAGGTTCCTATGGAAAAGATGTTCGCGGCTTAAATCGTTTGCATCAATTTGATAAAGTTGAGATTGTACGTATTGAACACCCTTTAAATTCTGCTCAAGCACTAGAAGAAATGGTAGAGCATGTTAAAGGATTACTAGAGAAATTAGGCTTGCAATACAGAATTTTGCGTCTTTGTGGTGGTGATATGGGCTTTGCTTCAGCGATGACTTACGATTTTGAAGTTTACTCAGCAGCTCAAGAAAAATGGCTAGAAGTTAGCTCCGTTTCTCGCTTTGATACCTTCCAATCCAATCGTTTGAAACTGCGTTTTAAAGATGAAGATAAAAAATCGCAGTTGTGCCATACTTTAAATGGTTCTGCCTTGGCGCTGCCGAGAATTGTTGCAGCCATGTTAGAGAATCATCAAACAGCAGATGGGATTAAAATTCCAGAAGCTTTGCAAAGTTATACTGGCTTTGACCTTATCGCATAGTCCAAAATGAAACAATACGGACTTATTGGAAAATCACTATCTCATTCATTTTCTCCTGTATTTTTTAAGCAATTCTTTGAAATAAACAATATTTCAGCTGAATATAAGGCCTATGAAATCGAAACTATTGAAGAAGTAAAAGAGCTTTTATTACAAAAAAATGGGGGGTATAATGTTACCATTCCCTATAAAGAAAGTATTCTTCCTTTTTTAGATGAAATTGATCCAATAGCAAAAGAAATAGGGGCTGTAAATACAATTGTATTTAAAAACAATAAAAGTATTGGATACAATACAGATGCTTTTGGTTTCAAGCAAAGCATCAAGCCATTTTTAACCAATAAACACGATTGCGCACTTATTTTTGGAACGGGGGGCGCAGCAAAAGCAGTTGCATTTGTTCTCAAAGAAATTGGCATTAAAGTTTTATATGTTTCTCGCCAAGCATCTGGTATCAAAAATCATTTTGTATACACAGATGTAAATGAAAACATGCTTAGTGCCTGTAAATTACTTATAAATTGTACTCCTCTTGGGATGTTCCCACAAACTAAAACAAGTGTTGACATTCCTTTTAATGCTCTTAGCAAGGATCATTTAGTGATTGATTTGATTTATAATCCTGAAAAAACTCTTTTCTTAGAACGCGCTCAAAAACAACGAGCAACTATTTTAAATGGGGCTAGTATGCTAAAAGAACAAGCAATGGAAAGTTGGAGATTGTGGAATAAATAATCAGCCACTATTTTTCAAATTTACTCTTACTTTTTTCCCCTAATAATGATTCTTGTCTTCTAAATATCACAAAAAATCGAACTAATTCATCTGTTTTATTTTACTATTAAATAAAACTATTGGATAAAATTTCAGTTTTTTCTCTTTTGTTTGCGTTTTTTTTATTTTCTTTGATTTTTAATTCAAAGTTTCTAATAATTCAAAAATGAAAAAATCTTCACTCATCCTATTTATTTGTTTGTTTTTTCAACAATTAAATGCACAACAGGCATTCGAAAAAAGAAATAATTTTATCCAAATTGGATATGGGCCAGGTATTCTTTATGATCAAGTTTTGGCCGCTTATGATACAAAGCGAGGATATGCATTTTCTGGATTTGGACCAGCATATTTGGGTTATGAAAGAGCAATAGGTAAGCACTTTGGCTTAGGTCTAGCGGTATCATTCTCTCAATATGGAGCAGATTGGGATTCTACCGGGGTTTATACTATTTTGCCTGTTCCTGTTCCCACAATTCCTCCAACCCCTCCTCCAACTGAAGATGTTGTAACAAACTATTCTATTGGAGTTCAGTCACTTTCTGTAATGCTAAGAGGGGCATACCATATTGCTTTGTGCAATGATCAGTTAGACCCGTATTTCGGTCTTGGCTTAGGTTATACATCCAATACTTTATCTTGGGATTCACAACCAACTAAAACTTATGATAGCGATACTTCTTTTACTGAAATAAGTGCACCTGTTAATACAGGTTCTTCATTTAGTTATCAAGTTTTTGTTGGCGCGCGTTACATGTTCTCCCTAAGCAAATATAATTTCATTAGTAGGTGCGGTTTAATTGCAGAAATAGGATATTTTGGAATTTTTGAGGGTGTTCCTTACGGGAATATTGGGTTTACCTTTAAATTCTAAAATCCAAAGATTTACTTCTTCAAAAAACTTATCGCTTTCTCAACCATTAGTTTAGATCCTACATAATAAGCAATTCGTTGATGTAATTCTTCGGGCTTTATTTCCAAAATTCTTTTCCGGCCTGTACTTGCTAATCCTCCTGCTTGTTCTGCTATAAATGCCAAGGGATTGCATTCATACAATAAGCGCAATTTTCCTTTTGGTGCACTTAAGACATCTGGGTAAATATAAATTCCTCCCTTAATTAGATTTCTATGAAAGTCAGCCACTAAAGAGCCAATATAGCGCCCGGAGTAGGGCATTCCAGTTTGATTTTCTCTACTTTGACAGTAAGAAATATAGTTGCTCAAGCCTTCTTCACATTCATTAATGTTGCCTTCATTCATGGCGTATAAACGCCCAATTTCAGGCATTCTCATATTCGGATGTGACAAACAAAAATTTTCACTTTCAGGATCTAATGTAAATCCATTTACGCCATTACCTGTGCTGTAAACCAACATTGTAGAAGAGCCATACAAGACATAACCTGCTAAAACTTGTTTTGTACCTTCTTGTAACATGTCTTCTAGTTTCGCTTCGGTTCCAAGTGGTGAAATTCTTTTGTAAACGGAAAAAATAGTCCCGATGGAAACATTTACATCAATATTACTAGAGCCATCTAAAGGATCAAAAAGAACAACATAAGTTGCATTTTTTGCTTCCTTATTTTGAAAGGGAACAAAATTGTCATTTTCTTCAGATGCAAAACCACATATTTGACCGCTTTCCTCAAATGCCTCTATAAACGCTAAGTCTGCTACTACATCTAATTTTTGTTGTTCTTCGCCTTGAATATTTTGTGAGCCTTTTGAACCCAATATATGATCTACTAGACCTGCTTTTCGAATATCCTTACTTATAATTTTTCCTGCTTTTTCAATTGCCATAAGTATTGAAGAAAGTTCAGCAGATGGAAATGGAAAATCACTGCTATTTTCTGAAATAAAATCATGAAGGGGAATCAATTTAGACATTTTGTTTATTTTTTTGGATCCAGTAACTAAATATGTACGTATATTTAGGTATCTGCTAATACAAATTTAAAGAAAGAAAAGAATGTAAATCCTTTCTATAGTTTATTTTTGTAGTGTTTAGTATAAAACTAACCTTTTTATGTTTTCATGGCAATAATTGGAAAGCTCATAAAGAAAAGTACTGCAATTGGCTTCAAGCGAAATGCTAAGAAAAATAGTGAGTATAAAAATCAGCTATCAAGTTTATCTTCTCTATTGGAAATAGCAAAAATTACTAAATTTGGAATGGTTCATTCATTTCATGAAATTCTAAAAAACACAGATGTTGTTTCTAAATTCCAAAAAAATGTACCGATTACCGATTACGAAGAATTTTATGGTAAATGGTTAAATCAAACTCTTCTAGGTGCTAAAAATCATACATGGAAAGGGAAAATAAAATACTTTGCTCTCTCATCTGGCACAACAGGATCTCCAAGTAAGAGGATACCAATTAGTATCGAAATGATCCGTTCTTTTCAAAAGACGAGCATAAATCAGCTTACACTTTTACATGAATTAAATTTAGCAGAATCTTTTTTTAGCGCAAGTGTATTGACCGTTGGTGGCTCAATTGAGTTAAGTAAAAAAGACAAGCACATTGAAGGTGATTTGAGTGGAATTCTAAAAAAACATACATCCTTACTCGCTACACCATTTACAAAACCTGGAAATAGGATTAGCAGAATAAAGAATTGGGATGACAAAATAAAAGCAATTATTGAAAAAGCCCCTAAATGGAATATTGGAATCATAGCAGGAATTCCAAGTTGGTGTATTTTACTGATGGAGGAAATCGTTGAGCACTATCAGCTTACTTCTATTCATGATATTTGGCCAAATTTATCGATTTATGTCCATGGTGGTGTTTTTATGGACCCTTATGTTTCTCGTTTGAATAAGCTAACAAAAACAGAAATTATTTTGATGGACACTTATTTGGCGAGTGAGGGTTATTTCGCTTACCAAGCAAATCCGAAAAGTCAAGGAATGAAGTTACTTTTAAACAATGGTATCTTTTATGAATTTATACCCTTTAATTCAGATTTTTTCGATGAAAATGGTGAATTATTAGATAAAAAGAAAGCTTACACAATTAATGAAGTTCAAAAAGATGTTGATTATGCTTTGGTTATTTCTACAAACGCTGGTTTGTGGCGCTACTTACTTGGAGACTTAGTGCGCTTTGAAAATATTATAAAAAGAGAAATTAAAATCACCGGTAGAATTAAGCAATTTTTAAGTTTATGTGGCGAACATCTTTCTTTAGATAATATCTACCAGGCACTTTTACTCGTATCAACACACTTTAAAATCTCCATCTCTGAATTCACCATTTATGCTGATATCGAAAATCAATGTCATCATTGGTTTTTAGGAATTGATGAAGAAGTCAATCAAATTGAATTGCTACTGGCATTAGATAAACACATAAGTAGTTTAAACGATGATTATGCTTATGTAAGAAAATACAATTTAAATACTCCAATTATTAGTATTCTCAAAACATCAAAATTTCATGAATTTTTAGCTTTTCAAGGCAAAAAAGGATCTCAAAATAAAATGCCTCGTGTTTTAAATGAGACGCAAAAAGTTGATTGGCTTTTTTTTATTAACGGATCATTGTAATATTTCCGCTTAATTTTTCTTTTTTCCCGTTTGAATAGCTTACATCTACAAAATAGGCGTAAAGTCCATTATTACATTTTTGCCCCTTATAGCTACCATCCCATTGAAACTCTTTATCTTCACTTTCAAAGAGTATATTTCCCCATCTATCAATGATTTTAAAAGCAATTTCCGCTATATCTTGCCCAGCAATGATTTGATATACATTGTTCTCGCTAAAGCCTGATCCATTTGGTGAAAAAGCAGTTGGTATATGAATGCCAAGTATGCAATTAACTGAGTTAATCGATGGATTACATGGATCGCACGGATCTGATCCTTGAGCATCCTCATCGCCGTCCGATAGACCATCTCCATCAGTATCAAACAAGGAAGAGTTTGTACATAAAAAACTCTCTTCATAGTCTGTTAACCCATCGTTATCTGAATCACTAATGCAATCAATTATTTCTAAATCCAAAACTTGTAATACACAATTTATTACAGTTCCGTTGAAGACACCACTTGCCATATAGGTTTGTCCATTATTCGCCCAAGTATAAGTGTTACATTCACTTATTGTGGTAGTAAAAGAAGAATTTGGAGTTACACTTAAATTTAAGACTTCAGTAATACAGTTTGTTGTTGTTCCGTTGAAGACACCACTTGTTGTATAGGTTTGTCCGTTATTCGCCCAAGTAAATGTTCCACAAGCACTTATTGGAGTTGTATTTGTCGTACTTGGTGTAATTGTTAAGTTTAGAGTCTCTGATATACAGTTTGCAGTTGTCCCAGAATAAATACCACTTGTTGTATAGGTTTGTCCATTATTTGCCCAAGTATATGCCCCACAGGCACTTATTGGAGTGGTATTTGTAGTACTTGGTATAATCGTTAAATCTATGGTTTGTGTTACGCAGTTTGTCGTTGTTCCACTATACGTTCCACTTGCTGTATAGGTTTGTCCGTTATTTAGCCAAGTATATGTCCCACAGGCGCTTATTGGAGTGATATTTGTAGAATTTGGCGTAATCGTTAAGTTTAAGGTCTCTGTTACACAGTTTGCTGTTGTCCCAGAATAAATACCACTTGTTGTATAGGTTTGGCTGTTATTTAACCAAGTATATGATCCGCAGCTAGAAATTAGAGTTGTATTTATAGTACTTGGAGTAATCGTTAAGTTTAAGATTTCTGTTATGCAGTTTGTAATTGTTCCCAAATAAATACCGCTTGCTGTATAAGTTTGTCCATTATTCGCCCATGTATAGGTTCCACAGGCGCTTGTTGGAGTTGTATTTGTGGTACTTGGTGTAATCGTTAAATCTAATATTTCAGTAACACAGTTTGCTGTTGTCCCAGAATAAATACCACTTGCTGTATAGGTTTGTCCGTTATTAGCCCAAGTATAAGTTCCACAGGCGCTTATTGGAGTGGTATTTGAAGTACTTGGAGTAATCGTTAGATCTAAAGTCTCTGTAACACAGTTTATAGTTGCTCCAGTATAAGTACCGCTTGTTGTATAGGTTTGTCCGTTATTTAGCCAAGTATATGTCCCACACGCGCTTATTGGAGTGGTATTTGAAGTACTTGGATTAATCGTTAAATCTAAGATTTCAGTAACACAGTTCGCCGTTGTCTCAGAATAAAGACCACTTGCTGTATAGGTTTGTCCGTTATTGGCCCAAGTATAAGTTCCACAGGCGCTTATTGGAGTGGTATTTGAAGTACTTGGCGTAATCGTTAGATCTAAAGTCTCAGTTACACAGTTTGCGGTTGTCCCAGAATAAATACCACTTGCTGTATAGGTTTGTCCGTTATTCGCCCAAGTATAAGTTCCACAGGAGTTTATTGGAGTGGTATTTGTGGTACTTGGTGTAATTGTTAAATCTAATATTTCAGTAACACAATTTACCGTTGCTCCAGTATAAATACCACTTGTTGTATAGGTTTGACCGTTATTGGCCCAAGTATAAGTTCCGCAGGCGCTTATTATTGGAGTAGTATTTATAGAACTTGGAGTAATTGTTAGATCCATTGTCTGCGTGGTTGCACAAAGCCCGGAAGTTGGTGTAAAGGTATAAGTTGTACTTGCTAAATTACTCAATGCAGGCGACCAAGTTCCTGTGATGTTATTTATAGAGTTTGTTGGTAAAGCAGACAACATATCTCCTGCACAAATTGGAGATACTTGTGTGAATATTGGTGTGGTTGATAGGTTAACTAAAACTTCTGTAGCTGATGTTGTAGATGAACAACCAACACTATTAGTAATTACTAAAGTATATGAACCAGTGGTTGTTGCAACATACGTTGAAGTATTTGCGCTAGTAATGTTTAAACCATCTTTTTTCCATTGGTAGGTATAACCTGCTCCACTACTTGCTGAAAGTGTTACTGAATTCCCATCACAAAATGTTAGTGGTCCAGAAGCTGTAATACTTTCTGAAAGACTACCTGAGTAAACTTCAATTTCCCCCCAAGAAACCCATGATGGAGAGTTAGTGGTTTGAACTTTAATTGCTCCAACATTTAATAATGGAGAAGCACTATAATCCCTAACTAAAATTTGACCAAAACTAGTGAAACCAGTTAGCGCTTCAACAAAAGTCCAAGGTCCTGATATACTTGGGGCTGAATAAATTTCATGTGTCGTAATACCATTTGGTGTTTGATTTACGTATAATTTAATATTATTGACTGGAAAACTCCCTTGTAAGTCAACTTGTATCCAGCCTGTATATGTTGGTGTTTGCCATGCATTATTCGTAAGACCATCAAATGCCAAAGATGGAGTGCTTGTGGAATAAGTATCATTTGCAGTTGCTGGCTTATTTAAAGCAACATTAGTGGATGTTGTATTATTTTGATTGATACTAACAATTGTTTCTACTCTAGTTAGTGACTCACAACCATTCACCATTTGAGCTGCATAATACGTTCCATTTGTAAGTAATGTAGTTGGATTTAATGCTGTTCCTCCTGTTTGAGTATCATACCATAAAATAGAAGCAATTTGAGGACTAATATAAAGAGGGCTTGCAATCAAATCAGACACCGTTGCGGCACTACAAAAACTTTGGTTTGCAGGACTTGTAGGCGCACTTAAATTTAGTGGCTGGGCAATTGATGCGGTAACAGTTAAACATTGCCCACAAGTTGAACTGCCAGATACACCAGTTTGTTGAAAGCTAGTTACAGTAGTCATGCCAGGTAAATAGCAATTTACGGCTCCTGTTGGAGCCCATACGAAATTAAAGTTGCTGTTTGGAACCCAGGTTGTAGAAGTAAACATTCTAAAAGAACCAACAATTACATTAGATCCTGGAGCAAGAAGTGGCGCCGTTACAGAGGTAAAGATAATCACGTTTGACGAGAAATTTAATTGTCTAGTAATTGCATTATACGCTAAATTAGTTGTGAATTGTGGCCAAGCTAACCATTCTGGAATAGTATTATCATTCAATGCCTGCCATGATATTGCCCCCGTTGTTAATGATGGAGCATGAACACCACGAACAATTAGAGCATTGAATGTCAATGGAACTGAACCAGTATTTGTTAGCCGCACTTGAAAATCTGCCGTATTTGTTGTTGAACAAATCCATTCAAGGGACATTTCAAGTTGTTGTGCCCGAGCAAACTGTAATGATGATAAAAGCAATAATAAAGAAAGTAGTAGGTATTTCATACTTCTATTTTTTATAGATATTAATTTTAAAAAAACTTAAATTTTAACAAAGTTAGTTGATTTTTTACATTTATAATTCTTAATAAATATGCACCTTCTCCTTGAAATAATATTTTCGCTTATCTTTAAGCCAAAATAGTCGCTATGTACCAAAACCTTCTTGTCCAAACAACTGAAAAAGTTACAACAATTACGATTAATCGCCCAAGCCAATTAAATGCCTTGAATAAGGAAACGATTTCAGAGTTGCACAGTGCTTTAGATAGTGCAGACAAAGACAGTGAAGTAGGTGTAGTAATAATTACAGGAAGTGGAGAAAAAGCTTTTGTAGCAGGGGCAGACATTAAGGAATTTGCTGATTTCACAATTTCCCAAGGTGGGGAATTAGCAATGATTGGTCAGCAGACACTTTTTAGCTTTATTGAAAACATGGGAACACCAGTGATAGCTGCAATAAATGGCTTTGCTTTAGGTGGGGGATTAGAATTAGCAATGGCTGCACATTTTCGGCTTGCATCGAATAATGCTAAAATGGGACTTCCTGAAGTATCTCTCGGACTAATTCCAGGTTATGGCGGCACACAACGCTTGGCGCATTTAGTTGGAAAAGGAAAGGCAAACGAAATGATTTTTACCGCGGGCATGGTAAAAGCAGAGGAGGCTTTACATTTGGGTTTGGTAAATTATGTTGTTGAACTAAGCGAATTATTACCAAAATGCCAAGAAATTGCCAAAAAAATACTTCAAAATTCCCCATTGGCAATAAGTGCAGCAATAAAAGCGGTAAATGCCGGTTTTACAGATGGAGAGAATGGTTATCAAACCGAAATAGAGCAGTTTAGCCTTTGTTTTGGCACAGCTGATTTTAAAGAAGGAACCAGTGCATTTTTAGAAAAACGCAAAGCTAATTTTAGGAGCTAATGTCAAATCCAATTAGGAATTTAATGAAGCAAACTGCTGTTTACGGGCTATCAAGCATCGTGGGGCGTTTGTTAAATTATCTTTTAGTACCTCTTTATACAAGTGTATTTATAAATCCCTCAGATTATGGAGTTGTCTCAGACTTATATGCTTGGGTAGCATTTCTCCTTGTATTCCTAACTTTTGGAATGGAAACTGCCTATTTTCGGTTTATTCAGGATGCAGAGAATAAGGAAAAACTTTTTCAAAATGCACTTTTCACAGTTTTAGGATTTAATGTTATATTCTTCTCAATAATTCTATATTTTAATAATCCTATTGCATCATTTATGCTGTATGATGACCATAATGAGTACATCATCTTATTAATGGCAATTGTTTGCATAGATTCTATATCCGCTCTTCCTCTTGCAAAATTGCGCTATGAGGAAAAAGCGAAAAATTTTGTGCTTATCCAGTTCACTTCCATTCTAATTAACATAGGCCTAAATCTATTTTTTATGCTCTATCTTTTCAATCCCGATCAGCCGGAGGAAGGGATATTGTTTATCCTACTTGCAAATCTTTGTTCTTCCTTAATAAAGCCTTTGCTTTTGTATACTTCATTCTTAAAATTACGCCTAACTTTTGATTGGAGATTGGCTAAAACAATGGTTCTTTATGCTTTACCACTTGTAATAGCTGGTTTTGCAGGAATTGTTAATGAGACTTTAGATCGAATTTTACTCAAGCAAATTTTATATGATCCTGGTATTCCAGGTTCTTTGGATGCTGCAGAAGCTCAAGTGGGAATTTACAGTGCTTGCTATAAATTAGCGATGTTGGTTACGATATTATTACAGGCATACCGCTATGCTGCAGAGCCCTTTTTCTTTAGTCAAATGAAAAATGAAGACCGTAACAAAGTTTACGTGAAGGTTATGAATATTTTTATTGCTCTCGTGTGTTCTGTTTTTCTTTTAGTTTCTCTTAATATTGATATTTTTAAACATTTTATCAGAAATGAAATCTATTGGCAGGGACTAAAAGTTGTTCCAATTTTACTTTTAGCAAATGTTTTTCTTGGAATTTATTACAACCAAAGTATTTGGTATAAACTTAGCGGAAAAACAAAATTTGGCGCTTATATTACCATTGGAGGAGCATTGATTACTGTGGCGGTAAATCTAATTTTTATTCCTACTTATGGATATATGGCAAGTGCATGGGCAACACTTCTAGTTTATTTTTTACAAATGGTCTTTTCCTATTTATTAGGTCAAAGGCATTTTCCAATTCCCTACAACCTAAAAAAATTCTCTGTTTATATTGGGCTAGCTCTTGTTTTGTATTTTATGGGAAGTAAAATTGAAACTGCTTCATTTGCCTTACAATTTGTTCTTCAAAACAGCTTGTTATTATTTTATTTGACTTTCATTTTTTTTCTAGAAAGAAAAACACTGAGAATCTAAACCTTTTAACTTTTTCTGTGTTTTTTCTCAGATATGGAAGCATTTAATTAAATTTGTATCAACAAGTAACTTATGTCTATTTATAAAGCGGGTCCTTTTTTAGAGCAGATAAATATTCCCTCCGATTTACGCGAAAAATTTAAAATTGATGATTTAGACAAAATCTCAAATGAATTGCGCCAATACATTGTTGATGTTATTTCAGAAATTGGAAATAGTCATTTTGGTGCAAGTCTTGGCGTTGTTGAATTAACCGTTGCTTTGCATTATGTTTTTAATACACCTGAAGATCAATTGGTTTGGGATGTAGGTCATCAAGCATATGGACATAAAATACTAACTGGTCGTAGAGAACAGTTTCATACAAATAGGTTAAAAGACGGAATTTCTGGTTTTCCTAAAAGATCCGAAAGTGATTACGATACCTTTGGTGTTGGACATTCCTCAACTTCTATTTCCGCAGCTTTGGGAATGGCAGTTGCAAGTCGATACAAAGGAGAAAAAAACAAGCAACATATTGCAGTAATTGGAGATGGCGCAATGACAGCAGGTTTGGCTTTTGAAGGAATGAATCATGCTGGATTTGAAAAAGATGCTAATTTGTTAGTTATTCTAAATGACAATTGCATGTCGATTGATCCAAATGTTGGAGCCTTAAAAGAATATTTGACGGATATTACCACTTCCCATACCTATAATAAAGTAAAGGATGAGGTTTGGAACTTGTTAGGTAAAATTTCAAAGTTTGGCCCGGATGCTCAAACAATTGCATCTAAGGTTTCAACTGCTCTTAAAGGAAGTTTACTCAAGCAAAGTAATTTATTTGAATCTTTAAATTTTCGCTATTTTGGACCTGTTGATGGCCATGATGCGATTGGTTTAGCAAGAGTTCTAGAAGATTTAAAAGATATTCCAGGTCCAAAGATTTTACATTGCCTAACAAAAAAAGGTGCTGGCTACAAATTTTCTGAAGAAGGTGATCCAACCAAATGGCATGCTCCAGGTGTTTTTAATAAGGAAACAGGGGAAATTGTAAAAATTATTCCTAAATCACCTCAAGCTCCAAAATACCAAGATGTTTTTGGTTATACAATTGTTGAATTAGCTGAAAAAAATTCAAAAGTAATGGGTGTAACTCCCGCAATGCCTTCAGGCTCGTCTCTAAATATAATGATGAAAGCGATGCCTGATCGTGCATTTGATGTCGGAATTGCTGAGCAACATGCGGTAACTTTTAGTGCAGGTTTGGCAACACAGGGCTTGGTTCCGTTTTGTAATATTTATTCTTCTTTTATGCAGCGGGCCTACGATCAAGTTTTGCACGATGTAGCCCTTCAAAATCTAAATGTCGTTTTTTGCCTAGATCGTGGAGGTTTAGTTGGTGCTGATGGCGCAACGCATCACGGCGCTTACGATTTAGCCTACATGCGTTGTATTCCAAACATGGTTGTTTCTGCACCAATGAACGAGGAAGAATTGCGCAACTTAATGTATACAGCACAATTGGAGAATAAAGGACCTTTCTCGATCCGCTATCCTCGGGGAAGTGGCGTAATGACAGATTGGAAAACTCCTTTTAAAGAGATCAAAGTCGGAACAGGCAGAAAAGTTTGTAGTGGCGAAGACATTGCAATTTTAAGTATTGGTCACCCTGGAAATTTCGCTCAAGAAGCAATAGCTTTAATGAAAGAATCAGGAATTTCTATTGCACATTATGACTTACGTTTTGTAAAACCATTAGATGCAGTTCTTTTGCACGAAGTATTCACAAAATTCAAAAAAGTTATTACGTTAGAAGATGGCTGTTTGATGGGAGGGTTTGGTTCTGCCATTATTGAATTTATGGTCGATCAAAAATATAATTCCGAGATTGTTCGTTTGGGAATTCCAGATGAATATGTCCATCATGGCACACAAGAAGAACTTTGGGAAGATTGTGGCTTTGATGCAAAAGCCATTGTAAAAGCAGTACAAAAGATGCTTTCGATTAAAGTTGTTGAAAAAAAATCTAAGCAGGAGGCAGTTTAAGTTTTTTAATTATTGTATTTTGTACTCTAATTTAAAAATTTAACTGTGAAAAAAACAAATATTGGGGCTTTCGCCACACTCATATCAATCTTTTTCTTTTGGGGTTTTGTTGCTGCTAGCAACGACATATTAATCCCAGTATTTAAAAAAGCATTGGATTTAAGTCAATTTGAATCACAATTGATTTCCTTAGCCTTCTATATTGCTTATACTGTTGGATCCTTAATGTATTTTGGTATTTCTTCTTTATTGAAAAGAGATATTTTAAATGTTATTGGATATAGAAATGGTTTGGCTTTGGGATTAATTATATCCGCTTTAGGGACTTTACTCTTTATTCCGGCTTCAAATAATGCCTCTTTCCCTTTATTAATTTCAGGACTATTCACAGTAGGCTTAGGATTTTCTTTACAACAAATTGCAGCCAATCCTCTGGCAATACAAATGGGCGATCCATCAAAAGGAAACATGCGTTTAAGTTTAGCTGGTGGCATTAATAATGTTGGAACAACCATCGGACCTGTAATTGTTTCGTTTGCTATTTTTGGCGGTTTATCCTCTGGTGCAACGACGACTTTAAATTTACAAGCAGTACAAACTCCTTATCTTTTTCTTGGAGCTGCATTTGTAATTGCTGCAATATTTTTTAAATTTTCTTCTGTTCCAGATAGACTTACTGAAGAAACCGAAAATAGTGGTGGAAATATTATGGCAACATTGAAGTACCCGCAAGTCCTTTTAGGAATGATAGCAATATTTGTTTACGTTGGCGTCGAGGTCTCTACAGCAAGTAATCTCCCTGAATTTATGAAGCAGAAATTGGGAACTGAGGAAAGTGCCGTTGCCCCTTTTGTTTCGTTGTTTTGGGCAAGTTTAATGATTGGACGTTGGACTTCTGCTGCAGGAGCATTTAATCTTACTGAAAAATTAAAGTCCTTATTAGGCTTTATTTTACCGTTTGCAGCTTTTGGTATTTTCTTAGGTGTTAACTGGATAGCAGGAAATTCTATGGCGCAATTCTACCCATATCTTGGTATCGTTGTTTTGTTAATTATTGCGGATAAATTAAGTAAAGGGAATCCAGTGAATCAAATTATGATTTATTCTGCTCTAGGAATTTTAGCCTTGATTATTGGTATTTATTCTTCCGGAATGACAAGTGTATTTGCCTTTATTTCTGTAGGTTTATTTTGTAGTACGCTTTGGCCTTGTATATTCACGCTTGGTATTGCAGGTTTAGGTGAAAAAACAAATACAGCATCAAGTTTATTAATTATGATGATTATGGGTGGTGGATTTATTTCAACTGCACAAGGTGCACTTGCTAGTAACGATTTATTGGGTATTCAACATTCTTATTGGCTTGGTGTTCTTTGTTTTGCTTATTTATTATTCTTTGCTTGGAGTGTAAACAAAAAACTTAAAAAACAAGGAATCACCGATTTTTCTACATCTGGATCTGCACATTAAATAAAGAATCTCTTTAACTATGATGTACCGTATTGAATTTTCAGATTTTTTTACCTCCGCTTTTTCTGTTGATTGTATAATTTTTGGCTTTTCTGGGAGTAAAATAAAAGCTTTGTTAATAAAACGCGCCATAGAACCTTTCGAAAATTTCTGGGCTGTCCCTGGAGATTTAGTTTATCCCGATGAAGATTTGCCTCAGGCGGCACAAAGGGTATTGTTCGAATTAACAGGCATGAAAGAGGTCCAAATGCATCAATCTCAATCTTTTGGAAATCCGAATAGGCATCCGCAAGGTCGTGTTATCACAATTGCCTATTTTGCCTTGGTTCGAATAGATGATTTTGAAGTAAAAGCTTCTTCATGGGCTGAGGAAGTAAGTTGGGTTTCCTTAGATGAAATTCCAACTTTAGCTTTTGACCATAGTCATATTCTCTCTTCCACCTACGAGCTTTTAATTCAGAAATTAAAAACGGAACCTGTTTGTTTTGACATGTTGCCTGAGCGCTTTACCCTCAATGAAATGCAAAGTCTATATGAATTTGCTTTTGAAGTTGATATGGATAAAGCAAATTTTAGAAAAAAAATAAAGTCTGTTCCAATGCTAGCGCATGATGAAAAACAAAAAAATGTAAAACATCGACCTGCGACATTATTTTCTTTTGATCGAAAGGATTATGATACAATCAAGGTTAATAAAGATTACCAGTTTAAAATGTAATTACTTTTTTGAGTGTTCTCAATCGTACCAGTAAAATACTTGAATATTGAAAATCAAGAATTTAATCAAAGGAGAGCTATTTGGTGAATATTAACGAAACTAACTTCGGCCTTGAATTTCTTGGTTTTAGCTACTGAACTGAAACTGTTAATTTTTAAAATTTCTGCAAGAACATTTTTAAAAAATTTAAGTTTCAGAAAGGAATTAAAATTGTTCGCTACGAGTTATAAATACATGTATAACAATAATTTGCGAACAAAAAGAAATTCAGAGCCTTGATTTTTTGATTCTTGACTTGTACTGAGCTTGTCGAAGTATCAAGGAAAAAGAATGGCAAAATGAAAATATTAGCTCAATTTGGGATTTTCATAAGGATTATAATTTTAAATATTGGTGGTAAGAAAGCGAACACTCAATTACTTTTTATTGGTTATTTATTACCAGTGTACTTCCTGTCATTTCAATTGGAGCCACTAAGCGTAAACGATCTAAAATAGTTGGTGCAACATCTGCCAAAATACCATCTGATAGCTTTAATTCTTTTTCTTTTGTCACTAAAATAATTGGCACAGGATTTAAACTATGTGCAGTGTTTGGGCTTCCATCTTCATTTAGTGCAAAATCTGCATTTCCGTGATCAGCGATAACTAAAAATTCATAACCAAGTTCAAGGCCTATTTCAACAACAGATTTTAAACATTGGTCTACTTTTTCTACCGCTTTTACAATAGCGTCGTACACTCCTGTATGACCAACCATATCTGGATTTGCAAAATTTAGACAAATAAAATTGGGTTGTTTATCTTGCATATAGTGAATGATTTTATCACTCAGCTCAACAGCACTCATTTCAGGTTGTAAATCGTAGGTTGCAACTTTTGGTGAGTTCACCATAATGCGTTCTTCCAATCGAAATTTTTCTTCTCTACCGCCACTAAAAAAGTAGCTGACATGAGGATATTTTTCAGTTTCTGCAATACGAATTTGTGAGAGATCCATATTGGAAATAACTTCTCCTAAGGTATTTTTTAAATTATCTTTTTCGAAAGCTACGTGTATATTTTTAAAACTTGAATCGTAATTTGTCATACTACAATAGTACAAATCCAAGGGTTGCATTTCAAATTCCGGAATGGCTCTTTGGCTTAAAGCAATGGTGATTTCTCTTGGCCTATCAGTTCTGAAATTAAAATTAATTACGACATCATTATCGCAAATTGTTCCTTTAGGATCTACAATAAAAGGTTCAATAAATTCATCACTAATATTCGAAATATAGGAGGCCCTAATTCCCTCACTGGCTGTATTAAATCTCGCTCCTTTTCCATTAACCAAAAGGTCATATGTTTTCTTTATTCTTTCCCAGCGATTGTCTCTATCCATTGCAAAATATCTTCCACAAACGCTTGCAATTTTTCCAGTACTTAAGGTTAGTTGCTCTTCCAATTCTTGAAAAAAGTGTTCTGCACTATTGGGATCACAATCTCTACCATCTGTAAAGCCATGGATGTAAACATTTTCAACTTGCTGTGTTTTTGCTAATTCACATAGGGCATAGAGGTGTTCTTGCGAACTGTGCACGCCACCTTTTGATACTAATCCAATCAAGTGCAGTTTTGAATTTCTTTTTTTGACTTCCGCCATTGCTTCAAGCAGCACTTTATTGCTAAAAAAGTCCCTTTCTCTTATGGATTTATTGATGCGGGTTAATTCTTGGTATACAATTCTCCCTGCACCAATATTTAGATGGCCCACTTCAGAGTTTCCCATTTGCCCATCTGGCAATCCAACATTTTCACCGAATGTTTTTAATGTTGCATTTGGATATTTCAGAAGGAGTTCATCCATGAATGGCGTGTGAGCTTGAGCAATTGCATCTGAGCTTGTACCATCTCCAAGACCCCAACCGTCTAAAATTATAAGTCCAATGTGCTTTTTCATAAGGGCAAAGTTACTTCAAAAGCCGACCCTTTTGGTAAATTTTCCTTGTATTGAATAGAACCGCCATTTAATCGTGCGAATTCAGAAACAATGAATAAGCCCAAGCCACTCCCTTTTGCACTTCTTGTTTCCTCATTGCCAATACGGTAAAATTTAGTAAAAATATTTTCTCTTTCAGTCAAGGGAATTCCTGGCCCCTGATCTTTTACTCCAAAAACAATTTCTTTTTCATTTTGAAAAGAGTAAAGAGTTATACAGGGATTAGTCCCGGAATATTTTACAGCATTTTCGATTAAGTTTTCGATAATTGTCTCTAGCATAAATACGTCACCTTTTACAATTGTATTTGCTTGGATTTCACTAGTTACACTTTTCAAGGACAAGCGATTAATAATTTTTATACTTAATTCTGCTAAGTTGATTTCAGTTTTTACAGCTTGAAGTGCATTATTTTCAACTCTTGAAGCATTGAGAATGTTATCAATCAAATTTTCTAAGCGTTCATTTTCATTTAAGGTTTTAGTGATTAATTCATTCCTTTTCTCTTGAATTAACTCCCGTTTTAAGAGTGTTTGTAAAAGTAGTTTACTAGAAGCAATAGGAGTTTTTAACTCGTGGGTAATTGAAAGTAAAAAATTAGACTGTCTTCCGGAAAGTTCTAGTTCTTTTCTTATGGAGCTTCGGATTTTGTAAAGTCCAAATAACAAAATGGTAATAAAAACTGCACCCTCACCAAGAATCATTAAAACTCTTCGATTTACTTGTTCATCTGTATTAGCAGTATTTTGGCTAAGCTGAATGAGGTGAAAACCCCACCAAATAAATTGTAATAGGATATATGCACTGAGAAAATAAAAAATTACAGTTGTTTGTTTTTTCATAGAAAAAAATCACTTTGATTTTTTGGAACTTGATTTTTTAAATATATTTCCAACTTCTCTTCCAATTTTTTGAATGGTTTCTACTCCAGCATTAATTGCAGTAGAAGAAATATCATTGTAATTTTCATTCATCTTATCTAGCTCCATTCCTGGGTAGATAAAAATAGTATCATTGTTTGGACACGCTTTTTCAATTTTGTCAGCAAAAGATTCAGTTCCTAAATCATAAGAAACAGAACCAATTCTTGCTCCACAAAAAACAATTATTCCATGGTCTTTTTTGTCAAAGTATAAAAAGAAATCATCTACATTTTCTATTTCTTGAAAATGAATATTAAAATCTAATTTATTCGCTAATCCAACTTTTTCAAAGCGCTCATGTGTAGCATTACTTGCGTAAAGATCAATTGAAATAGTAAGTTCTTGCGCTAAGCGTATTACTCTTTCAACCCAAAGAGCAAAATTAGCTTCTAATTCAGAAAGTTGCGGTGCAATTACTATTACTTTATCGTAGGAAACAGATGGATTGTCTAGTTGACAGAAAAAGATTGTTCTATCGCAAACATCTAACAAATGAGCTCGGTCATCTCCAATTATTCGCGATAAAAGATTTTTGTTTCTACTATCGTTCAGTACAACAATATCGGCTACTAATTCTTTTGCCACTCGCGACAAACCGGAAGATACATTGTGATCGATTGTAGCAATTGTATTTAGTTTTGATTCATGTCCAGAAAAATGCTTTACAATATCCTCTAAAGATTTTCTAGATTTTCGAATCATCCGTTCAGCCGCCGCATCATTTGGGTAAACACTTACTACAGAAATAGGATTAATTACTTTTTGATCTGAAATAAGTAATGCAAAATCTAATAACTGTTCATTTCCACTTAATTCGTTAATAGAAACAATGATATGCTGATTTCGAAGCCTTGTTTCATTTTTATCTAAATCACTTTCTTCCGAAATTTGAATGAGTAACTTTTTCCCTGCAGCTTCTGTTACAAAAGAGGATGTCATACAGGTAAATAATATTAGTATTACAGTTCCATTCACAATGTTAATGTCAAGTATTCCATTTCCATTGTTATATCCGACCATAATTATAGCCAGTGTTGCTGCTGCATGTGAGGTACTCAAACCGAAGATTATTTGACGTTCATTATTTGACATTTTGAAAATCCATTGGGTAACAAGTGCCGCTAACCATTTACTGAATATTGCAAATGCAGTTAAAACACCAGCGATAATTAAGGGCCAAGTTCCATTAAAAAAAGCCCTATAATCTACTACCATTCCAACAAATATTAAGAAAAAGGGAATAAAAAGGGAATTACCTATAAAATCAATTCGATTCATTAAGATTGAATTAGTAGGAATCAAACGATTTAACACCAAGCCAGCGACAAATGCTCCTATGATGCCTTCTACACCTGCTACTTCTGCAAGAAAAGCCGAAAAAAATACTACTGACAAAACAAAAATATACTGTGAGGTTTTCTCACTATCTAAATTACTAAAAAACCATTTTGCAATTCGTGGAATCAAGAGAAACATGATTGCAGAAAAAATCGAAAGTGAGGTTATTAAAGTCAGCCAAAATCCAAAATCTAAATTCCCTTTTTCAGCACTTGATATAATTGCCAAAATAATTAATACTGCAGTATCTGTCAATATTGTTCCACCAACAGTTATTGCAACAGATGAATGTTTTGATAAGCCATATTTACTTATAATAGGATAGGAAACAAGGGTGTGAGTTGCAAACATACTTGCTGTCAACAAACTTGCCAAAGGAGAAAGATGTAAAATTTCAGAACAAATAGGGTAGCCTAATCCTAAGGGAATAATAAATGTTAATCCTCCAAAGATTAAACTTTTATTTATTTGTTTTCGAAAGCGATTGAGATCAAGTTCAAGCCCCGCGATAAACATTATGTAAAGCAATCCGATGGTAGAGAAAAGTTTTATAGATCCCTCCTGGGCCATTGCATTTTCTCCAATTATCCCTAATCCTTTAGGTCCGATTATAACTCCAGAAATAATTAAGCCAATTATGTTTGGGATACGAGCTTTCCGCAATAGAATCGGCGATAGTAAAATAATAAAGAGCAACAAGGAAAATAACAAAACAGGATTTTTCAGCGGCAAATGAAATGCATTTATGAGGTGCTCGAAGAAATAATTCATTTTTATAATTTAAAGTAGTCTGTTCTTCAATATAATTTCACTCCGCTTATTCCCTAGTTATACTATTTCACTGTTTTAGAATACCATTCAAATCAATTTCATTTGGAGTAGTAACTGGTTTTGTTGCACTTGTTTTACTAAATCCATAATGTTCAGCCATTCCACCTAAATTAATTTTCAGATTTACTAACTGCATATTTCCATCAGTAGATGAATTTTCTAAATCAGAATAAATACGAGGCATGATTTTTTTATAAACATGATTAATACTTTTAAAGATTCGTTTGGCTAATTCACCCTTTGGATCTCCTCCCAACTTCTTATCTGCAGCTACAAAATACATTTTAAAACAGGCATCCAGTGCAGCAATTAAATCTTCATTATTTTCCGGATTTGTAGCAAATGACGCACTGCTATTTTCAAAATAGGTAAAAATAGATTCGTAGTTAGCCATTAATTTCAATCCCAAATCCGTAGCTTTCTTTTTATTTCCTGCTAAGAAATAAAGTTGAACATATTCGTGCAAGCTTCCACTGCATTTTGCTCTTGATTCTTGACCTTGATACATATAGTCAAGATGCGCTGAATTTATTTTTAAGGCGGTAAATGGATCACATTGGTTTACCTCTCCAAAATCTAAAACATTTTCTAATGGCATTAGTTCAAGTGATCTATCTAAAAGAAAGATTGCTTTTTTAAAGTCTTTTTTAGCAATAAATTGTTCTGCTAGGAGAAGAAAATTTGAGCGGTATTGCTGTGTATGTCTTCGGGCATAATAATCTGTCAAGACTTTAGGGTCATTCATTTTTCCATATTCATATGTTTGGGTAATATTTTTATACATTTTTGAAAGATTGTAGAACATTGGTTCACCTCCCATTGGGCTTAATTCATAAGCAACACCAACTTGTTTAATATAGCCTGCACTTAATAATGCAATGGAGAAGGAGGATCCTCGGTTACTAGAGAAATAAATTCCACGTTTCCAATCATTATTTGCAACAATGTCCATCATCATTATTTCATCTCTTGCTAAATAGCTATCTCGATCTGTATTAAATTCAAAGAGGATATTACTTGGGCATTTTGCTGCTTGACTTTTATTAATTGTACCTGCTGCGAGTGCATTGTTTTTGTTGACTTTCAAAGTAAAACGAGAAGATGGGAAAAAACTAAGTTTTCCACCACCATTTAATAAAAAGTTTTTATCATCACGAACAAATGCCATTGCATCTTTAAAATCTACAGATGACCATGGAGTTTCAAATTCTTGTAGTAGACTTTGAAGATCTTGCCCAGAATTTCCTATAAATTCAACTTCTTGACTTTGAATCCCTTGAAATAATTTTATGGCACCAAAGTATTTTTTGAGAATAGTTCCACTTAAATCAGAACTATCACTAGTATTCAAATATCCTTTTGCTATTTCAAAATCAGCATTTTTACAGGAAATATTTGGTAAAATTGAAGCAACTTTCAAATTAAAAAGTTGAATTGCTTGTCGGGCGTTTTGTTTGTTATTTTTCAATCGAAGATCTACAATTTTACGAAGCATATCCTCATTACTATTTCTACTTACTAACTCCAATAAATTAATAAAATAGATTTGATCGGTATTACCAGCATACATCAATATTTGGTCTTCTCTAAAATTAATTGGTAATGGATCAGAGTCATATGCTTTCATTTTCATTTGATTCGTATACCAATCAGTTCCCATTAATGAAAGATTGCAAACACGAACATCAGTTCGCTGACCTTCTACTTCTTGCAAATACCAGAGAGGGAAGGTGTCATTATCTCCATTCGTAAAAATAATTCCATTTTTTCCACAAGATTCGAGGTAATTATGAGATAAATCATGCGCTGAAGTTTTTCCACTTCTATCGTGGTCATCCCAACCTTGATAAGCCATTAATACAGGGATTACAAGTCCAATACTTCCGGCAATTACTGCTCTTTGATAATCTTGAGCAAGTATTTTCTTCCGTTGAATAAAGTCATAAATTGCATAAACTCCAATTCCTATCCACATAGCAAAAAAGTAGAATGATCCTGCATAAGCATAATCTCTTTCTCGAGGTTCAAATGGTTTTTGATTTAAGTAAACTAAAATCGCCAGACCTGTAAACAAGAAAGCCAAAAGAATAACAAGGGCATCTTTTGGTGCGCGCGAAAAATGAAAAAAGATACCAATTAGTGCTAAAATTAGAGGCAATAAGAAGAATTTATTATGTGATGCATTGTCTTTTGTGTAATGAGGCGCAAATTCTTGACTTCCCAAGCGCCATTCATCGAGAAAATTAATCCCAGAAAGCCAATTTCCACGCATGTCATCTCCGTGTCCCTGAATGTCATTTTGTCGCCCTGCAAAATTCCACATAAAATAACGGATGTACATCCAATTTACTTGATATGAAAAGAAATAACTCAAGTTTTCACTAAAAGAGGGCAAGCGCTTTCCATCTCGCCCAATTTCTGAGTCTGTTTCATCTGCAGGATCGTACCCTGACCATTTTTGGTAACCTTGAACATGATTTTGGTTATCTCCACTATACATTCTTGGAAAAAGAGTTCCTTGTTCATACGTGGCAACTGCATCTTTTCGAATAGATGAATTACTTTCATAGTATTTCTCCTCCATTGAGTACACACCATCGTTTTCTTTGATCCAAATTTCAGCATCTTTCTTTTCAGTAAACGCTTTCACTTCTTCATCATTTTCAGAAATCACAAAGCGGCGCAAAAAATAAGGAGATAAATCTTTCCACTCATCTCTATTGGTTAATTCTGGCCCTTCCTCCGTCATAATCTCTCCTTTTTTCAAGGAATTCCAATAGTTGCCATAAAGAATAGGTGCTGAGCCATATTGCTCACGCTTTAAGTACGAGTGAAGTGTTACCAAATTTTCCGGATCATTTTCATCCAAGGGAGTATTGGCATTTGAGCGGATAACAATTACTGCAAAAGAACCATAGCCAATCAGCAAGAAGATTAATCCCATGAAAGAATTATATAAAATCGTGTTGCCTTTTTTACGAGCATATCTTACGAAAAACAAGCATACAGCAATTAACAGTATGAAAAAGAAAATTGTACCTGAATAAAAAGGAAGACCTAAAGAATTAACGAAAGCCACCTCAAAAGAACTTGCTAAAGAAACAGAACCTGCTATGATTCCTTCTTGTATGAAACCAAGTAAAAATATTGAAAGAACTCCAGTTAATATAAGACCTTTTACAGAAGCTTCTTTGTAGACGCGGAAATAAATAATGTAGCAGATTGCAGGAATAACAAGAATTCCTAAAAGGTGAACACCAATTGCTAAACCGAGTAAAAAGAGAATTAAAATCAACCAACGATTTGGACTTTGATCCAACGACAAAGTGCCATTTTGAATTAAGGCCATTTCCTCATCCCATTTTAGAATTGCCCAAAAAACTACAGCTGTGAACAAAGAAGCCATTGCATATACTTCACCTTCTACTGCAGAAAACCAAAAAGAATCTGAGAATGTATAAGCTAAAGCGCCAACACCAGCAGAGAGGAAAATTGCCATTTGATCACCTGAAGATAATTCACTTTTTTTACTAAGGATCATTTTTTTAACGAACAAGGTCAAGGACCAAAACATAAATAAAATGGTAAAAGAGCTAGAGAAAGCGGATAAGCGATTTATCCATACTGCTACATTTTCTGGAGCAGCAAAAAAGGAAAAAAGTCTTCCTAAAACCATAAATAAGGGTGCGCCAGGAGGGTGACCAACTTCTAATTTATATGCTGCAGTGATATATTCTCCGCAATCCCATAAGCTTACCGTAGATTCTAGGGTCAATAGATAAACCATTGAAGCAACTAAAAAAACTCCCCAACCTAAAATTGTATTCCAACGTGCGTAATTTGTCATTTTATTTAATTTTCTAATAGTTATTCAACAGCGAAATTAAGAATATTAATTCTCAAAATAGTCATTTTTAGTAAGGATAACAATTCATGACATCAATTATTTTTCCGGAAAGTTTCAAAAATTTAAAATTTGTTCTTAAATTTGGCACCTCAATTGGAGTTTTCTCCAAATTTGATTGACCCATGGTGTAACTGGCAACACGTCTGTTTTTGGTACAGAAGAGTCTAGGTTCGAGCCCTAGTGGGTCAACACTTAAAAACATTAAAACCCTTGAATGCATTATGTTTCAAGGGTTTTTTTAATTCCTTTAATTCTAAACTTTACTTTGGCAGATGAAGTTTGTTGTTGGCACACTTGTTTTAGCAATTGCTGTGAAACCACCATCGATTTCACTAAAATTTCTGTAGCCTCTACTTTGGAGAATACTTGCAGCAATCATACTTCGGTAACCACCGGCACAATGGAGAAAGAAATGCTCTTCTTTATTTAGGTCGTTAATCCAATTATTGATAGAAGTAAGTGGTTTGCTATAGGCTTCAGTAACGTGGTTAGCGGCATATTCAGTATCTTTTCTTACATCAATTACTACAGATTTCTCAGGGATAAATTTTTCAGAAAATTCACTGCTTTTAATTCTATGAATTTGATCAATTTCTTTTCCTGAATTTTTCCATGTTTCAAATCCTCCATCAAGAAAACCAAGAATAGTATCAAAACCAACTCTACTTAAGCGAGTAATAACTTCTTCTTCTGTTCCAGGCTTTGCCACCACCAAAATAGCTTGTTTTACATCTCCAATCATTGCGCCAACCCAAGGTGCAAATTCACCAGTTAAGCCAATGTTAATCGATTGAGGAATGAATCCTTGGTAAAAATCACTGCTATCCCGCGTATCAAGAATAAGTGCGTCAGTGCTTTCTGCAATTTCTTGAAAAACAGAGCAAGGCAAGGTCTTCAACCCTTTTTCTTTTACCACTTCAAAACTTTCGTAGCCCTTTTTATTCATTGCTACATTAGCGCCAAAATAAGCAGGAGGAGGCAGCAACCCATCCGTTACAGCTGCAACAAAGGATTCTTTATTCACTTGATTTAGGGCATAATTCATCTTCTTTTGATTTCCTAAGGTATCAAGCGTTTCCTTCATCATATTTTTTCCGCATGCAGATCCAGCTCCGTGTGCAGGATAAACAATAATATCATCCTCAAGAGGCATTATTTTCTCCATTAAACTATCATAGAGAATGCCCGCTAATTGATCTTGCGTAATATCTGCTGCTTTTTGAGCTAAATCTGGTCGACCAACATCTCCCAAAAACAAGGTGTCGCCTGAAAAAAGCGCTGTATTTTTCCCATTTTTATCGATAAGTAAATAACAAGTACTTTCCATCGTATGTCCAGGAGTATGAAGCACCTTTAGTTTTATTTTTCCAATTTCAAAAATCTGCTCATCTTCGGCAATTGTGCATTCAAAATCGGGCGCAGCATTAGGTCCAAAAATTATGGGAGCATTTGTTTTTCGGCTCAAATCCAAATGTCCTGAAACAAAATCTGCATGAAAATGAGTTTCAAAAATGTATTTTAGTTTTACCTTATCTTGATCCAATCGCTCAATATAAGGAGCGGTTTCTCTTAAGGGGTCAATTATAAAAGCTTCGCCATCACTGCTTACATAATAAGCCCCCTGAGCCAAGCATCGTGTATAAATCTGTTCTATTTTCATAGTAATACGGCTTAATTCTAGTTACAAAGGTAATTTATTCAATATAAATAGACCACGAAGAAGTAAAAGTTATTCAATAAGAAATGTCCTGAAACTTTAATTATCTTTGCAAGCATCTTTTTTTGATGAAATTCTATGGCTATTATTAGCAAAACAGATTTTTAATAAAACTATTATGGAGGAGTCTAAGAAACTAAGCGATATAAAAGATTTTGGGGAATTTGCCCTTATTGATCATTTAACAAAAAATTTTTCATTAAAAAATGCTTCAAGTTCTTTTGGTGTTGGTGATGATGCGGCAGTAATTTCGATTTCTGAAAATGAAGTTTGTCTTCTTTCTACGGATATGCTTGTTGAAGGTGTTCATTTTGATTTGATGTATACTCCGATGAAACATTTGGGCTATAAATCAGTATCGGTGAATGTTTCTGATATTTGTGCAATGAATGGAATTGCAGAACAAATAACTGTTTCAATCGCAGTATCAAGTAGGTTTTCTACTGAAGCTCTTGAAGAATTATACGCTGGAATTCATTTGGCTTGCGAAAATTTTAAGGTAGATTTAGTTGGTGGAGATACAACTACTTCTATTTCAGGTCTCACAATTAGTATTTCTGTTTTAGGCCGAGCCCAAAAAGAAAATGTTGTTTATCGAAGTGGTGCTAAAGAATTTGATTTATTAGTTGTAACTGGCGATTTAGGTGCCGCATATTTGGGCTTACAATTATTGGAAAGAGAAAAAGATGTTTTCAAAGCAAATGCAAAAATTCAACCTGATTTAGATGGCCATGACTATATTATCGAACGCCAATTAAAACCAGAAGCGCGGGTTGATGTCATTGGTTTTTTAAAAGAACTAGGTGTTCAAGCTACGGCTATGATTGATGTTTCGGATGGTTTGGCTTCAGAGATTTTGCATATTTGCAAAGCTAGTAAAGTTGGATGTCATTTATATGATGAAAAAATCCCAATCGACACTAAAACATCAATGACAGCAATAGAATTTAATATGGATCCGACTACTTGCGCACTAAACGGTGGTGAAGATTACGAATTACTTTTTACAATTAAACAGGAAGATTTCGAAAAAATAAAGGGAAATCCACACATGTCAGTGATTGGGCATATCACGGATGAAAAGGAAGGAATTTATTTAGTAGACAAAAACGGATCTGCTTTAACTTTAAAAGCGCAAGGCTGGAAACATTTTTAGTCCACTCTTGGAAGATGAATATATTCTTTTCGAATAATTGTAATTGTAAATTCACCAAGAATTTTTTCAAGTAATTTTTCTGCTTCAATACGGGTTCGGAAATCCCCAACTAATAAGTTAAAATTGGGGGCTTCAAAATTCATGTAAGTATCAATTTTTGGGTAAAGATTTGAGAACTTAGTGCGCGAAGCATTTACTATGTTTTTGTCTGAATCAAAACAGATTTGTATGCGGAAACCTACAAGCTTAGTTTTTACTTTATCTTCAATTAAAGAATCGATCCGATCATTCTTGATAATAATTGCCTGGGCATTTAAAGTGGTCTTGCCAACGATAAAAAAAATCAGTAAAACGAGTAAATTCTTTAACTTCAAAATCATTCACTCAAAATTAATCAATTTTTTGAAATGAAAAGCTAAACGCAACATATTATTTAGAATCATTTTAAATTAGCTATTTCTCTATTTTTTTTGTCACAATAGTGTCATTGAATAGTCTTAATCTTCTAATTTTGCAGTCGTAAAAACGCTTTGAATTCGTATTAAATAAAAGAATTTAGTAATTATTTTGATGAAAATATCTAATATTCAACAGCTTAATCGTTTTAAACAACTAATTTTTTTAGTTTTAACGGTTGCTATTTCCTCCTTTAGCAACGAATTTTCTGCTCAGGGAGAAGGATTATTTAAAGCTAAATGTGCTGTTTGCCACCAACCGCATAAGAATGGTACTGGCCCAAAATTATTTGAGGCTAGAAAACGTTGGGAGGATGCCGGAGAAGGTGCTCTAATAATTGAATGGGTAAAAAATAATGCGAAATTGCGCGCAAGCGGTAAGTCTGCTCGTGCAAATGAAATTTTTAATGAATACAAAGGTTCGGTAATGACTGCCTTTACGGATTTAAAGGATGAAGAGGTCATTTCGATTCTTGATTGGGTGGATGCGCAACCAGATCCTGCAACTGCCGCACCAACAACTGGAGGGCCAGTTACACCAGGAATCGATCCTGAAGAAGAAAGCTCACTATCTTGGATATGGATTATCTTAGGAGTAATGTTTGTTGTAATCATTATGGCAGTTGGTGGTGTTCGCCGTCAATTAAATATTGCAACTTCAGATAAATTAGATGTTCAAGAGAAATTAACTTATGGAGAAGAATTTAGAGCTTGGGCATGGAAAAACAGATTATATGCCGGAATTTCTACGCTCGTTATTGTTATTTCTTTAGTTGTTGGAGTTTTACAAGGATTATCAAGGATAAATGTTGTGGAGAATTATCAACCTTCACAACCAATTGCATTTCCCCATAGTGTGCATGCTGGACTAAATGGTATAGATTGTAAGTATTGTCACAACTCTGTGGAGAAATCTAAGTCAGCTGGTATTCCTACTGTAAATGTTTGTATGAACTGTCACAAACAAATTTCAGGTGAAGGAAAACCTTATGCGTCAGAAATTAAAAAGATTTATGCTGCTGCTGGATGGGATCCAAAAAATGGCCCTACTGGAGCATACAATAACAAGACAAAACCAATTGTATGGAATAAAGTACATGTCCTGCCAGATCACGTTTATTTTAATCACTCTCAGCATGTTGTGGTGGGTGGAGTTGATTGTAAGCAATGCCATGGCGATATGACTCAAATGCAAGAAGCAGTAAAAGTGCAACCTGTATCTGAATTAAATAAAATTGAAGGAAATATAAAATTATCTAAACCAACTTTAACAATGGGTTGGTGCATTGAGTGTCACGGAGCAAAAGATGTTCCTCTTGGTAATGGGAAGAATGCATATTACGATGAAATTCACAGAAGATTAAAAGACAACGACAAAACACTCTATAGAAAATACCTGAAAGATGGTAAAGTTTCTGTGAGTGAATTGGGAGGTTGGGAATGTGCAAAATGTCACTATTAATTATTAATATTCTTGTCGAAATATAGACTATGGGAATGACGAAAAAATATTGGAAGGGTCTTGAAGAATTAAAGGAAACACCTGCATTTATCAAGAGTAAGGATCAAGAATTTCCGAATCAACAAGCGATTGAGGAATTTTTGGGCGATGATAGTTTAAATGAATCCTCTACAACTAGAAGAGACTTCTTAAAATTTTTAGGGTTTTCTGTAGCTGCAGCAACAATAGCATCTTGTGAGGCGCCGGTTACTAAAGCTGTCCCTTATGTTGTAAAACCTGAAAACGTTACTCCAGGAATGCCAACTTGGTATGCTTCTACTTATTATGATGGTTGCTCTTACTCGAGTATAAAAGTAAAAACTAGAGAAGGAAGACCGATTTTTATTTCAGGAAATAAGGATTTTGGTTTTACAAATGGTGGTGTAAATCCACAAATTATTGCTTCTGTATTGGGTCTCTACGATAGCGAAAGACTAGCAGAACCAACAATTGATGGCGTAGCTAAAAGTTGGTCTTCAGTAGACTCTGCAATATCTTCTGCTATAAAATCTGCGAAGAAAGTTGTTTTATTAAGCAATACAATTATTAGTCCTTCTTTAACTCGTGCCATTGCTGAAATGGAGCTTTCCTTGAATGCACAGTCTCCATCAAAATTTGAACATATTCAATACGATGCTGTATCCTATGCCGCTATGCGAGAAGCAAATTTAAAAAATTGGGGAGCAGCAATTATACCAAGTTATGATTTTTCGAAAGCAAAAACAATCGTAAGTATTGATGCTGATTTCTTAGCTACTTGGTTATTACCAACAGAATTTGCAGGGCAGTATGGACAAACTAGAAATCCTGACAATAAGTGGATGTCTAAACACTTCCATTTTGAATCAGTTATGTCTGTTTCTGGTTCAAATGCTGATGGTAGAGGAATGATTAAACCTTCTGAACAAGCTTCTGTTTTAGCATACTTAATTAAAGGAATGGGTGGAAGTACTTCTGTATCTTCTAACTTAAACCCTGGTGCTGAAATAATTGCTACTCGTGCCTTGAAAGCTCTAAAGCTTTCTAAAAAAGAATCTCTAGTAGTTTGCGGTTCTAACAATGTTGGACTTCAACTCTTAACAAATAAATTAAACAACATTTTGCGTGCTTACGGCACAACAATAGACGCAAATAATCCGATTCAATTATATAAGTCTGAGGATGGAAAAGTTCAAAAATTAGCATCTAATATTATAGCAGGAAAAGGTCCAGATGTTCTTTTAGTATTGGGTGTAAATCCAGTTTATTCTTTGCCAAATGGCGCTGAATTTGGGAAGGCATTGACAAAAGTAAAAACACGTGTTTCTTTTGCTTCTCATATGGATGAAACAGCAAGTCTTTGTAATTATACTTGCTCTGATCACCATGCTTTAGAAGCTTGGAATGATTACACAGCAAAACCAAGTGAGTATGCAATTGCTCAACCGACAATTCGTCCACTTCACAATACGTCATCTGCATTAGAATCGATATTAGTTTGGTCGGGAAAAGCAACACGAGGAGGAAAAGACTCTGCAGTTGCTTATGATTATATTAAGAATACATTTCAGGGCTTATTTCCACTTGGAGATTTTGCTTTTACAACGCACAATAGTTGCGCTGCCCTTTCTGTATCGCCAGCGGCTTTAACTTTTCAGGATGCAGATGCAGCGATAAGATATTTACCGCAAGCAGGAGATTTGGAAGTTGTTTTTTATCAAAAAACAGCAATAGGCACTGGATTGAATGCTGGAAATCCTTGGTTACAGGAAATGCCTGATCCAATGACAAAGGTAACTTGGGATAATTACATTACCATGAATCCACTTGATATGGAAAAAGGTGGATTTGTAACTACTTATGACCAAGAAAACGGATTAAACTTAGCAACAGTTACAGTAAATGGAACCTCTTTGACTTTACCTGTTTATCCATTGCCAGGGCAAACTTTAAATACTGTTGGAGTTGCTCTTGGTTATGGCAGAGGTGCAAATGGAGAAAAAATTGGTAAAGCTGCATATCAAACAAAAGAATATGGTGGTTATGAGCTTTCTGAAAATGGAAATTCAAAACCAATTGGTGCAAATGCTTTCCCTTGTGTAGGTGTAGCAATTGAAAATGATACGTATCAATATTATGGTTCGGGTAAACTTTCAAAAGTAGATGGAACGTATATCATCGCTGCGACTCAAATTCATCATACAGTAATGGGACGTCACTCGATTGTAAGAGAAACAACCCTTGATATTTTTAGTAATAAGGATAAAGAGGCATACAATCCATCATTTACATTACAGAGATTAAACAAAGAAGGACATCATGAAGATGCTCCACTAGCTGAATTTGATTTATGGGATGCACATCCTGTAGAAAAAATTGGTCATCGATGGGGAATGACAATTGATCTTTCTTCTTGTATTGGTTGCGGTTCTTGTTTGATTGCTTGTCAATCTGAAAATAATGTTCCTGTTGTTGGAAAAGATGAGGTGAGAAGAGGTCGCGAAATGCATTGGTTGAGAATTGATAGATATTTTGCTTCCGATGAAGAGGCAACAGTTGGACTTCGCAAAAACAAAGAAACTTTCTCGTATGATAAAGCAGAGCTTGCAGCAGAAAATCCTAAAGTAGTTCACATGCCAATGATGTGTCATCATTGTAATCATGCTCCTTGTGAAACAGTTTGCCCAGTATTAGCAACGACTCACAGTAATGAAGGATTGAATCAAATGACTTATAATCGTTGCATTGGAACACGTTATTGCGCAAATAACTGCCCATATAAAGTTCGTCGTTTTAATTGGTTTAATTACCCGTCATACAAGAAGTTTACAGAAGTAAATCCAGCACAAGATGATTTAGGTCGTATGGTCTTGAATCCAGATGTTACAGTTCGTTCTCGTGGTGTAATGGAAAAATGCTCTTTCTGTGTTCAGCGAATTCAATCTACAAAATTAGTTGCTAAAAAAGAACTTCGTCCAATTATTGATGGAGAATTTGCAACAGCATGTTCAGATTCATGTCCTACTAATGCAATAATCGTTGGAGATTGGAATGATGTAAATTCAAAAATTTATTCTAGTTCAAATGAGAAACGCTCATATCAAGCATTAGAAGAAGTAGGAATCAAACCAAATATGTGGTACAAAGTAAAGGTTAGAAATGAAGAGAATGCTTTACTTGATGACTTACAAGTTGTCAAGAAAAAAGCTCATCATGGAGAAAAAAAAGCACATCATTAATTGAAAAATAACTCGCAATGCAAAAGGAAGCAGTAATAAGAGAGCCCCTTATTTTAGGTCACAAGACTTATCATGATATCACGGAAGATGTCTGTCGTCCGATTGAAGACAAGGCTCCAAAAATGTGGTATATTCTTTTTGGAATAGCTCTTATTATTGGTTTGTACGGCGTTGGCTGTATTTTGTACTTACTTGGAACAGGCGTTGGTGTTTGGGGCTTAAATAAGACAATTGGCTGGGCTTGGGATATCACGAATTTTGTTTGGTGGGTTGGTATCGGTCATGCTGGGACGTTAATTTCTGCAGTTTTATTGCTCTTTCGTCAGAAATGGAGAATGGCAATTAACCGCTCTGCAGAAGCAATGACCATCTTTGCTGTATTTATGGCGGGATTGTTTCCACTGATTCACATGGGCCGTTTGTGGGTAGGATATTGGGTATTGCCTTTGCCAAATCAGTTTGGTTCTTTGTGGGTAAACTTTAATTCACCACTTTTATGGGACGTATTCGCCATTTCAACTTATTTATCTGTTTCAGTTGTTTTCTGGTACATTGGTTTAATTCCAGATTTTGCAACTATCCGTGATAGAGCAAAGAAACCACTGTCTAAAAAAATGTATTCGATTTTATCATTTGGTTGGTCTGGACGAGCAAAAAATTGGAATCGTTTTGAAATGGTTTCTCTTGTTTTAGCTGGACTTGCTACACCTCTTGTATTTTCTGTTCACTCAATTGTATCTTTTGACTTTGCTACATCAATCGTACCAGGGTGGCACACAACTATTTTCCCTCCATATTTTGTTGCTGGAGCAGTATTCTCAGGATTTGCAATGGTACAAACATTACTACTAATAATGCGAAAAGCAATGAGCTTGGAAGCATATATTCATACTAAGCACATCGAGTACATGAATATTGTAATCATGGTAACTGGCTCAATTGTAGGAACGGCTTATATCACAGAATTATTTATTTCTTGGTATTCTGGAGTTGAATATGAAGCATATGCATTCTTAAACCGTGCAACTGGTCCTTATTGGTGGGCATATTGGTCAATGATGACATGTAATGTTTTATCCCCACAATTAATGTGGTTTAGAAAATTAAGAAGAAGCTTATTATTCACGTTCTTTATCTCTATTATTGTGAATATCGGAATGTGGTTTGAGCGCTATGTTATTATTGTAACATCATTGCACCGCGATTATTTGCCATCAGCATGGAGCATGCATTATCCTAGTCATATTGATATTGGAGTTTATATTGGAACAATTGGGTTGTTTTTTGTGTTTTTCTTATTGTTTGCTCGTTTCTTCCCTGTTTTAGCCTTAAATGAAGTTAAGACAATATTGAAGGGATCAGGTCAATCGTATAAAGAATCACCGGATTATCATAAACACCATTAATAGTTTAAACATGACAGACAAGGTAATTTATGTAATGTATGACGATGATCAAGTGCTGAAAGATGGCGCAATGAAACTCGTTTCTAAGGGAATTAAAATCTCAGAGGTTTTTTCTCCTTTTGCAATTCACGGAATTGACCCAATAATCGGCATTAAAAATACGCGCTTAGGAATTATGGCATTCTTGTACGGTTTAACGGGCCTAACACTTGCAACTGTTGGAATGCGGTTTTTTATGGTTACAGATTGGCCAATAAACGTTGGAGGAAAACCAAATTTTACCTATTTACAGAATATCCTTGCTTTCATTCCTGTAACGTTTGAGTTTACAGTTTTATGCGCAGCGCACGGTATGGCGATTACTTATTTGTTACGTAATAAAACACTTCCGGGGATGCCAGCTCAAAATCCTGATCCGCGAACTACAGATGACAAATTTGTTATAGAAATTCGCTTGAGTGAAAACTCGATGAAGGAAGCTGATTTAGATTTGTTATTAAATGAAACAGGTTATATAGAATTAGATAAAAAAAATATAGATTAAGAATTTTAAGTTCATTTTAAGATGAAAAAAACAATAAATACGGCAGTCAATTTTTCAATAATAGCATTCACTATTTTGCTTTTTGGCGCTTGCACCTCTGATCCAGATAGTTCAGGCTACGAATACATGCCAGATATGTATCGATCACCTTCTATTGAAACATATGTAGACTACGGTGAAATTAGGGGGCGTGAAAATAAGGACTTAAAATTAAAATTATCAGCATTAACTCCACCTCGCAATACTATTCCTTTCTGTGGAACAGATTCAACAGAGGTTAGACTTATGCTTCCAAATCTTAGAAAAGCAAACGCTGCCTGGAAAGAATCACACGGATTTTATGGAGTTGATCTTAGTAAAGATGACGAATACTTACTTGCTGCAAACGATATAAATCCCTACAAATTAACAGCCGCTAATTCTGCTAGTATGATGACGAACGGAAAAGAACTTTTTACAGCAATGTGTCAGCATTGTCATGGTGAAAAAGGAGATGGAAATGGTCCGATGGTTGCAAGTGGAGCTTATGTTGGTGTACCTGCTTATGCTACGCTTACTGCACTTTCTGATGGGCAAATATATTATTCTATATATTATGGTAAAAACATGATGGGGGCACATAATTCGCTCTTATCGAAAAAAGAAATATGGACCTTAGTGCATTATGTTCGTCAGTTTCAAGATCCGAATTATGGAAAATTTGATGCTAATGGAACCGCAATGAAATCAGTTGTTGCTGACTCAACAATGAATTAAATTAAATAAGCTGAAGGAATGGAATTTCAAATCAATAAAAAAGCCAAAAATTTAATATACGGTCTTATAGGAGCTGGACTTTTATTAAGTATTATTGGTGTGATTACCGGAATGGGTGATGCGCATTTTAAAACACGGCTGATGACCAATGGCCTAATAAACGGCTTTTTCTTTTTCGCCCTTGGCTTGGGAGCATTGTTCTTTTTGGCTTTGGCCTATGCTACAGAAACAGGATGGTATGCTTCTGTTAAACGTGTAATTGAAGCTGTTGCAGGATTTATTCCTATAGGAATAGCAATATTTGCATTTGTTCTATTGGTAATTACCTTTATGGATGGCGCACATATTTATTTATGGATGGATCCTGAAACAGTTGCAAATGATGAAATTATTCAAGGAAAATCGGTGTATTTAAATAAACCTTTTTTCTGGGTTCGAACTTTAGTTTATTTTGCTGTATATATCATTTTCTTAAATGGATTCAAAAAAAGATCGCTAGAAGAAGATAGAATTGGTGGCACGGAACTCCATTTTAAGAATTATAAAAAAGGTGCAACTTTCTTAGTATTTTTTGCTGTATTTAGTTCAACTTCTTCATGGGATTGGTTGATGTCAATTGATGTTCATTGGTTTTCTACATTATTCGGGTGGTATACTTTCGCAGGTATGTGGTGCTCTACCATGGTTATTTTGGTAATGACAACTCTCTACTTGAAAAAGCAGGGTTACTTGGAGAAAGTAAATGATTCTCACATTCATGACTTAGGAAAATGGACTTTTGCTACATCTTTCTTGTGGTCTTACCTTTGGTTTTCACAATTTATGTTGATTTGGTATGCAAATATTGGAGAAGAGGTAACTTACTATGTAATGAGAATTGAAAATTTTAAGTTCTTGTACTTTGCGATGTTTATTATAAATTTTGCTTTCCCAATGTTGATCCTAATGTCAAGAGATGCTAAAAGAAATGCTGGCATTTTAACCTTTGTCGGTCTAATAATTCTCTCAGGTCATTGGTTGGATGTATATATTATGGTTTCTGCTGGATCTTTAGGCGCTAATGCAAAAATTGGTGCTTTGGAAGTTGGGATGGCAATGATTGCAGCAGGGATATTTATTTCAGTCATCCTTAAAAACTTAACGAAAGCTCCTTTGACCCCGGTTAATCACCCTTTCTTAGATGAAAGTATTCATCATGAAATTTAATAACGACTATTAGCAAATAGAAAATGGAAAAATTAATAATTTTAATAGTAATCATCTTAGGTGCAATTGCCCTTGCTCAATTGATAAGAGTATACGAGCTTTCTTCTAAGTTGAGGAAATCTGGAGAGCATGAAATAAATAATAAAGACAATCATATCAATGGTTTGTTAATGTTTGTTTTTATGATACTTTCTTTTGTTGGCTTTTTTTATTTGATGCTAAAATATGGATGGACAGGAAGAGGATCAGCAGCTTCTACTCAAGGTCTAGAAACAGATTGGTTGTTAAACCTAAATTTTATTATCATATTAATTGCTTACTTTATCACTAACTTTTTATTGTTTTATTTCTCTTATAAATACGTTAGAAAGCCAGGTGTGAAGGCTTATTTTTACCCACACAATAATAAATTAGAGATGATTTGGACTATCGTTCCAGCAATAGTTCTAGCGGTTATCATAATTTTGGGTTTAAAATCTTGGACAAAAATTACATCTCCTGCAGAAGCAGATGCTATAAGAATTGAATTATTTGCAAAACAATATGATTGGACGGCAAGGTATGCTGGTCTTGATAATGAATTAGGAAAGTACGATTATAAGTTAACTACAGACAACAACGAGCTTGCCTTAATAACTTCTAATACAATTGATTCTTCAATTGCAATAATGGGGAAAGAAATTTTATCTCTTACAAAATTATTAAATAATCGAGATACAATTCTTAACGATTCAGTAATTGTCGTTAGAAGAAATACCTTATCTGTTAAGGAAAGATTATTTCGATTGGTAACTCAGATAAAAGAAAATCATGATAAAAAAGCAGATGCAGCTGTCTGGGATGATATTATTCAAAAAGATACCTTGTACCTGTGTAAAGGAGAAAATTATGAGTTTAATTTGCGTGCTAGAGATGTTTTACATTCTGCGTATTTCCCTCATTTTCGTATCCAAATGAATGCAGTTCCTGGTATGACTACACGCATGAAACTTACGCCAAATATGACTACCGAGCAAATGAGAGCTGAAAAGAACAATCCTAACTTTAATTTTGTTTTAATGTGTAATAAAATATGTGGAGGCGCTCATTACAAAATGAAAATGATTGTCGTTGTTAAGGATAAAGCATCATATAAAAAATGGATGGCTCAGAAAAATAAAGAAACTTTTAAAATGAAGTACTTTCCTGCAGCAGAAGAAACTGCAACTCCAAAGGATTCATTGATTAACAAACCATTAATTTAAATTAAAAAAGATGGCTTCAACAGCACACGAACAACACGGGCACAGTCATGATCATGGTGGGGATCACCACCACCACGAAGAACACTTTGTTTCAAAATACATATTCAGTCAAGATCATAAAATGATTGGAAAGCAGTTTTTAATGACTGCAGTTTTTATGGGTGTTGTAGCAATGTTGCTTTCAATTCTTTTTAGAATTCAATTGGCCTGGCCAGGAGAAAGCTCTGATTTCTTATCTTTTTTCCTTGGTGAGCAATGGGCTCCTAATGGCGTTTTAAAGGAAGACATGTACCTAGGATTGGTTACTATTCATGGAACGATTATGGTTTTCTTTCTCTTAACAGGAGGTTTATCTGGAACCTTTTCAAATATATTAATACCGCTGCAACTTGGTGCTCGTGACATGGCCTCAGGATTCCTAAACATGCTTTCATTTTGGTTCTTCTTTGCCTCTTCATTAATAATGCTTGGTTCCTTGTTTATTGAGACTGGACCTGCAATGGCAGGTTGGACAATTTACCCACCATTATCGGCCTTACCGCAATCAGTTTCAGGCTCAGGATTAGGAATGACTCTTTGGTTGATTTCGATGGTAATTTTTATTGCTGGCTCTTTAATTGGAAGTTTAAATTATATCGTAACGGTATTAAACTTAAGAACAAAAGGTATGACAATGACACGCATGCCTCTTACGATTTGGGCGTTTTTTGTGACAGCAATTCTTGGTGTTTTATCTTTTCCAGTATTATTATCTGCCGCTTTATTGCTTACAATGGACCGTTTAGCAGGAACAAGTTTTTATCTTTCAGATATAGTTGTTGGAAGCGAAATGCTAGCAAATCATGGAGGGTCTCCGATTTTGTACCAACATTTATTTTGGTTCTTAGGGCATCCAGAAGTTTACATCGTATTATTACCTGCATTAGGTCTTTCCTCCGAAATAATTGCTACAAATTCTAGAAAACCTATCTTCGGTTATAAAGCAATGATTGGCTCAATATTAGCAATTGGCTTTCTATCGTTTATCGTTTGGGGACATCACATGTTCATAACTGGAATGAATCCTTTCTTAGGAAGTGTTTTTGTCTTCACAACCTTATTAATTGCAATACCATCCGCCGTTAAAGTTTTTAATTACATTACTACTCTTTGGAGAGGTTCCTTGGTCTTAACTCCTGCAATGTTATTTGCAATCGGACTAGTATCTACTTTTATATCTGGTGGTGTTACAGGAATAATTCTTGCAGATTCTGCTCTAGATATTGCGTTACATGATACGTATTTTGTGGTTGCACATTTTCACATTGTAATGGGAATGTCTGCAGTATTTGGAATGTTTGCGGGTGTTTATCATTGGTTCCCAAAAATGTTTGGAAGAATGATGAATACACGTTTAGGATATGTGCATTTTTGGATAACAATTATTGGGGCCTACGGCGTATTTTTCCCAATGCATTTTGTTGGTTTAGCTGGAGCACCTCGACGATATTATGATTCTACCGTTTACAATGAATTTGATCAAGATACTTTTGCAATGATTATGGACTTGAATGTAATCATTACAATTTTTGCAATTTTTGCAGCTCTAGGACAGTTATTATTCTTGTTCAATTTTTTCTATAGTATTTATCGTGGCCCAAAAGCACCTCAAAATCCTTGGGATTCAACAACTTTAGAATGGACAACTCCTGTAGAACATCTTCATGGAAATTGGCCAGGCGCTTTACCTGAAGTTTATCGTTGGCCTTATGATTATTCAAAACCAGGGTCAGATGTTGATTTTATTCCCCAAAATGTACCTTTAGCAAAAGGGGAAGAAGAACATTAATAAAAATTAACTTTCTGAAATCCCTCTTGCTTTGCGATAGGGATTTTTTAATTTCATAGCTCTTACAATAAAAAACCTTCACGTGTTTAGCATTGTTCTTAACAGCTATTTAAAATCAAATATGGAAGGAGTTATTTTTTCGTTGTGATTAAGCCTTTGTGAAGTTAAAGTTTGATACAGTAAGTTTAATCAATAAGAACTTAAACGCTTCAAATAAAAACATATATTTGTTTGTCTTTTAGAATATAAAATAGATTTCATGCGGTCACCTTATTTACTTTATTTTCTCTTATTAATTGGATTTATTTCTTGTCGGGCGGATAAGGCCTTCCATAAAAACTACAAAACTAAGTACGTGATTGTAATTGTAGTTGATGGGCCAAGGTATTCAGAAACTTGGGGTGATACAAGTCATGAACACATTCCATTCATGTATAATGCCTTAGCTCCACAAGGTGTCGTGCATGATCAGTTTTATTCGCAAGGTGAAACGCATACAACTAGTGGTCACACAGCTTTAACTACAGGAATTTATCAATCTATTAATAATGGCGGACAAGAGTTTCCTATTCGTCCATCTTTTTTTCAACATTGGTTAAAACAATACGCTGAGGACAAATCTTTAGCGTGGATAATCGCAAGTAAAGATAAGTTAGAGGTTCTTTCAAATTGTACTGAATATGGATGGAAAAATAAATTTAGACCTTCTGTAAATTGTGGTAATGCTGGTCTTGCAACTGGCTATCGCCATGACTCAATTACCTACTTGAATGTATTGTCAACTATGCAGAACCATCACCCAAAACTTCTTTTAGTAAATTTCCGTGAACCTGATTTTTCTGGTCATTCAGGCAATTGGTCTGCTTATTTGAGCGGTATTCTCAAAACCGACGAGTATGTTCATGATATCTGGCAGTTAATTCAAAATGACCCATTCTACAAAGACAATACTACATTATTCATCACCAATGATCATGGTAGGCATTTAGATGGTATTTCGGATGGATTTATTTCACATGGAGATAATTGCGAAGGTTGTAGGCATATTAACCTATATAGTTTTGGTCCCGATTTTAAAAAAGACGTGGTTTCTCCAGTAAATAGAAATTTGGTTGACGTTCATGCAACTATTTTGGAATTACTTCATATTAACGAAGCGCATACAGATGGAAAAGTCATGACTGAATTATTTAATTAGGTTTATTTTATTTGTCAGAGCCTCTGATTGATTCCTTTTTTCACCGCGACAAGAGTTTTCAGTAATTAAGCTCGCTTTCTACAATTTGAAGTTCTTCGTAAAACCTTTCGCCAAAAGCCCTAATTAAAGGTTCTTTTAAAAAACGGTAAACGGGAACATCTAATTTACTTCCGCAGGCGCATGCTGGCTCACAAATTTTCCATTCCTCAAAATTAAGCGCTTTATAATCGTCAAATTCCTTAACGCGAATTGGATATAAATGACAAGATATTGGTTTATTGAATGGTATTTCACCTTCCCGAAAGGCTTTCTCTATTGAGCATTTTGCAGTTTTTGAGGAATCAAAATAAACAAAAGCACATTCTTTATTATTTACCAAGTTTGTTGCCGGTTCTTTCTCGGCATCCAAATAATAAACCCCATTTTTTTCTACTGCTTCAATCCCTTTTACTTCCATAAACGGTTTTATTGCCTCGAAATGTGTTTCTATCTGTATTACTTCTTCTAGCTTTAGTGGAGCACCTCCATCTCCCTCAATACAGCAAGCTCCTTTGCAAGCACTTAGGTCACAAACAAATTTTTTTGAGAATATTTCTGTTGATATAATTTTATCGTCTATTTCAATTAACATCTTGTAAAGTTAGCATTAGATTTACTAGAATTAATAAATGTAACGAAAGGTTAAATTTATTCTTGGATCATTAACTTTTTTAGTCTTTGCAATTTGGTGTTTCCAATAGTGTTGAATAGCCCCTTTCATAACTAATAAACTACCATGAGTTAAATTATAATTTATTTTTTCATTTGTTAAGTTGTGCTTTAAATCAAAGCGCCGCGTTGCACCTAAACTCAAAGATGCTATTATCGGATTTTTCCCTAATGCTAATTCATCGTCGGCATGCCACCCATTTGAATCTTGACCATTTCTGTAAAGATTAACAAGCACACAGTTAAATTTTTCTCCACAAATTTTTTCTATTTTTCCTTTTAATACAAGTAGTTCTTTTGTAAAATCATGCGTTTGCAAGTCAACCCCAGAATAGGAATAAATACGTTTTTCAAGTGCAAAAAAAGCTTCGAGTCTGGGAATAGTGTGGGTTTTACCGAAAAGTTTTATTGTTCCTTGCTGAAATGGCAAGCTTGTTATAAAATCTTCGAAAAGTATATCCGACTGAAGTTTATCTAAAAAAAGATCAGCATACATAATTTCACCGTTTTGCACTTTAGTCGTAGTCATAAATATTTTTTGAATTCTATATAGACAGAAACATTTTTAATAGTGTAAAGTTTTGAAATAGCTAGTTTGCTTTCAATTAAATTTAGTGCTTAAAATTAGAAATTGAAGCATTATTAGGATTATTCAAATAAAAAACTATATATTTGTACCACTATTGTGATTGGTTAAATGAGAGGGGACGAAAGTCCCCTCTTTTATTGAGAAATGATAAAGAAAGACCTTATAACGAAATTGATTGACGAGCGCATTGCAGAATTAAACAATGGCTTGTATGTTGTTGAGTTAACAATTTCTCCTTCAAATGTTATTCGAGTTGAACTTGATAAGGTTTCTGGAGGAGTAACTGTTACAGATTGTATGTCGGTTTCTAGAAATGTTGAGCACAATTTAGACCGAGAAGAGCAAGATTTTGAATTACATGTTTCTTCTGCGGGCTTAGATAAGTCACTTCGCCATATAAAGCAATACATAAAAAATATTGGTCGCGAATTGGATGTAGTACTACAAAATGGAACTAAGTTTTGTGGTGAAATCGTTGAAGTAACTGAAAATACAGTTATTCTTTGCCATCGAGAAATGAAAAAATTAGAAGTAAAAAAAAAGAAAGAATTAGTTGAGGAAAAGTATGACCTCGCTTTTTCAGATATAAAAGAAGCAAAAATTGTAATATCCTTTAAATGATTATTTATGAATAGTGTGGAACTAACAGACTCTTTCTTAGAGTTTAAGGAATTAAAAAACATTGATAAACAAACTATGCAACATGTCTTGGAAGACGTTTTCCGTGCTATGTTGAAGAAAAAATTTAATACTGATGAACACATCGATATCATTGTAAATATTGATAAAGGTGATGTTCAGATTTTTTTGAACAAAGAAATTGTTGACGATGGTGAAGTAGAAGATATAAATACTGAAATTGCATACAGCGATGCGATTAAAATATCTCCTGACTTTGAAATAGGTGAAGAAGTAACAGAAGAATTTAAGTTCGGAGATTTTGGTCGAAGAAATGTTCTTTCACTGCGTCAAAATTTGATTTCTAGAATTCTAGAATTAGAAAAAGATCATTTATATAAAATATACAAAGAGCGCATTGGTGAAATTGTAACTGGAGAAGTATACCAAGTGTGGAAAAAAGAAATTCTTGTTTTAGATGATGAGGATAATGAATTAATCTTACCTAAATCTGAGCAGATTCCAATGGACTTCTTCAAAAAAGGAGAATCGGTTCGTGCTGTAGTTTCTAAAGTAGATATGAGAAATAGTACTCCTGTAATTATTCTCTCTCGAACAGCACCTGAATTTTTAGAGCGCTTGTTTGAATTGGAAGTTCCTGAGGTTTTTGATGGACTTATTACAATCAAGAAAATTGTTCGTGAACCAGGGGAAAGAGCGAAAGTCGCCGTAGAATCTTATGACGACCGAGTTGATCCTGTAGGAGCATGTGTTGGAATGAAAGGCTCTCGAATTCATGGAATTGTTCGTGAATTACGAAATGAAAACATTGATGTAATCAATTATACTACAAATAATCAACTGCTCATTCAAAGAGCACTTTCTCCTGCTAAAGTAACTTCAATGGATATCTTGGAGGAAGAAAAACGAGTTAAAGTTTACCTTCGACCAGACCAAGTTTCTTTGGCGATTGGTAAAGGTGGAAATAACATTAAACTTGCAGGTCGACTTTGTGGGTATGAAATTGATGTATACCGAGATGGTGAAGTAGATGTTGAAGATGTTGACTTAGAAGAATTTGTTGATGAAATTGACAATTGGATAATAGACGAATTAAAAGCAATTGGTTGTGATACAGCAAAATCTGTGTTGGAAATGACAGTTGAAGATTTAACAAATAGAACAGATTTAGAAAAAGAAACGATTGAAGAGGTATTCCGTATTTTACGTTCGGAATTTGAATAAGATAATCCTCTAAAATAAAGGATAGATATGGCGGGAAAACCGATTAGATTAGGAAAAGCAGCAGGAGAGCTAAATGTTGGGTTACCAACAATAGTTGAGTTCCTTGTCACAAAAGGAATTAAAATTGACTCAAATCCGAACACGCGTTTGGAGCCCGAGCATTTTGATCTATTGCTGAAAGAATTTGCAGCGGACCAAAGTATGATGGAGAAGGCCAAAGGAACATCTAATCGCAGAGAGCGAAGAGAAACTGTTACCATGAGCGATATCGCCACCCCAGAGGAGAAAAAAGTAATTAAGGACGATGAAGAAGAAGGCGATGCAATTAATCTTGAAGAAATAAAACGTAAAGTATTTGAAGGGCCTCAAAGTGATACGGCTAAAATAATGCCGCCAAAAGAATCTGACATTTCCGAAAACGAGGATTCCTCTGCTATAAAAGAGACAAATAAAGTTCAGATTGTTGGGAAAATAGATTTAGATGCTTTGAATTTGCGCTCTCGACCGGAGAAAAAACCACTCGAAGATCCAAAAATAGAAAAAGTAACTGTACCATTAGAACAAGATAAATCAGTTGAAGTTTCATCACCAGTTGAAGTTTCGTCACCTGAAGTAACAAAAGCTCCTGAAATTGAAACAATACGTTTCCAAAGACAAGTTCTTACAGGAACAACTGTAATTGGAAAAATTGAATTACCAGTTGAAAAACCGAAGACCACTCCTGATGCTGCTGACGATTCAAAAAGAAAAAGAAAAAGAATTAAAAAGGTTGAAGTTCAACCGGCAAAAAGTACACCAGGAGCCACTACAAATCAAACATCTGGCCCATTAAAAACTGAAAAGAAAGAAGTCTCAGAGCGTGACATCCAAAAAGAAATTAAGGACACTTTAGCACGACTTTCAAATCAAGGAAGTAAATCTAAGGCTTCCAAAAATAGAAGACAGAAAAGAGATACCGTTGCCCAACGCCGTCAAGATGAAATGGATATGGCAGAATTGGATGATAAAATCCTAAAACTCACAGAGTTTGTAACTGTTTCTGAACTTGCATCAATGATGAGTGTTCAACCAACTCAAGTAATTTCTGTTTGTATGTCCTTGGGAATTTTTGCTTCTATAAATCAACGTCTAGATGCAGAAACCATCCATATTGTCGCAGATGAATTTGGCTTCGAAACTGAATTTGTTAGTGCTGAAGTACAAGAAGCAATTCAAACTGTTGAAGACCGTGAAGAGGACTTAATTGATCGTCCGCCAATTATTACTGTAATGGGACACGTGGATCACGGAAAAACTTCATTGCTTGATAAAATTAGAAATGCGAATGTTACCGAAGGTGAAGCTGGAGGAATTACCCAACACATCGGTGCATATTCTGTTACCTTGAAAGACAATCGAAAAATGACTTTCTTGGATACTCCGGGTCACGAGGCTTTTACAGCCATGCGTGCTCGTGGAGCTCAAGTAACAGACGTTGCAATTATAATTGTAGCAGCGGATGATGACGTGATGCCTCAAACAAAAGAAGCAATTTCACACGCTCAAGCGGCAAATGTCCCAATGATTTTCGCCATTAATAAAATAGATAAGCCTGGAGCAAATCCAGATCGTATTCGCGAACAACTTTCTACAATGAATATTCTTGTGGAAGATTGGGGAGGGAAATACCAGTGTCAAGAAATATCAGCAAAACAAAATCTGAACATTGAACTTTTATTGGACAAAGTTCTTTTAGAAGCCGAAATGTTAGCTTTAAAAGCAAACCCAAATAAAAATGCCGTTGGAACAGTAATTGAATCCTCACTTGATAAAGGGAAAGGATATGTTACTAACATGTTGGTTGAAGCAGGTACAATGCGAGTTGGTGATGTTATTCTTGTTGGGCGTTATTACGGTAAAGTAAGGGCAATGCAAGATGAAGTTGGAAATAACATTATTGAGGCTGGACCAGCACAACCTGTATCCGTTTTAGGAATTGGCGGTGCACCAAACGCTGGTGATAAATTTAATGTTTTGGATGATGAAAAAGAAGCCAAAACAATTGCCCAAAAAAGAGAGCAATTATACCGTGAACAAGGTCTTCGTACAACAAAACATATTACGCTTGATGAAATTGGCCGTCGTTTAGCGATTGGAGATTTCAAAGAATTAAATGTAATTGTCAAAGGTGATGTGGATGGTTCTATCGAAGCGCTTTCAGATGCATTGATGAATTTAAGTACGGAAGAAATCCAAGTAAATATTATACACAAGGGTGTAGGTGCAATTTCTGAGGCTGATGTGAATTTAGCTTCTGCTTCTGATGCAATTATTATTGGCTTCCAAGTTAGACCTTCCGTAGCTGCTCGGAAATTATCAGAGGCTGAACAAATAGATATTCGTCTATATTCTGTAATTTATAAGGCAATTGAAGAAATTAAAGCGGCAATGGAGGGAATGTTATCTCCTGATATTGAAGAAAAAATAACAGGATCTGCCGAGATTCGTGAAACTTTTGACATTACAAAAGTTGGAACTATTGCAGGTTGTTATGTCTTAGATGGCTCAATAAAACGCAGTTCTAAAGTACGTGTCATTCGTGATGGAATTGTTGTTCATACTGGTCTTCTTGGCTCATTAAAACGATTCAAAGATGACGTGAAGGAAGTAAAAAATAATTACGAATGTGGTTTAAATATTGATAAATTTGATGATATTCAAGTTGGAGATATTATTGAAGCTTTTGAATCATTTGAAGTAGCAAGAAAGTTATAATTCTTCCAATTTTTGAGGGGCTATAGAATTTATTTGTATTTTTGAACTATTAAAAATAGAGAAATATGTTTATTTTAGGAGTTGTTGGCGGAGGCCAAATATTGGTAATCGTTCTAGTAATCGTATTACTGTTTTTTGGGGGAAAGAAAATTCCGGAATTAATGCGCGGTTTGGGTAAAGGTGTAAAAGAATTTAAAGACGCATCAAAAGGAGAAGACGCAAATCCTGAGAGTGAAGATAAGCCAGAGAATAAATAATTACAATGTACCGTACGATAACAGAAGTTAAGGAGGGTTTGCTTTCCGGAGATACTGTTTTATCTCTTACGAAATTTTACATTGAAAAAATCAGTCAGAATTTACATTTAAATGCTTTCTTAGAAGTCTTTGAAGACTCTGCAATTGCAGCAGCTATAAGTGTTGACGAGAAAATAAAAAATGGTACTGCAGGGAAACTTGCAGGAGTAATTGTTGGAATCAAAGACAATATTTGTTACAAAAATCATAAGGTTTCAGCAGCATCAAAAATATTAGAAGGCTTCGAATCAATTTATACTGCAACTGCTTTACAGCGCTTATTAGATGAAGATGCTATTGTAATTGGACGATTAAATTGTGATGAATTTGCCATGGGAAGTTCAAATGAAAATTCTGCCTTCGGTCCGGTTGAAAATAATCTAAAAAAGAATTATGTCCCTGGTGGTTCTTCTGGTGGCTCAGCTGTTGCAGTTTCTGCAGGTTTATGTACTGTTTCACTAGGAAGTGATACGGGTGGTTCTGTACGACAACCAGCATCTTGGACAGGAACATATGGATTGAAGCCGACTTATGGTCGTATTAGTCGCTACGGATTAATCGCATACGCTTCGTCTTTCGATCAGATTGGAACATTTACAAATTGTGTTGAAGATGCGCAATTACTTCTTTCAATTATGGCTGGAACTGATGAATTTGATGCAACAAGTTCAACAAAAGAATTAAAATTTGAGGATACAGATTCTTCAAAGAAATATCGAATTGGTATAATCAAAGAATGCTTTGATCATTCTGGTTTGGATGAAGAGATTCGCTCGCATCTTCAGAAAATTATTCAGGATTTAAAGCTTAAAGGGCATGAAATTATTGACTTGAGCTTCCCATTTATAGAATATTTGGTTCCTACTTATTATGTCCTCACTACCGCTGAAGCCTCTTCAAATTTATCTCGTTTTGATGGTGTGCATTTTGGTTATCGTAGCTCAGAAGCAAAAGGTGTAGATGAAACCTATATTAAATCTAGGTCTGAGGGATTTGGAATGGAAGTGAAGCGTCGTATTATGGCAGGTACTTTTGTTCTTTCGCATGGTTTTTATGATGCTTATTACTCACAAGCTCAAAAAGTTCGGCGCGTATTGAAAAATCAAACGGATAAGATGTTTGAAAAAACAGATATTCTTCTTATGCCTTCCACACCTGGCACTGCATTTGAAAAAAATGCAATAAAAGACCCCATTCAAATGTATCTTCAAGATATATTTACTGTGCATGCAAATCTTACAGGAAACCCTGCTTTGAGCTTACCTCTAGGCAATCATTCCAACGGTTTGCCGTTTGGAATTCAAATAATGTCTACTACTTTTGATGAATCAGCACTATTTCAATTTGCTAAAATATTAGAGGACTTATAAATGACTAAATTATTTTCTTTACTTCTTATTTTTAATGCCCTTTTCTCTTTTGGACAAAGGCCTGCACACCTTATAAAACCGTCTGATTCTTTAGATCCAATTGCTTTTATAAATACTGTTCAACAAAGTTTGAATTTATTTTATGCTGATTATGCAGCTGATTTAACTTATGATTCTATTATCAATTCATTGAAGTATGAACCGAATCAAGCTCCAGCTTTTTCAGATGATATTTATTGTTCGCGGTTGGAAAAAATGAGTGCTATGAGTCCATTTCATATGGATTGTAATGCTTTCACACTTTCAACTATTCGATTCTTTGCTGCTCAAAGAAGAGGCTTTATCCGTGTAGCTTTAGGTCGTTCAGCGCTATATTTTGATATGTTCCGAGAGAAGCTTGTAGAGTATGGACTGCCAATCGAACTTCGATTTCTTTCTGTTATTGAAAGTGGATTGAGACCACAGGTAAAATCGAGGGCTGGTGCTTTGGGCTTATGGCAATTTATGTATAAAACAGGATTGTATTTTGGTCTTGAAGAAAATTCATATATCGATGATAGAATGGATCCCGACAAAGCAACGGATGCTGCATGCCGTTATTTAAAGCAGTTATATGGTATTTATGGTGACTGGAATTTAGCACTTGCTGCATATAATGCTGGTCCGGGAAATGTAAATAAGGCAATCAGACGATCAGGTGATAAAAAAACATATTGGGAAGTTCGCCCTTTTCTTCCAACTGAAACGCAAGGATATGTTCCAAATTTTATTGCAGCTGCATATCTCATGACCTATCATGCTGAGCATAACATTATCCCAATGGAAGCCAAAATTCATAATTCCCAATTGGATACAATGTGCTTTAAAAAAGGAGTACACATGAATACAATCTCACAAATATTAGCTTGGGACTTGGATGAGATTAAAAGCCTAAATCCAGTATATAAATCCACGTATATTCCAAAAACTACTCCTGCCCGCTGTGTCACTGGACCTCTTGAAAAAATATCACTTTTGGTAAGCATTGAAGATTCTCTTTATTTACTTGAAAAATCTATTTTTGATCCCGTCGTAGTTCCACCTTTACCGGTTGAGGTTTCAAATGATTCTTTAAAGATAATAGAGGTTGCTAATGCTCAAGATAGTTTAATAAATATAGAAAATCTTAAGTATCACAAAGTACAATCCGGGGAGAACCTTAAAAATATTTCTTTAAAATATAATGTGACGATTGAGCAATTAATGGAGTGGAATGCATTGAGAACAACAAATATTTATATTGGGCAAAAACTAAAACTATATAGTATTGAAAAACCAGTTATTGAAACGGTAGTTCCAAAACCCGTTAAAAAATATTATAACGTAAAAAGCGGAGATTCTTTTTCTCGTGTGGCTCAAAAACATAATTTAACACAAGGTCAACTTCAAAATTTAAACCCTGGGATTAATATTAATAGAATTACAGTTGGGCAAAGACTAAGAATAAAATAATTGATTATTATGCATTTTAAAAATTTATTTTTTTTATTTTTTGCTTCCATTTTATTTTTGTCTGCTTGTGGTAGAAAATTTAAGGATACTGGTCTTCATGTAACTGGAAAAGTTGGAGAAATATTAGTGGTATGTGATCAAGCAATTTGGAATTCTGAGATTAAAGCACACTTAGACACGCAACTGACTCAATTTATCATGCCCTACTTTCCTGATGTTACGACTTTTGAATTGATTCATAGGAAAACTCAAAATTTTGACGGAGCAATTCGTAGACATCGTAATATCCTTTTTTTAGAAATCGATTCTGAGCGAAAAGAAAAGTTTGGGCATATTCAATCTAGAAAGGATGTTTGGGCAAATAGACAATTAGTTATTGATCTTAAGGCAAAGGATTATAATCAGTTGCTTGAACTTTGTAAGGAAGGAATGCAAACAGTTCACGCTCAATTTGATTTTTCAGAATGGAAGCGAATTCTACTTAATTTTCAGGCACAAAATAATAGACCTGTTCAAATTAAAATCAAAAAGAATTTTGGTATTAAATTAGCTTTACCCGATGCCTCAACTATAGTTACTTCTCGACCAAATTTCTACCGTATTGAATTGCCAACTGCATCGCGACCAATAGAATTTGTTGGAACAGGATCGCAAGATATTGGTTCGGTTTTAACAGGTATTATGATTTACCAATATGATTTTATCGATTCTTCCCAATTCTTGTTAGATAATTTGTTAAAAGCGCGTGATACAATGCTGCGGTATAATGTACCTTATGAAACCGATGGTTTGTACATGGGAACACAGTATAATAAATTTGTTTTTCCGGAGTCTAACGCTACTTCTAACTTTAAAAAAAATATTAAAGGATTAGAAGTTAGAGGAATGTTCCAATTTACTGGTAAGGATGTTCATTCAACTGGTGGTGCTTTTTGGGCCTTTCATTTCCTTCATCCGAAGTCAAAAAAACTCATTTGTATTAGCGGCTATGTTGACGCACCTTCTACAACTAGTTGGACGCAATCCTTGCGCGAAATCCAAGCAATTTGGAAAAGTGTTGAAATTTTATAAACCCAATGAATTCTAAACTTAGTGCAGTAATTATTACCTTCAACGAAGAAAGAAATATTCAACGTTGCATAGAATCGTTACTTCCGGTTGCAGATGAAATTATTGTTGTGGATTCTTTTTCAACTGATCGAACCAAGGAAATTTGCTCAACTTATCCTATAGTTTTTTTCGAGCAATCCTGGCAAGGATATTCTCAAGCCAAAAACTTTGGAAATTCAAAAGCCTCGAACGATTATATCTTCTCAATTGATGCAGACGAAAGTTTATCAGAATCACTACAAAAAGAACTTATTTCATTAAAAGACATGGGTTTTGATGGAAATTATTCAGTAAATCGATTAACGAATTACTGCAACAAATGGATATATCATTGCGGGTGGTTCCCAGACTGGAATACACGTTTGTTTTCAAAAATGAATAGCTCTTGGAATAACGCAATAGTTCACGAAGAGTTGATTCATGGAAAAGTAACAAAAACAGCTAAACTAAACGGGCTTTTATTTCATTTCTCTTATTTTTCAGTTAATCAACATAAAGAAAAAGCGGATAAATATTCATTACTTACAGCTAAGAAGTATTTTACGCAAAATAAAAAAGTATCATTCTTAAGTCCATATCTGAGTGCTTTTATTCGATTTTGCTCTATGTATTTCCTTAAGCTAGGATTTCTTGATGGTTTTAGCGGCTTGATGATTGCCAAAATAAGTGCTCAATCGAATATTGTTAAATACAAAGAACTCCAACGCTTGTATCGAGAAAAAGAAACTATATATTAATTTTATTGGATTATAATTTTATTGAAAGTACTTGCACCATATCGAATAATAATCTCACGTACAGATAGTATTGGCGATGTCATTTTAACCTTGCCGCTTTGTGTATGGTTGAAAAAGCAATTTCCTCAAACAGAATTGGTTTTTTTAGGTCGTTCATATACTAAAGATATCATTGCCTGTTTTGATGTAGTTGATACATTTTTGAATTTTGATGATTTTTCAAGTCTTCCAACAAGCGAACGAATAGCGAGATTAAAAGCGGATTGTATAATTCATGTTTTCCCAAATAGAGAAATCGCGGCACTTTCCAAAAAAGCAAAAATTCCCATGAGAATCGGAACTGCACACCGTATTTTTCATTTGTTAACGTGTAATTACCGTTTAAATTTTAGTAGAAAACAATCGTTATTGCATGAGGCACAATTAAATTTTGAACTTCTGAAACCATTAGGATTGAATGAAATTCCAAGTTTTGAAGCTTTGTTTGAATCTTTGAATCATTTTAATATTCCAACTGTTTCTCTACCAACTGAATTTTCTGGTATTGATTTATCAAATACAATTATTTTACACCCAAAATCTCAGGGAAGCGCTTTGGAATGGCCACTTGAAAAATATATTGAATTGGCACAAGTATTAGTTCAACAAAAAAAAACAGTAATTTTTACAGGGACAGAAAACGAGGGAAAAGAATTTAGCGCCATTCTCCCAGTTCATCCCCAAATATTTGATAGCTCAGGTAAATTAAATCTTAAGCAGCTGATTCTCTTAATATCAAGTTGTGAAGCACTCGTTGCTTGTTCAACGGGCCCGTATCATATTGCTGGCATTAGCGGAATAAAAGCTATTGGCTTATTTTCTCCTCGCAAGCCAATTCATCGAGGACGGTGGAAGGCTTTAGGGGATAAATCTGTAGCACTTGTTTTTGATTCCTCTTGTAGTAACTGCAAGAAAGGAAAAGTATGTTCTTGTATTGAAAATATTAGCGTTCAAAGTGTTCTTTCGGCAATTAATGACGCTCAATAATACATCCTTGTTTTTATTTCATTCCTATGGTTTTCTGGCTTTTTGCGCATTTATTCTCTCTTTGGGAATTCTACCGCAATCTCTTTTTTCTTTGGAATTTTCTTCTGCTATAGCACTTGCTGTTTTTGGAGTTTACAATGGCCACCGATTATTGAAATTTCATCAATCAAAGTTAACTATAGAAATGAGCGCTTGGCTGAGTAAGAATCTTCTAGCTATTCGCAGTTTTGTAGTTTTTGGAGTAGCTTTAAGTTGCGTTTTATTCATTCATTTATTTTCTCTTTTTTCTTCAGCTATTTTTTTATTGGGAATAACTCTTCTGCTTTCGGCTTTTTATAGCGGCTTATTTTCCTATTTTATTCTCAGAGAAATCCCTTTTTTAAAGGCGCTTTTGGTTACTATCTCTTGGTTTATTGTTTTAGTTTATATTCCAAAATCTTACGGACATAATTTCCAATACATTGATTTTTCGTTCCTCATTTTATTTTATGCCTTGACGCTACCAAGTGATTTAAAAGATATAAAGTTTGACCCTGCTTCTTTTAAAACAATTCCTCAACTTATTGGCAGTAAAAAAAGTTTGCTTCTTTTTAATGTACTCATGGCATTATTCTTACTATTAAATTGCATAAATGATCGTTTAAATCTTTTCTATTCAATTAGTATTCTACTTTTCTTGATTCTATTAACGCGGTATTATCTACTAAAATCTGGTTCTTTTCGCTCAGAGTTATTTGATTTTAGTCTAGTTTTAGTAGGACTAGGATTTTTGTTTAGCGCTAAGTTTTAATTTCTCTAGGTAACTTTTGGAATTACTTTAGCAATATATCTCTTTGGAGTTTGTTGAACTTTATATCTTTGTAAAATAATTTACCAAAATGGAATACAATTTTCGGGACATAGAACATAAATGGAGAACTTTTTGGGCTAAGAACCAAACGTATAAAGTCACCGAAGATAATACGAAAGAAAAGTTTTATGTTTTAGATATGTTTCCTTATCCATCTGGTGCTGGCTTGCATGTCGGACATCCCTTAGGTTACATTGCTTCAGATATTTATGCGCGTTACAAACGCCTAAAAGGCTTTAATGTATTGCATCCGATGGGTTACGATTCTTTTGGTTTACCTGCTGAACAATATGCAATTCAAACAGGTCAGCATCCCGCAAAAACTACCGAGAATAATATTGCTAGATACAGAGATCAATTGGATAAAATAGGATTCTCATTTGATTGGTCGAGGGAACTTAGAACGTCTGATCCAAGTTATTACAAGTGGACACAATGGATTTTTAAATTGCTATTTAATTCTTATTATGACTTATCAAAAGATAAAGCAATTTCAATTGATACATTAATTCAAGAATTTGAGAAATCAGGGAATTTTAATATTCTTGCTGTTGCAGACGATTGTGCTCTTTTTTCTGAAATTGAGTGGCAAAAATTTAGCGACCATCAAAAAGAAACTATTCTTCAAAAATACCGGATAGCCTATTTGGCTGATACTTGGGTAAATTGGTGTCCTAAATTAGGAACAGTTTTAGCAAACGATGAAATTGTGAATGGTTCCTCTGTTCGAGGAGGTTTTCCAGTCGAACAAAAACTCATGCGTCAGTGGTCCATGCGAATTAAAGCGTATGCTGAACGCTTATTGGTTGGTCTTGATACAATTGATTGGTCTGATTCTATAAAAGAACAGCAACGAAATTGGATTGGCAAATCAAAAGGAGCATCTCTTACTTTTAATGTGGAAAATTCAGATTTAAAAATAGAAGTTTTTACAACACGTCCAGATACTGTTTTTGGTGTAACGTTCATGGTACTTGCACCTGA
>JBIKOE010000065.1:0-8335 GCA_044358215.1 Crocinitomicaceae bacterium
TATTTCCAGAGGTCGGTGCTGTATACTTGTTGAACTTGCATTCAAAATATCCTGGTTCCAAATTCAAAGGATCTACAACTTTAATGTTAATAGGACCTTTACCATAATCGTAAGTTGGATTTTCCATGTAGCCCTCACTTAAAATTGTGTTCAGAGTGCTGCTTGAGAAATCTATACTGCGATTACCATTACCATAACCATCCATTCTTGTGATCTGTGGTGAAGAACCATACGAAATTAATTGGTCTGTTCCACCTGCTTCTGGCATTGGATTGTGGGGTATAACTTCAATAGATTTTATTTCGCCTATTGCTGCTTTTCGACTAGCGATATAAGGAATTTTTTGGCCATCTAGTAATAAAGGATCAGTTGGAGAATATGTTTTATAATTATTATAAGCATAAGCAATTGCCATAAAATAATAGCTTTTAAAATTTACAAGCGTAGAATTACCTTGCGAAAATAAATCTTTCGTTACGCTAAAACTTTTACGAATACCTTTATTCTCTCCGTTTACTCTCAAAACAGGAATGCTTGCATTTAGGTCATCACTGAATTCAAAATTGATTATTTTACTTACATTATCTTTTATGTCAACTTGAGCAACAAGTCTAGATTTTGAGGGATCTGTTAATTCAGAAGATGAAACGCTTTTATTTTTTAATTGGAAAATTTGGTAACCCTGAAAACGATACTTTTTATCAGCGTTAGGGTCAGCAGAAACGATAAAGGGATCAAATTCTTGGTAGCCTTCGTTGTAATTATTTGAATTTTGTGAATTTGACAGGAATAATATAATTTCATTATTTAACTCTTGAAAATCCAAATTTGGAGCGTGAGGTGCATCTAAAACCCTAAAGCAATTTTCAAATAAGGCTTGGGCTTTGTCATCGGCTCTTCTTAAAACTTCTACAGATTCGAAGGGATTTCCGCCATTTGAACGAGCATAAACCACACCAACTGTGATATTATTAACTGCTCCGGGCTTCAAAACAAATGGGCCAGCTGACTCCACAAATCGACGGTCATTTGGTGTATTATTTGCTGTTTGTTCTGTCCAAGGAGCTTGAGGATTCCCATTAGTTCCCCAGCCCAATGGATCTGTATCTCCAGGAAACATAAAATCGCAGGGCATTAGCGGGTTTGCATCTGGGTCAGAAATATGACCACTTCCTCCGTAGACAAACTTTGTTCCATCCTTCCAAAAACCTCTTAAATAATTGTAGTAATCAGAGGAAGAAATTGGATCTGTTTGATTAGGATTTGCACCATTTGTGGTATTTGAATAATATAAAAATCTGCGCATTCCAAAACGCTCATTATCAATTACACCATCACCATAACCAATACCATTCAATGCTTCGTTCATTCCAATTCCAAAGTCATTATCAAGTCCATCATTATCTTGATAAGGCCCCTCAAAGAAATCAACTCCAACTGCTGGAGGTGAATATCCATATCCTTTATAACCGGAGTTGTCACCATCAAAATTATCTCCATTATAGTAATACGCTAAGCCACGATTTACGTCGCAGCCAACATAATCATCATAAGGATCGCCTAAAGCGCCATCTGTAAAAAACCCAAAATAAGTATTATACAAGGTTTGAGTTCCACGATTTATGAGCTCATAATTATAAAATGTCATATTATTTACCTCATCATTGGATGAAAAAGCAAATGCTTGAGCCCTAATTTCCATTCCGATAGGATCGGCGCCTGTTTCTGTATGAATATTTCCTTTGTCGTTCATTACCCACCAATAATTCATATCGCCATAAAGGGAGACTTTTCTATCAACACTGCAATCTTTATCTTTTTTCACGTCATACCAGGGGAAATCGCCATCCTGCCAATTGTAATGACCATCACTATTAAAATCATAAAAAGGAGCTAAATAATAATCTTGGCCTTGAGAAACATCACCGTGAGCCGGCCAATTTTTAATGTTATCTGGAACTTTATAGTTTGGAAATTTTTCAGTCTGTGTAGAAGTTCCATTTTGAGAATCAAAAATACCAGCTTCATACCACTTATTAAATTCGCGGACCATATCTTGAGTTGTAACAAAATGCTTATCGTATTTACTACAGTTTTCATAATTAGTTTCTGCAGTAACTTTAGTAAGCGGACCCGTCCAATAATCTTGTCCATTTCGATAACGAAGTGCAGCTAATTTTAATTGATTGTTCACATCTGTTCCACCTAACCAAAGGGCTGCAGTAAACAGCGCCATAATTCCAGAGTTCTTTGGAATCTCATATTGGGAGTAGTTTTGATTTGGAATCTGCCATAAATTTCCTGCAGTATGAATCATCGCCCTCACATTGTTCAACTCTAAATAAGTTGTGCTAGTTGGAGGCGCGCATCCGGCAGCTTTAGGTGGCTTTGTTTTTATTTTATAGGTGCCATCATAAACTTGACCAAAGGTTAAATTTGCAAATTGTAGAAAAAGAAAAAAACAAATTATTCGAGCCACTTACCAAAATTTTTATGAAGATAGTAAGAAATTATAAGTTAATATTATCTTTGGCTTATGGGTGATTTAGCAACAAAAGAAGATATTGCCTTTTTAGTGGAAAAATTTTATCAAGCTATCCTTAAAAATAAATTTTTACGTCCATTTTTTGAGAATATTAATTTTAAAGAACATCTTCCTAGAATGATTCATTTCTGGAGTTTTATACTTCATGATGAAGCTGGTTACACAACAAATGTTACTGAAAAACACATTCGCTTACCACTAAAAAAAGTTCATTTTGAAATTTGGCTGGAGCTATTCAATAAAACTACCGATTTTTATTTTAACGGGAAATATGCTGATAAAGCAAAAGAACGCGCAGCTTTAATTGGTTGGACAATTCAAAGTAAAATAATAGAATAAATCTTTTTAATTACTACTTTTTTTCTGTCTTATATTTACTTGAAACATTTTTTAAAAATAGAATTTAATTTATTTAATTATATTGGATATAAAACCAAGAAGATTGTTCTAATGTCAATGATAAAGAAAAAGTATATTTGCTAAAGAAAATTATTTTTGTGAAAAATTATCAACCAAAATCAGTTCTTCTATTTACAATTCTAGTGTTTTCCTTACTATTGTTAATCGTTTTTAGCATGCCGAAAGGAGGTTTTTCGTTATTCAATATTAACTTAAAATTTTTAAGTTTAGAAGCATTAATGAATCCAACTAAAGATAATAAAAAGAATATTGATGCAATCATTCAAAAAGTTGACACGACAAATCTTAATTCCCCATTAAAAAAACACAAGGGTAAAAGTTCTGGGGAATTAGGCGCAGCAAATGGAGGTGATTTATCAGCTAATGCTTCTGTTGAACTTGATATAAATGAGCAAGTAAGTCAAAATTTAGACCGTTTTTTTAAAAAATTAAAAAATATATCGGCCCTTAAAAACAAGCTATCTATTTTTCATTACGGTGATTCTCAAATAGAAGGAGATAGAATGACCGCTTATTTTCGGCAACGATTACAAACTCAATTTGGGGGAAATGGTCCAGGTATGATTCCGGCTTTAAACGTATACAATACCCAAACATTTAAACAAACATTTTCTGATAATTTTGAAAGATTAACAGCTTTTTGGGGAGCGAAGCTATCCTCAAAAAAATATGGGGCGATGGGGTCAGTTGGTGTATTTAAAATTGATAGCAGTCAAACGTTGAAAGGGGAACCTACGACTGCTTGGATTGAAATTGATGCATCAAAAAATGCCTATGGAAGAGCAAGAGAATATAATCACGTTCGATTTTATTATAATAGTTGTGTTAAACCCTGTTTACTCAAAGTATTCCAAAATGGACAGTTGATACATGAAGACAGTCTTAAAACAGACGGAAATGCACATTCAATAACCCTCGATTTTCCTGAATCGCCAGGAAAATTAAAGTATTTACTCTCATCTACAAAAAGTCCGGTTATAAGTGGCTTTAGCTTAGAGGGAGATATTGGAGTGCAAGTTACAAATGTTGCCATGCGTGGTTCATCTGGCACAAATTTCAGTTCTATGGACCAAACACTCTTTAGAAATATGCATTCAGAATTAAATACACAATTATTTATTCTACAATTTGGAGGAAATACAATCCCAGGTCTTAAGGACAGTTCTTCGGTGCGCTATTATGCAAAATCATTTAAAAGGCAGATTCAATTGATTCAATCTCAAGTGCCAGGGGCAGCAATAATTGTAATTGGACCAAGCGATATGTCCCAACTAAATGAAGGTGTTTTTGAATCTTATAACTTAATCCCTTATTTAACAAATCAAATGAAAAAAGTTAGTATTGAAAGTGGCGCTGCCTATTGGGATTTATTCAAGGCAATGGGAGGCAAAAATTCAATGCCTTCATGGGTTGAACAAGGTTTAGCTGGGTCAGATTACATACATTTTACCTCAAAAGGAACAAGTATTGCATCCCAATTATTTTATGATGCTTTTATTTCTGCTTACGCAAAATGGGAGTTAAAAAATCAAGTAGAGTAAAATATGGAGAAACTTTTAGTTTTTATTCTGCTGTTTATCATAAAAACACCCTTGATTTGGTCGCAATCGTTTGACGATTTAAGAAATTATAATCATCCTGAATTTGCGAAATCAAATTCTGAGATTAATGAAAAAAAGTCTCTAATAAATTTAGACTGTAACCAATTTGCTTTTTTTTCAGAGAAAAGTACTAATTGGTTCTATTTGTATACAGAAATACAAAAAATGATTGCCAAGAAAGATCGCAAGTTAAACTTTTATCATATTGGAGGATCACATATTCAAGCTGATATCTATACCCATGATTTTAGAACTTTTTTGCAGTCAAACTGGCCTGGCTTGGATGGAGAAAGAGGCTTGGTCTTTCCTTTTGGATTAGCAAGCACAAATAATCCGTCAAATTATAATTTTTCCTCACCAAATAATTGGACAGGATTTCGCAGTGTGAGTGCACGGCCAGAAGATTTACAATATGGATTGACAGGGGCAGCAATAAAATGTGCTGATTCACTAATTGTTGTAAATTTTAAACACATGCGCTCACTTGTTAAGCCTCCCTTTAATCGCTTGAGGATATATCACAATACAGGAGAATTTTTCTATGATATGAATTTTGGTTCGCAAGAATTATTTGTCACAGATACATATCACCATGCAGATTTAGGTTATTCTGAAATTCGCTTTTCAGACAAAATGGATTCACTTGATATTCAGTTTATTCGTACTTGTAATATTGCTACTTCTTTAGAGATTTATGGCTTTGAATTTTTAAATGATTTGCCAGGTATAACTTACAATGCAATTGGTATAAATGGCGCTGGACTTTATACTTATTTAGGGAATGAGCATTTTTTACGAGATTTGAAAATTCATCCCCCAGACTTTTTTGCTTTTTCTCTAGGAACAAATGATGCATATACATCTTATGAAAATTTTAATCCTCAGAAATACAAAGAAAATTTAGAGGATATGATAAAATTAATTTTAACTGTTAATCCTAAATGTGCTATTTTACTTACCGTTCCTAATGATTGTTTATTGAATAAAAAACATATCAATAAAAATACTGAACGGCAACGTGAGGTAATTTATCAATTAGCTGCAAAATATGAACAAGCTGTTTGGGATTTTTATGGTATTATGGGGGAATTGGGTTCATCAAAAAGCTGGAAAGAAAATGGATTAATGCAAACTGATTATGTTCATTTTACTGCTGGAGGTTATCATATCAAAGGCTCTTTATTGATTGATGCTTTTTTGAAGTACCTATTACAATTTGATAAATTGAGTGAAATTAAAAAATTAAATTAATGGATAGGATTTATCATATTTTCTCTTTTAATGAATTAAAGCCTTTAATATTTACGCAGTTAGATTTTTGGTTGTTTTTTATTTTCGTAATGTTGATTTTTTCATTCTTGCATAAAAAACTCCTTACCAGAAGTATATTTCTTTCGGTGGTTAGCATTTTCTTTTACTACAAAACATCTGGTATTTATGTGACTTTATTAATTGTAAGTCTCTTTGCAAACTACTTTTTGGGAAATGGAATTGCAAACACTAAGAATAGTAATTCAAAAAAGATACAACTTACAAGCGCAATTTTGTTCAACCTATTGACTTTAGGATATTTTAAGTATGCCTACTTTTTTACCGAGTCTTTTAATAAAATGTTTCACACCAAATTTGAAGTAGTAAACCAACTATCTGTTTGGGCAAATGGATTTGCAGGTGACGGCACTTTTGTTGAAAAAATCATTCTTCCAGTTGGAGTTTCTTTTTTTACATTTCAAAGTATAAGCTATGTTATGGATATATATAGAAAAGACATTGAGCCAGTAAAAAACTTTTTTGAATATTCTTTTTTTGTAACCTTTTTTCCGCAATTAGTAGCTGGTCCAATCGTTCGTGCTAAAGACTTTATTCCACAAATTCGCAAACCATTTACCTTAAGTAATGAGCAATTTAGTTGGGCGCTTATCTTAATCACAAAAGGACTCTTTAAGAAAATTATTCTTGCAGATTATATCGCAGTTCATTTTATTGATAAAATTGCAGATGCACCACAAGCATATCCTGGATTTGTTTCTATTCTTGCCATGTGGGGTTACTCACTTCAGATTTATGCCGATTTTTCTGGATATACAGATATTGCTATAGGTCTTTCCTGCTTAATGGGTTTTGCGCTATTACCTAATTTTAACTCTCCTTATAAAGCAATTTCAGTTGCAGATTTTTGGAGGAGATGGCACAAATCTCTTGGGTCTTGGTTCCGGGATTATCTGTATATTCCACTTGGGGGAAATAAAACTGGAGGTCTAGCGACCTATATTGCAAGCCTAATTATTTTTATTTTCTTGCTATTCATTACCCAATGCTATGAATTAATTTACGTTTATGGCGGTTTAATGACGCTCTACTTGATCATCTGGGTTTCATTTCCTTCATTTAAGAATTTTATTCATAGAGATTTAAACTTACTAATCACAATGGTTGTTGGTGGCTTATGGCATGGTGCAAGCGAAAATTTTGTTATTTGGGGTACAATGAATGGAATAGCACTGATAGTTTATAATTATTGGCAAAAAATTAGTCCCTACGAAAATTCAACGGCCCTAATTGTTCGATTTTGGCGCATTTTCATCACCTTTCAATTCATTACTTTTACTCGAATTTGGTTTCGGCTCGAAGATAGTTCTGCGCCATTAGCAATGATAGATCATATTTGGAATCATCTAGATCTTAAATGGGATATCGTCAAACTTGTTTTTCAAACCTATTCTTCTGTTTTTTGGATTATAACACTTGGCTACTTCCTACATTGGATGCCGCAGTCATGGAAAGATAAAGGACAAGATCGCTTTACTAAAATGAACTTAGGACTTAAGTCAATTATAATTGTTATCTGTGTATTTCTGATGTACCAGGCAATTTCTGATACTTTTAAACCTTTTGTTTACTTCCAATTTTAAAAGTCGCAGAAGCTTTTTGACAAGGAAAAAAAGAATTGAAAAATTATTAATCGGTCATTTACTTGACAAACGCATATTCAATGTTGTATCTTTGCACTCCTTTACTTAAAAAAAGGTTAAAAAGTATTCTATGAGCAAAATGAAATTATCGGAGTTTAACTTCGATTTACCTGAAGAATTAATTGCAAACTACCCTTGTGATAACCGCGATGAGGCGAAATTAATGGTTATTCATAGAGATACTGGAAAAATTGAACACAAACTATTCAAAGACTTAATCAATTATTTCGAAGAAGACGATGTAATGATTATGAATAATACACGTGTTTTTCCTGCTAGAATGTATGGAAATAAAGAGAAAACAGGAGCAAAAATTGAAGTTTTTCTTTTACGTGAGCTAAACCGTGAGAGCTTACTTTGGGATGTGCTTGTGGATCCTGCTCGAAAAATACGAATTGGTAATAAATTATATTTCGGAGACGATGACTCTCTAGTTGCTGAAGTAATTGACAATACAACTTCTAGAGGTAGAACACTTCGGTTTTTATTCGATGGGCCATATGAAGATTTTAAAGCGAAAATTACTGAGTTAGGTGAAACACCGCTTCCAAAATACATAAAAAGAGAAGTGGAAGTTCAAGATGAAGAGCGTTATCAAACAATCTATTCGAAGGTGGAAGGTGCGGTTGCTGCACCAACAGCAGGTTTACATTTTTCAAGAGAATTATTGAAACGTTTAGAAATTAAAGGAATTCATTTTGCAGAGGTTACTTTGCATGTCGGACTTGGTACTTTTAGATCTGTTGAAGTTGAAGATTTGACGAAACATAAAATGGATTCAGAACAGGTTATAATTT
>JBIKOE010000066.1:0-8150 GCA_044358215.1 Crocinitomicaceae bacterium
TTTCCCTTGATGGTAAATTCAATAATTTTCCTGCCATAGCAGAATTGTCCCAATCCAACCAATCATATTTCTTAGTATTTGAACTCAAAGAATTTGCAATTGCTTCCAAGGATTTTGATTTTTCCCTTACTCCAACTACGTCACCAGGGCGTAAAGTGTAAGAAGGAATATTAACTACATCACCATTTATAGTAATGTGACGGTGAGAAACCAATTGTCTAGCACCACTTCGAGTTGGAGCTATTCCAAGACGAAATACGGTATTGTCTACACGTGCTTCACACAACTGTAATAAGTTTTCACCAGTAATACCTTTCATGGCTGAAGCTTTTTCAAACATATTAGAGAATTGACGCTCTAAAATTCCATAAGTATATTTAGCTTTTTGCTTTTCACCCAATTGAATTGCATATTCTGATTGTTTCCCTCCTCTTTTTTTGGAAGGACCATGTTGACCTGGGCCATAGTTTCTTCTATCAAGTGCTTTGTCTGCACCAAAGATAGGATCTCGAAATCTTCGAGCAATTTTGGTCTTTGGACCTGTATATCTTGCCATATTTTTGTTTTTAGTCGGGAATCATGAATTAAGGCATTCCTTCGATGATTTTGTCCCTAGGTTATTATTGTTAAACTCTTCTTCTTTTTGGTGGGCGACATCCGTTGTGTGGAAGCGGTGTAACATCTATTATTTCTGTTACTTCAATTCCCGTATTATTCAATGAGCGTATAGCAGATTCTCTTCCAGCTCCTGGTCCTTTCACATAAACTTTTACTCTTCTAAGTCCAAAATCATGTGCTTCTTTTGCTGCATCTTCAGCAGCTATTTGAGCTGCATAAGGTGTATTCTTTTTAGAACCTTTAAACCCCATTTTTCCAGCTGAAGACCATGAAATAACTTGACCACTATTATTTGTAAGTGAAATAATGATGTTGTTAAAACTCGCTTGAATGTGCGCTTCACCAGCAGCATCAATCTTTACGTTTTTTTTCTTTTTTTGATTTGCTTTTGCCATAATACTATTTATTATTTAGTTGCTTTTTTCTTGTTAGCAACTGTTTTTCTCCTACCTTTTCTTGTACGCGAGTTATTTTTTGTTCGTTGACCTCTTAATGGAAGTCCAGATCTATGGCGAATTCCTCTTGTACAGCCAATATCCATTAATCTTTTAATATTTAATTGAACTTCAGAGCGAAGTTGACCTTCAGTTTTAAATTCATTAACCGAGTTTCTGATTGCTGATAATTGATCATCGTTCCATTCTTGAACTTTAATACTTTCATCAATACCATTTGTATTAAGGATTTTTTTAGAAGTACTTCTTCCAATCCCAAATATGTAGGTTAAACCTATTACTCCTCTTTTATTTTTTGGTAAATCTATACCTGCGATACGTGCCATATTTTTTTAATTAACCTTGACGTTGTTTTAATTTTGGATTCTTTTTGTTAATTACGTAAACTCTTCCTTTACGCTTAACGATTTTGCAATCCACTGATCTCTTTTTTACTGATGCTCTTACTTTCATTTCTTTCTTATTAAACTATTTATATCTAAAAGATATTCTTCCTTTTGTTAAATCATAAGGAGAAAGTTCTAATTTAACTCGATCTCCTGGTAATATTTTTATGTAAAACATTCTCATTTTACCTGATATGTGAGCAATTAAAATATGTCCGTTTTCTAGTTCTACTCGAAACATTGCATTTGGCAAAGCTTCTAGTATAACTCCATCTTGTTCTATTGATGCTTGTTTAGCCATTTATTAAAACCCGGATAATTCGTTTGGTTCTCTTCTTCCTCTCACTCGTGTCCCTTCCATTAAACTATCCATTTGACGATTTAATTGGTATGTTTCTATTTGTTGCAGTGTATCTAGAACAACACCAACCATAATTAATATAGAAGTACCTCCAAAAAACATTGCAAACCCATCATTGATTCCAGCTAATTTTGCAATTGCAGGTAGTACAGCAATTAGTGCAAGAAATAATGAACCGGGGAACGTAATTCTTGAAACAACAGTATCTACATGTTCAGCAGTTTCTTCTCCTGGTCGAACTCCAGGAATAAATCCACCACTTTTTTTCAAGTCATCTGCAATTTTACTTGGATTAATCATAATTGCAGTATAAAAATAGGTGAATACTATAATTAATACACACAATAATATATTGTAGCTCAATCCGTATACATCGCCTAAGGTTCTTTGCAAGAAACCACTCTGATCAGAAGAACTAGCAAAAATCATTACAGGAATTGTCATTATTGCCTGAGCAAATATAATTGGCATCACACCACTTGCATTAACTTTAATTGGCAAATAACTTCTAGCGCTTTTGTCGTCTACACTTTTGTTTCCAACAATTCTTTTTGCTGTGTTTAATGGAATTCTTCTAACCCCTTGAACGATTAATATAGTCACTAAAACTACAAGCATGAATGCTACTACTTCAATTACTAATTTTATCAAATTACCTGCTTCCATTGATTTACCAAATTCCGCAAAAAATGCTCCAGGAAGGCGTGATAAGATTCCAACTGTAATTAGCAATGAAATACCATTTCCAATACCTTTTTCTGTAATCCGTTCACCTAACCAAACTGCAAACATCGATCCTGCAACTAGTATCAAAATTGTCTGTGTCCACCAAAAAGTTGATGCATCCACTGGCATTGCTCCTTTTTGTGCAACATAAAGCGATAAATAGCTAGGGGCTTGTAATGAACAAATAATTATAGTTAGTATCCTTGTATAATTATTAATCTGCTTCCTTCCTGATTCACCTTCATTTTGCATTTTTTGAACTGCTGGAACAGCCATTGAAAGAAGTTGCATGATAATCGATGCACTAATATACGGCATGATTCCAAGCGCCATAATTGATGCATTTGTAAATCCACCACCAGAAAACAATGACAATAAAGTTTCGAGTGCATTCTGATCGCTTGCTTTTGTAGTTAAAGCAGCATAATTAACACCTGGAATAATAATGAAAGAACCAATTCTGTAGGCAAGAATCAATCCTAAAGTAAGAAGAATTCTTTTTCGTAATTCTTCTACTTTCCAAATATTCCGTATGTTTTGTATTAGTCTTTTCATTTAGTGGGGTGCAAAGGTAGTTAGATTTTTGAACATATACCACCTTGAGCTTCGATTGCAGTTATTGCAGCTGCAGAAAACCCATGTGCGCTAATTGTTACTTTAGAATTTAGAGTCCCTCTTCCTAATACCTTAACAAGTTGATTGTTAGATAATAAGCCATTAGAACGAAACGTTTCAATTGTAATTTCTGTTATTCCTTTAGTTGTAGCTAAATATTCAATAATATCTATATTAATAGCTTTATATTCTACTCTATTGATATTTTTGAAGCCAAATTTAGGAACACGGCGTTGTAATGGCATTTGTCCACCTTCAAAACCAATTTTAGTTGAATATCCAGAACGCGATTTAGCTCCTTTGTGACCTCTTGTTGAAGTACCACCGTGGCCAGATCCTTGTCCTCGAGCAATTCTTTTTTCTTTTTTTACTGAACCTTGTGCAGGTGTAAGATTATGTAAATCCATTTTATTGTTATTTGAATTTTTAGTCTACTACTATTATTAGGTGCTTCACCTTATTAATCATTCCAAGTATTTGAGGAGTAACCTCTTTTTCAACGATATGATTTAAGCGTCTGAATCCCAAAGCTTTTATTGTTGCTTTCTGATCAGCCGGTCTTTTTATAGCGCTTCGTACTTGTTTTATTTTTATGGTTTCCATTCTATTTATTTTAACCGTTGAATACTTTATCCATTGAAATACCTCTTTGTTTTGCAACTGCAATAGCATCTCGCATTTTGGAAAGAGCATCAATTGTTGCCTTAACTACATTGTGAGGATTTGATGAACCTTGTGATTTTGCCAATACATTATGGACACCAACACTTTCTAATACTGCACGCATTGCACCACCTGCAATAACACCAGTACCTGGAGTCGCTGGCTTCAATAATACTTGAGCACCTCCAAATTTCCCTTTTTGAGTATGAGGAACAGTACCTCTAAGTATTGGAACCTTAATAAGATTTTTCTTAGCATCATCAATTCCTTTTGCAATTGCTTCAGTTATTTCTTTTGCTTTACCAAGTCCGTGCCCTACAATTCCATTTTCGTCTCCAACAACAATAATTGCTGAAAAACTAAATGTTCTTCCTCCTTTAGTAACTTTAGTAACCCTATTTACAGAAACGAGTTTATCTTTTAACTCAATGTCTACTGCTTTCACTCTGTTCATTGCTTGTTCTGCCATTTTCTTAAAATTTAAGTCCTCCTTCACGTGCTGAATCAGCCAAAGATTTTACTCTTCCATGGTATAAGTAACCGTTACGATCAAAAACTACTGTTTTGATACCTACTTCCTGTGCTTTTTCAGCAATTTTTTTACCAATCATAGTCGCTTGCGTAATTTTGTTTACGTTTTGCGCTTCTTTTTGCTTGAAAGAACCTGCTGAAGCCAATGTTTTACCTGTTGCATCATCAATCAATTGAGCATAAATTTGCTTATTGCTTCTGTAAACAGACAATCTTGGAATTAAGGAAGTACCTGTTACTTTCTTTCGAATTCTTCGCTTTATTTTAGCTCTTCTTAATACTTTATTTAGTGCCATAATCTACTTAATAATTATTTTTTACTTGCTGATTTTCCAGCTTTTCTTCTAATTTCTTCACCTAAGAATCGAATTCCTTTTCCTTTGTATGGTTCTGGTTTTCTCAATGAGCGAATTTTTGCAGCCACCTGACCTAGTAATTGTTTATCATGTGATTGAAGTGTTACAAGTGGTGCTTTTCCTTTTTCAGTTACAGTTTCTATTTTAACATCAGAAGGAACTGATAGAATAATAGCATGTGAAAAACCAAGTGCTAATTCTAATTGTTGCCCAACAGCAGTTGCACGATATCCAACACCTATTACTTCCATTTCTTTCTTGAAACCTTCAGAAACACCTGTAATCATATTCTGAACAAGCGATCTATATAGTCCATGTTTAGAACGATCATTTGGTGAATCTGTTTTTCTAACAAAAGTTATTGTGTTTTCATCAATAGTCATTGTTACACATTCATCAATTTCTTGATGCAGTTCACCTTTTTTTCCTTTTACCGTAACAGTAGTCCCATTTAACGTAACTTCTACGCCATTTGGAATTGTTATCGGAGCTTTACCTATTCTTGACATTTCTTTCTTATTTTAATAAATGTAGCAAAGTACTTCGCCACCAATATTTTGTTTACGTGCTTCTTTGTTTGTAATAACACCTTTTGAAGTTGAAACAATTGCAATACCAAGTCCATTTAATACACGAGGCATTTCATCGGAGGCACTGTATTTTCTTAAACCTGGGCGAGATGCTCTTTGCAATTTAGTTATTGCAGGCACTCGGGTAGATTGGTTGTATTTTAGTGCAACTTTAATCGTACCTTGTTTATTATCTTCTTCAAATTTATAGTTAAGAATATATCCTTGATCAAATAAAATCTGAGTCATTGCTCTTTTAATATTTGAACCAGGTATCTCTACCATCTTCAAACCAGCTGCGCTTGCATTTCTGATTCGGGTTAAAAAATCTGCTATTGGATCTGTGTTCATTTTATTACTGTTTCAATATTACCAACTACCTTTTTTCACTCCTGGGATTTTTCCAGCAAGTGCCATCTCTCTAAACGTTACTCTCGAAATTCCAAATTGTCTCATGTATCCACGAGGTCGACCTGTAAGTCCACATCTGTTATGTTTTCTTACTTTCGAAGAATTTGCAGGAAGTTTCTGTAAACTCATCATTGCATCCCATTTAGCTGTCTGAATTTCTTCAGAGTTATCTGTGGATTTAAGTATTTTAGTAAGCGCTTCTCTTTTATTAGCAAAGCGTTCTACTAATCTTTCTCTTTTGCGCTCTCGCGCTTTCATTGATTCTTTAGCCATTTTTTATCTATTTTTTTATAAATGGAAAACCGAATGCATCTAATAGTGCTTTTGCTTCTTCATCACTTTCAGCTGAAGTTACAAAGCTTATATCCATTCCTAATATTCGATTTACTTTATCTATGTCTATTTCAGGAAAGATAATGTGCTCTTTAACTCCTAAATTGAAGTTACCTCTACCATCAAATCCTTTTGGGTTGATTCCTCTGAAGTCACGTGTTCTTGGAAGAGCAACCGCAAGTAATCGATCTAGAAAATCATACATTCTATCTCCTCTTAAAGTTACTTTTGTCCCAATCGGCATTCCTTTTCTTAATTTGAAATTTGAAATATCTTTTTTGGATAAAGTAGTAATTGCTTTTTGACCAGCAATACGAGATAAATCTGCTGCAGCATTTTCAATAATTTTCTTATCAGCAACTGCATCACCAATACCTTGGCTCAAAACAATTTTCTGTAACCTTGGAACTTGCATCACAGATTTGTATCCAAATTGATCTCTCAAGGCCTGAATAATTTCTCCCTTGTATCTTTCTTTTAATCTTGGCTTGTAACTCATGATTTAATCACCTCCCCTGATTTTTTTGCATAACGTACTAATTTACCTTTATCATTTTCTTTTCTGCCAGTACGAGTAGGAACTCCATTTACTAAAACCATAAGGTTTGATAAATGAATTGTACCTTCTTTATCTTCAATTCCACCTTGTGGATTTGCTGCACTTGGCTTCGTATGGCGCTTGATCATATTTGCCCCTGAAACAATTGCTCTCATTTTGTTACGGTCAATAGAAAGTATTTTTCCTTCTTGACCTTTTGATTCGCCGCTCATTATTCGAACAGTATCACCAATTTTAACATGTAACTTCTTCTGCATCTCTATTTAATTATAACACCTCAGGTGCTAATGAAACAATTTTCATGTAGTTATTCTCTCTTAATTCTCTGGCTACAGGTCCAAAAATACGCGTTCCTCTCATTTCCCCAGTCTGATTAAGGATAACACATGCGTTATCATCAAAACGGATATAAGAACCATCTGCTCTACGAACTTCTTTTCTAGTGCGGACAACAACAGCTTTTGCTACTGTACCTTTCTTTACTCCACCATTCGGCATAGCACTTTTTACTGTAACCACAATCTTGTCACCAACTGAAGCATATCGTCGTCTTGTTCCGCCTAATACGCGAATACACAACACCTCTTTGGCACCTGAATTGTCTGCGACTGATAGTCTGGATTCTGTTTGTATCATTTCTCCGTTTATTTAGCTCTTTCGACAATTTCTACTAATCTCCAATTCTTAGTTTTACTCAAGGGACGTGTTTCCATGATTTTAACAGTGTCACCAATGTTGCAATCATTTTTTTCGTCGTGAGCAATAAACTTGGTAGTTTTCTTTACGAATTTCCCGTATTTCGGGTGTTTTACTTTTCGCTCAACAGAAACAACAATGGATTTTTCCATTTTGTCACTCATTACGACCCCAACTTTTTCTTTTCTTAAATTACGTGTTTCCATTTAGGCTTATTTTTTCAAGCATTAAGCTTGATTCGAACGTTTTGTTAATTCTGTATTTAGTCTAGCTATAACTTTACGCATACTTGTTATTCTCAATGGATTCTCAATTGGAGCCATTTTATGCGTTAATTTCAAGTTTACGTACTGATTTTGAAAATCACTTAAGCGACTTTTTAAATCTTCGTTTGTTAGCTTTAAAATCTCTACTTGTTTCATTTTTCTTTTTTAAACTGGTATAACATAATCGTTGCGAACAACGAATTTGCATTTAACTGGTAATTTTTGTGCTGCTAATCGCAATGCTTCCTTTGCAACCTCGTAAGAAACACCGTCAGCTTCAAACATGATACGTCCAGGTTTGATTACAGCAACCCAATGACTTGGAGCTCCTTTACCTTTTCCCATTCGGACTTCTGCCGGCTTAGATGTAACTGGTTTGTCTGGAAAAATACGAATCCACACTTTTCCTTCACGTTTCATGTGTCTTGTAACTGCGATACGTGATGCTTCAATTTGTCGTGAAGTAATCCATCCAGGCTCCAAACACTTAAGAGCGAATGAACCAAAAGAAATTGTTGAACCTCTGTGTGATAATCCACGGCTCCTTCCTTTCTGTACTCTTCTAAATTTTGTTCTTTTAGGTTGTAACATTACTCTTAATTTAT